>JAUTCQ010000003.1 GCA_030673845.1 Verrucomicrobiota bacterium JB022
CAACACGAAGTCGCCCCACGCGTCGCTGGAGACGAGTTGGTAATCCAGCCCGGCGTCCGGCGAGATCGGCCCGAAGACTACGTAGCCTTGCTCCACCGTCGTGCGCAGGCGGCTGTCGGCTTCCGTCGGGTCGAGCCCCAGCAGCTGCTCGAAACGGTTACTGTGCCCGTCGCCGTCAAAGTCAGCTTCGGCGGTTTGGGAGAGGTCGCCGAAGTAAAGCAGCTCCCAGTCGTCCGGAAGTAAATCGGCGTCGCTGTCGGCGTCGATGAAGAGGTAGGCGACATCGCGTGCAGCGCTGAGGTGGCGAATCGAGGGCAGATCCGACGGGGCAAAAAAGCCAAAGTAGTTATAGGAGTGTAGAGGCTCCGTGGTCCCGTCTACGAACACGACCAGAGGTGCCGGCAGGTCGTTGTAACCGGCGAGGTCCATCGTCAGAATTTCTTTGGTAAAAGCGGGGAGGGTGAAGTCGTAGCTTCCGTTGGCAAAGCCATCATCTACCCCTGGCTGGTATGCATTCGGATCAAAAACGACATTCCAGGCGTAGAATTCGCCGCTCTCCGTGAGTGCCCACGCCTGCCCTTGTGCGACGCCTACGTCCTTGACGGTTCCCAGTTGGTAGGGCGGGGTGCGCGGGTGCTCGCTCCAGGTGCTCAGGGTGCCATCATCATGCAGGGCGATGGAATAGAGGCCGTTGGTGGCAGCCTTTTTGACGTTCTGGAGGCCCTCGGGGAGAATTGAAGCGCCCTCGACGTCCGATCCAAGCTCTGCGACCGTGCCATCGGCATAGGTGATCGTGGTGACGTCACCTCCTGCGCTGATAAAGACTGCCGCTCCCCGCGTCGTCGGAAAATCGAGTTGTTGCTTGGAGTTGTCGCCCCAGCCATAGAGAGTGCCGCTCGCATCGAGGGCTACGGAGTGGTTGGTGCCAACGGCTACTTGGACGATGTCGGCCAAGCCTTCCGGCACGTCGGCTTCCCTGTGGGAATTGTTGCCCCATGCGCGTACGGTTCCGTCCATCATGACGGCGAGAGTGGTGCCGTTCCAATCTTCGCTGGCCTGAATATCTCGCACGTCCGTTACGTAAAACGGGAGGTCGATTGTCGTGCCTCCGTTCTCTGCGTATGCTGTAACCGCCGTGCCATTGCTGAGCATCGCCGTACCACCCCATAGTGCGGTGACGTCTGTAAGGCCGTAGAGCGCAGATTCTTCTGCTCCGTTGCCCCAGACGTCGAGAGTTCCGTCGCTGTTCAGGGTGTAAAAGTGCTCGGAAGGGTTTCCATCGGCAGCGCCGATCGCGACGACGTTCTGCAAATTTGGAGGAACTGCTTCGTCGTCGGAGACAACGGTGCCATCGGCCCGGAGAGCGATGAAGTCGGATTCACCAGCGGCAATTGCGATGATTCCGGACACATCTTCAAACGCGGCAACTTCCAGGCCAGTCTTCAGGTCGAAGCTCTTGAGGGTGCCGTCTTTCAGCAGCAGCAACGCAACCTCGTTCTCGTTGATCGCTAAAGTCTGCACCGGCGAGACCTCCAACTGAGGAGGCGTGGTGTGCTGATCAGTCGAAAACGTAATGACGGATCCGTCTTCCCGCACCGCCACTCCGCGGGGGTGCCCCACGGCGATCTCGACCACGTTCTCGCCTTCAATAATCGGGTCCAGAAAATAGCCGTTGGAATCCGTTTTGATCGCCATAACGTTGCCGTTTTTCAGCAACACCAGATGCTGGCCCGAATTTCCCGCGTAGGCCGCGACATTCTCGATCACCGGAAGCCCCAGAAGCTGCGTGTCTTGTGCCCAGCCACCCCAAGCAAATAATTCGCCTTGCTTGCTGAGCGCGAGACCGGGCCCAAAGACCTCCTGAATGTTCGGGTAACGGGGCTTGCGCAAATCCATCGGCACATCTGCGACCTCGCCGAGGGCGAGCGCATCATACGCCGCCAGCGGTGCGGCGGAGGTGAACAGGGCAAAGGCCGAGAGGACCCAGTGGCGGAAGGTGACGGAAGATGTCATGACAGCGCGAATACGGAAAGGATGGTTAGCTGGAGCAGAACGATCTACGCGTAGGGTCGCAACCTTAATTTCTGCCAAGTTATGGCAGTGGCTCTCCACATCGCCCGCACAAAAAAGGAGAGGCGTGGCGGCCTCTCCTTGGGGGGAAACGAAAGTGCAACCGGGCCTCTTACTCTTCGTTGGCGACGGGGTTGGTGAGGCTGCCGATACCTTCGATCTCGATGGTGACGCTGTCGCCGGCCTTGAGCCAGAGAGGGGGCTTGGCGGCCATGCCGACGCCGTGGGGCGTGCCGGTGAGGATGACGGTGCCGGGGACGAGCGTGGTGCTGCCGCTGAGGTAGGAGATGATCTCGGCGACGCTGTAGATCATGTCGTTGGTGTTCCAGTCCTGCACACGCTTGCCGTTGAGCACGGTGGCGATCTTGAGCGACTGCGGGTCCTTCAGCTCGTCGGTCGTCACGAGCACGGGGCCGAGCGGCGCGAAGGTGTCGAAGAACTTGCCGCGGCACCATTGCCCACCGCCCCACTCGATCTGCCAGTCGCGGGCGGAGACGTCGTTGGCGCAGGTGTAGCCGAGCACGTAATCGAGCGCCTCTTCCTTGGAGACGTTCTTGCAGGGCTTGCCGATCACGACGGCCAGCTCGCACTCATAGTCCACCTTTTCGCTCTTGGCGTGGGTGGGGATGAGGATGGGGTCGCCGGGGTGTTGCAGGGTGTTGATACCCTTGACGAAGAGGATGGGGCGCTCGGGGATCTTGGCGCCCGTTTCTTCGGCGTGGTGGCGGTAATTGAGCCCGATGCAGAGGATCTGGCTGGGCACCACGGGCGCGAGCAGCTTGGCGACATCGGCCTTCTCGGCCGTCACCTGATAGGTGCCGTAGACGTCGCCCTGGATGCGTTGGGCGCTGCCGTCGGCGTTTTGGGCACCATAGTGGACGGCGCCGTTCGAGTCCTGGTAGCGGATGATTTTCATATGCTCGGTCTTAAAGGTAGTGGATTATTTGCCGGCGCTCCAGCCTCCATCGATCATCTGGCAAGAGCCTGTGACCATGGCGGAGGCGTCGCTGGCGAGGTAGAGGGCGAGGGCGGCGACTTCGTGCGGCTCGACCATGCGGCCGTTGAGCTGCGTGGCGGCGAGGTCGCGGGCGGCCTTTTCGGGGTCGGGATACTCGGCGATGCGGGCCTTGACGAAGGGCGTCATGACGCGGCCGGGGCAGATCGCATTGAAGCGCACGCCCGTGTGGCTGTGGTCGAGCGCGAGGGACTTGGTGAGGCCGACGACGGCGTGCTTGCTCACGGTGTAGGCCAGGCGGTCGCGCACGGCTACGACGCCGCCGATGGAGGCGAGGTTGATCACGCTGCCTTGGCCGCGCTCCAGCATACCGGGCACGAAGGCCTTGCAGAGATTGAAGGGCCCGCGCACGTTCACCGCGTGGAGGCGGTCGAGGTCGGCGGCACCCGTCTGGAGCAGGTTGCCCACGTGGCCGATGCCCGCGTTGTTCACGAGGATGTCGACCGCGCCCAGCTTCTCGGCCAGCGCGATCGCAGCGGCCTCGTCGGCGACGTCGAGCGTCTCGAACTGGGCCGATCCGCCAGCGTCCTGAATGGCCTGCACTGTCGACTGCCCGGCCTGCGCGTCGCGGTCGACCACGACGACGTGGGCACCTTGGCGCGCGAACAGTTCGGCAATGGCGCGCCCGATCCCGGACCCGGAGCCCGTGACCAGCGCGGTTTTGGAAGTCAGCTCAAACGGCATAAATTCGTTCCGCATTGTGTCGATACAGCTTGGCGCGTTCGGCATCGCTGGCGTTGGCGGCGAGGGCCGCCGTGGCGTCGACCCACTCCTTGAGCGAGGCGGTGAGGGTGCAGACCGGCCAGTCGCCGCCCCACACGAGGCGGTCCCAGCCAAAGCACTCCACCACATGGTCGAACCACGGACGAAGGGTCTCGACCGACCAGCTTGCCGGGTCGGCATAGGCCACGATGCCGCTCACCTTGCATGCGAGCACGTTGGGCAGCTTGGCCAGGCGGGCCATGTCTTCGCGCCACGGGTCCAGCGTGCCGCCCTTGACGTCGGGGATGCCGCAGTGGTCGAGCACGAAGGCCGTATGCGGGCACTGGGCGATCACTTCGGCGGCGATCTTCAACTGGTGGGGCAGGGCGCAGTAGTCAAACGGCAGCCCGTATTGGCCCAGCAGCTGGAGGTTTTCGATAAAGAGGGGCTGCGTCGGCAGGTCGTCGGGCTGGGTGTGCAGCACGCGGCGGATCCCGCTGAGCAGGGGCAATCGGCGCAACGCATCCAGATGTTCCGCAAAGCCCTCCTGCTCCGGGCGGGCATTGGCAATGATGCCGCCGATGATGGGGTAGCGCTCGGCCAGTTGCTGGATCGCGCGGGCCTCGTCGAGCAGGTGCGGCTCGTCCACATCGGCCTCCATAAAGATGGCCTTGCTGATGCCGCAGCCTTTGGCCGCCTCCAGGTAGTCGGTGATGAGGAAGTCGCGGCTCAGCGGCGCAACGCCTTCCGTCCACGAGTAGGGGAACTGGCGGCGGTCCCAGAGGTGCAGGTGGGTGTCGACGAGTTTCATGGGGCGCAGCGGGTGGGGGTTAGTGGCCGGGCGTGCCTTCTTCGACCGGCACCGGGGCGGTGTCGGTGGCTTGGCTACCGAGGTAGTTGCCGTAGGTGATAAGGCCGACCGCGCCAAAGAGCAAGGCTAGCGCAGCCCCCATGCCCGCGAGCGTCTTGGCGCGCGCGCCCTTCCATTCGCCGATCAGCACGCCAAAGCCGCTGCTGAGCAGGATCAGGATGATCATGTGGATCGCCCAGCTCGAGAACTTGAAATCGCCCATCAGCACGTGCCCACGCCCGTAGAAGAAGAATTGGGTGTACCACATCAGTCCCGTCGCGGCGGCGAGCCCGTAGTTGCGCAACAGCTTGCCCTTGGCGGCATCCGGCACCTTGCCGAACTCGCCCCAGCTCCGGTTTTTGTTGGCGAGGATCAGCACGTAAACCACGGTGGTGACAAACGAGCCGTTCATCGCCGTGATGTACTTCACGTTTTCCTGATTCTGACCCGCGCCGAACTGGGCGGCCAGCTCGGCCACCGGATTGGCAGACTCAAGCGCAAAGTTGAAGACGGCGGAGAGCACGCCCGCCAGTACGCAGATCGGCAGGCCGATGTGGGCGTTGAAAGTCGTTTTGGTGCCGTCGGCCGCCAGCTCGTTTTCCTTTCGGAAGCCCGCCACGCCCGTCAGGATCATGGCCACAAAGCCCAGCACGACCCCGCCGATCACGAGCATGCCGCCGTCCTGACTGAGCGTTGCCCCCAACTGGCCCTTGATCAGCGGCATGAAGAGCGTGCCGATGAGGCAGGAAAAGCCGATCGCGATGGCGTAGGTGAGCGAAAACCCGATGTAGCGGATCGAGAGGCCAAAAGCGATGCCGCCTACGCCATAGAGCATGCCGTAGAGGAACGAGTGCAACATGGCGTCTTTGGGCGCTTCGGCCAGCACGGCGAAGAGCTGCCCGTCGGGCACCGAAAAGTAGGCCCCGATCCACGGCAACAACAGCCAGCAGACCATTGCCTGGACCATCCAGTAGGTTTGCCAGCTCCACTTGTGCAGGAATTTTTGGGGCGAGTAGCACAAGGCGGCGCTGGCCGCTCCAACCGTGTGCAAAAGGGTTCCGATCAGTGGGGCATCGTTCATGGGTGAGAAGGAGGGGTGAGAATCAAAATTGCTAAAGAGAGACGAACTGACGGAAGGCGCTCTGGGAGTGCTGAGCTCTGCTCAGATCTGGTTTCGGTGGTGAAGGATCCGCTTGAGACGATTGCGTGGGTGGATCCAGATCGGTGCAGAGCACCGCACTCCCAAAGTAGTTTTCGTGTAAGACCTACAGCCCGAACTCCGCCTCGATCTTGGCCGTATGCTGGCCGACGCGCGGGGCACCGAGGGTAGGGCGGTAGTGCTCGCCGTCGATCGTGATCGGGCAACGGGTGGTGCGCAAGGTCGGGCCGTCTTCGCGCGTCACCTCCATCTCGAATTCGAGGGCCTTGAAGGCGTCCGTCTGCCAGAGGCGCTCCCAGGTGAGCACGTCGGCGCACCAGATGTCGGCGGGCTCGAGGATGCCGAGCCAGTGGGCGGTCGGCTGCGTCTTCAGGTGATCGGCGATGTGCTGCTTGATCGTATCGCGCTGGGTAAACCACGTCTTCTGGTCGGCGAACTGCTCCAGTACGGGCAGGCCGAGCAGCTTGCCCAGCACGGGGATCGAGCCCATCGCGAGGGCCATGTAGCCGTCTTGCGTCTGGTAGATGCCATAAGGGGCACCGAGGTAGGCGTGGCCGTTGTTGACCGCGCTGCGCTTGGGCTGCTTGCCGCCGTCGTTGAGGAAGGTAGACGTGACCTCGAATTGGAGGTCGAGCACCGATTCGAGCAGGCTCACCTCTACCTTGCCGCCCTGGCCGGTAATACCGCGGCGCACGAGGGTGGCGAGGATGCCTTGCACGAGGTGGGCGCTGGCGGTGAGGTCGGCCACCGCGAGGCCAAACGGCATCGGGGGCTGGTCGGCATTGCCATTGAGCCAGACCAGGCCGGAAAGCGATTGCGCGAGCAGGTCTTGCCCGGGTTTTTCGACCCAGGGGCCTTCGCTGCCGTAGCCGGTCACCACGCTATAGACGAGGCGCGGGTTCAGCTCGCGGCACACGTCGTAGCCGAGGCCGATGCGCTCCATCACGCCCGGGCGGAAGTTCTGGATCAGCACGTCGGCCTTGGCGATCAGGTGCTTGATCTTTTCCAGATCGGCCGGGTCCTTGAGGTTGGCGGCGTAGCTCTGCTTGTTGCGGTTGATGCTGTGAAACAGCGTGCTGTCGCCATCCAGCTCCAGATCGGAGATGTAGAGGTGGCGGCAGATGTCGCCCGAGCCGGGGCGCTCGATCTTGATCACGCGCGCGCCGAGGTCGGCCAGACGTGTCGCGGCCCAGGGGCCGGCGAGGAATTGGGCAAAGTCGAGGACGAGCAGTCCTTCCAGTGGCTTCATATACTTAAGCGGTGGCCAGCGTGTGGCGGTAAAGTTCGTTCAGTTCGCGCAAGGCATCGTGCGGCTTCGTCTCGCGACGTAGCGCGCGGTGCAGGATCGGCCCGCCCTCTTCCTGGAAGCGCGTGTAGCCGCAGTAGCGGGGGCGCAGGAACGAGCGGTCGAGCGTCGGCAGCGTATCCTTGAAGTAGTTGTGCGTGATCGCGTTGTTGGTCGCGTTGAGCCAGGCGCTGCGGTGCCCGGGCTGCCCGCCGGCCAGCGTCGAGAGGTGGCGCTGCGTGTTGGCCGAGGCGGCAAACTGGGCGTAGTCCACCGCGATCTTCACGTTCGGGCGCAGGGCCGAAAGCGCGAGCCCGGTGCCGCCGAGGGTCGAATAAAACGGCTGGTTCAGATAAGTCGGCGGCTGGCCAAACTTCAGCAGGTGGTCGGCATAGCCCTTGCGCGCGTAATTGGAATAGCCGTAGGCGAGCGGGCAGTAGGCGATCTGCTGATTGGCCTTCGACGACATGAGGTTCATCGAGTGAATCGGGTTCTGCTGCCACGAAACGGGGTCGCAGGCCTCGATCAGCTCCTGCAGGTCGGCAATCGCCTGCCAGCCGATTTCCTCGGAGATAAAGGTCTCGCTCTGGAACGGCTCTTCGCCGAGGGCCACGCAGAGCGAGTAGAAATTCATCAGGCAGTTGATCGGCACCGCCGGGCACACGACGTGGCCCGCCCGGGCGAGGTCGAGCAGCTCGGCCCAGGTCTGCGGCACCTTGCGGCCCAGCTTGGCCAGCAGGTCTTCGCGCCAGAAGGCAACCGGCGTGGCAGCGTCGATCGCGAGCGCCCACTGGTGGCCTTCGTAGGTGTAGCTCTCGTGGCTCTTGCCCACCTGATTGGCCAACTGGTCGGCCATAAAGCCCTCCGGCATGTGCTCGTCGAGCGCCAGCAGCGGGCGGTGCTTGGCCGCGTAGCCCGAGAACGGGTGGTCGATGATCATGAGGTCGTATTCCTCGGCCAGCTTTTCGACCGGGAACTCCTCGAACGCCTTGAGGGAGCGTTTTTCCCACCGGATTTCGATCTCCGGGTGCATTTCCTGATAACGCTGCGCGGAGGCGACCATCGGCAGATAACCGCGCGAGTGGTCCCAGGTCATACCGCGCAAAATGGTTTTGGCAGAGCTCATATACTTGGAATGGGGGTGGCGCCGTGGGCGCTGGATTCGTAGGCCGCTTCGACGAGGGCCATGGTGCGGGTCGCGTCTTCTGCGCTGGTGGGGAGTTCGGTCGTCTCGCCGTTGGCCACGCGCTGGACGCTCGCCATCGTACCGATAAAGGCATCCGGGAACCAACTGCCCGAGAAGGGCACGGCTTCCCACGGGCCCGCCTTGCCGTCCTTGCCCACGCGGCAGATTTCAAGACTGTCGGGCTCGCCGTGCGGGTAGTTCATCAGCAAGCCGAGGCGCGCCTTGATCGAGCCTTTCGTGCCCTCCCACTTCACGTAGCTCTCCTGGTGGCGGAGGCCGAAGTTGTGCCCGTGGTTGGTCACGATGTTGGCCCGTAGCAGGTTACCGTAGTCGAGCGCCATGTTGGTGCGCGTCGAAGCGAGGTTTTGGGTGGCCGGATGCTGAAGCGTCTTGGCGTAGATGCCCCGCGGCTCGCCGAGAAAGGCGCGGATCAAATCAAGGTAGTGCACGCTGTGGTAGAGGATCTCCACGCGGGGAATGCCTTCGAGGAAAGTCCAGAGCTGCCACGGCATGTAGACCGTCACGCGCACCTCCATGTCGTGGATCTCGCCGATCTCGCCCGCGTCGATCAACTGCTTGGCCGCGAGAATATAGGGGGCGTAGCGTAGCTGGAAGTTGACGGCGGCCACGAGGCGCTTGGCGCGGCAGATCTTCAACAGCTCGCGTGCGTCTGCCAGGTTTTCACCAAAGGGTTTCTGGATCAGGACGTGCGCGCCGTCTGGCAGCTGCTCCAGCACAGTGCCGATCGCGTTGGCCGGCACCGCGAGGTCGTAGACGACATCCTCCGGCGCCTGGGCGATGGCGTTGCCCAAGTCGCGGTAGATGTGCGGAATGTTGAAGCTCGCCGCCAGTCGCTTGGCCTTCACCTCATTCAGATCGAAGACGCCATGGACGGGGAACTCTGCCGCCTGATAGGCCGGGAGGTGGGCATCGCGGACAATGCCTCCGGCCCCGATGACGACAATCGGGCGCAGGCGCTGCGGCAAGGTGGGGCAAGGAGTGGGGAGACGGGGCATTTTATTTGCAAAAACAAGATTTATATATGAAAAGACGCAAGCCTCAAAAATGAGTACCCCCGACTATCGCGTGCCTGCCCTCGAAAAGGGGCTGGATATCCTCGAAGCCCTGGCCGCTGCCTCCATCCCCCAATCGTTGACGGATCTCGCTACCCGCCTCGATCGCAGCCCCAGCGCGCTCTTTCGCATGCTCAATTGCCTGGAACGCCGCCACTACGTGATGCGCGACCCTGTCTCCGGCAAATACATCCTCTCGCTCAAGCTCTACGCCCTTGCGCACACGCACTCCCCTGTCGAGGCGCTGATCCGCGCGGCCCGCCGCCCCATGCAAGAGCTCTCCGAAGCGGTGCGCGAGTCCTGCCACCTCAGCGTGCTCGACCACGGTCAGCTCCTCGTCGTGCAGCAGCAAGACAGCCCCGAGCCGGTGCGTATCTCCATCGAGATCGGCGGGGTCTTCGATGCAGCAGCCACGCTCTCCGGTCGGCTGCTGCTCTCGCGCCTGCCCGCCGAGCGCCGGGCCGAAGCCCTTGCGTCCTCGCCTATTTACACCGGTTGGAGCAGCCGCGAGCGCCAAAACTTTGAAGCGGGCCTCGCCGAGATGGCGACGAAGGCCTTTGTCGCGGTGCAGGACGAAACTGTGGAAGGTGTCGACGACCTCGCCGCCGGCGTCGGGGGAGGGCAGGGGCCCTGGCACGCCGCCCTTACCATTACCCGCTTTCGCCGCCCCGGCGCCGCCTCCCGCCAGCCAGAGCTGGAGCAGCAACTCCTGCACGCCGCCCAGGAAATTACCACCCAACTCGGAATCGCTTTATGACCCCCACATCCTTCGAAGCCTACCAGATCGGCACCAGCCGCACCTCCACCGGCCGTACCATCACCGAAGCCGACATCATCCTCCACGCGGGCCAGACCGGCGACTTTTACCCCCACCACATGGATGCCGAGTGGTGCAAGACGCAGGACTTCAAGCAACGCATCGCCCACGGCACCCTCATCTTCAGCGTCGCCGTCGGCCTCACCGCCGGTGAAATAAATCCGCTCGCCTTCTCCTATGGCTATGACCGCCTGCGCTTTATCAAACCGGTCTTCATTGGCGACACCATCACGGCAAAATGTACGGTGAAAGAGAAAAAAGACCATAAACGTCCCGAGTACGGGGTCGTTATAGAAGGGGTGGAAGCGATCAACCAGCGTGGCGAAACCGTGCTGGTGGCCGACCACCTCCTCCTCGTGCAAAGAGAAAATGTTGCATCGTGACGTGAAAAAAGCTTCTATTTCAGCGTCTGGATGAAAAAACTGCCTTTTGTTTGCTGAACACTTTTCCCTCCGCGTCGTGGCGTCTCGAACCACCGGCGAGCCGATTGTAAAAACGGTCGGTAAGCTTGGCCCTCCGAGACGCTACTTCTGTTTTTCTACTCCCCTAGATGACCGGTGAATCCACCAATTCCGTGGTTGACACTGGTATTTCATGAAACATAACTAGTGCCATAACTTATTTCATATGAAATAAGTGGCCCCCCGAAACGCAATACCCCTCCCCTTTCCCCAAGATGAAGTTCCGATCCGCTTCGAAGTCGGCTGAGCTGGCTAAGTCTGCCTCGTGTTTCCGTCACTTGATGTGCGGAGCCTCGCGAGGTCTGGTTTACCTGCTGGCCGGGTCATCCCTGTTCTCCGCTGTCTCTGCGCAAGATACCTCCACTGCTCCGGCACCCGAGGCCTCTGCGCAAGCCCCCACTGGTTCCGGCGAAATCCGCGGCCGCGTCTTCAACGCGGAAACGGGTCGCGCTGTCAGCCGGGCTATCGTCACCATCGACGGGACCTCCCGCCAGACGCTGACGAACGACTTCGGTGAATACTCGTTCTACAATGTCCCCTCTGGGCCCGTTCGCGTTCGCGTGAGCTTTACCGGTCGCGACCCGCTCTACCGCACGGTGGAAGTGCCGGTCGACGGTTCCGCCCAAAGCGACTTTACCTTCTCCGCCCCCACCGCGAGCGGTGAAGACGATGAGACGGTCTACGAGCTCGATGCTTTTGTGGTGCGCGCCAGCGACTACCAGACCGCCAGCCAGATTGCGATCCAGCAGGAGCGCACGGCGCTGACGCAGCGGAACGTCGTCGACACGGACGCCTTCGGCATTGTGCCGGACGGTAACGTAGGCGAGTTCATCAAGTTCATGCCAGGTGTGCAGGTGAATTACGGCCAAGGATATTCCAGCGGCGCTGATGCGTCGAGCGTCTCGGTTCGCGGCCTTTCTTCGAGCCAGATTCCGATCACGGTCGACGGTTTGCCGATTTCTTCCTCCGTCCCGGGCTCCCTGACTCGTGAAGTGGCACTCGATACCCTTTCGATCAATAATGCCGCCCGCGTTGAAGTGATCAAGGTGCCTACGCCTGACCAGCCGAATGCCTCCATCGGCGGTACTGTGAACCTCGTCTCCAAGTCAGCCTTCGAATATCCGAAGCCCACGCTCCGTTTTCGAATCTGGCTGACGGTGAATTCGGAGAATTTTGACGATTTTTGGAAGAAGACCCCCGGGCCGGCAGATGAAAAGACCTACAAGGCGCTCCCCGGTGCTGAGTTGTCTTACGCCTACCCGGTAACGGACACTTTTGGTTTCACCGTCAACCTGGCCCAGTCCAACAGCTTCAACCCTGGGACCTCGGCCAAGACAGATTATAAGTTTGATGGGAATCGCGAGCTCGGGCCATACGTTAATGCTGATGGCACTGTTATCGGTGATCTGCGCGAGGATAAAGGCGGCACCGGAGGTGTCTTTGGCGACGCCGCCCACCCCTACCTGAATACGATTTCGGTTACGGATACTCCCCGGTCCTCGACGCGTACCTCTGGAAGCTTGAAGCTCGACTGGCGCCCTATTGAAGGGCATTTGCTGACGTTCAATATCCAGCACTCTATTTACGAATCTCGCGAGGCCGCTCGGCGTTTCCAGATGTCCGCTGAAACTGACCGCGGGGTTATTAGCTTCGGTCCCGACCACATGGTCAGCGATGTGTACAGTGGAAGTTCGGGGATCGATGTTGAATCGCTAGACCGCGAGGGGGATGCTACCTCCGGCTATGTCCGCTGGAAGTATACAAAAGGCCCGTGGGACGCAGAAGCCACCGCGAGCTATTCCCTTTCCAATGGTAGCTTGGATAGTAGCGGCAACGGACACTTTTCGAATGCCGAGCTGTCGATGGGAAATGTGTATCTGGCGCGCTTTGCGGATATCGACGACGGGCTCCCAGGCACCGTCGAGTATTATGGCCTTACTGAAGGAGTCCCTGCTCCTTATCCTTCGAATAGCGCTGCCCGCAAGGAACTCGCGAATCCTGCTCGACTGTCGGAACTGGTTGATCAAGGGGTGCTCTACCGGTTGGACCCAACAAAGCTGAGTTCCTATGAACTCGAGAGCGGCTATAATCCCAATAATCCGGCAGCGGGTAGCCTCGTTGTCAAAACGGGCCAGAGCGAAAGCCGTACTACAATCAAGACCTATAAAGCCGATTTGCGTCGTGAGCTCGACTTTATCCCCCTTGATTTCGTGAATCTGGCGGCTAAAGTCGGTGTATATCGCGAAGAGCGTGAAGACGAAAAATGGGGCGAAGGCGTGGGACGTCGATTTGCCTATGTCGGGTCAGGGCTTTCTCCGGAGGATTTCCGCGACACGGAATATGTCGGAATCGACCCCGGCTTTGGCTTTGAGCCGCGTGAATGGCTAGATGTCTATAAGCTTTACGATTATTATCAGGATAATCCTACTGCGTTTGATGATACGGATGACCGGCCAGTGTGGGATGGGCAACAATATACGCCCTCTCTTGCCGCACAGAACTGGGACACTTACGTAACTCAGCAAAAGTCGATAAAGGAAACCAAGGATGATTATTATTTCCAGCTCGAAAGTAACTGGTTTGATAATCGCCTGACAATCGTTGGAGGCTTTAGGCAATCATCATACGAACGTGAAGGCCGCGTCCCTTATCGTAACGGTAGCTGGAAAGAACTCCGGATAAGGCAAGATGAAGATGGTGACGGTTGGTGGGATCCGATCCCCGCTGTTTACAAGCCGGACCTGTCGCCCGTTTCTTTCGCGGATTATACGTCTGCAGGAAGGGATGCAGCCTTTTTCTATAATCCCACAATTTACAATTCCCCAGTGCTTTATACTGACCCCAACGGGACGGGAGAGCAGATCTCGATGCGTGAATATCTTGATCGGTTTGATGTGGTTTATAATACGCCTACCGATATGGAAGCGGAGCCTTTCGATCCGGCAAACCCTCTGGATGTAAATCGTCAGAGGATTGCGCGGGCAAAGTATGTGCCTGGGCGAGAGGTTGGTGGTAAAGTGAAGACTGATCCGTCGCCGATTATCAGCAGCAGTTATGACCTGACCGACAAGATTACGCTCCGTGCCGCGTGGTCTAAGGTGAACGGTATGCCGGAAATTGAAGGTGCCAAAGGTCTTGTTCGTGAATTCAGAATCGACGACAAGCCCTTGGGAGAGTCGGGTAATATTGTGATCCCTAATCGCAACCTTGAGCCCGAAATTTCCGAAAATTGGGACTTTAGTATCTCCTACTATACCGATAATGGCGGTAAAATTACCCTGAGTTACTTTATGAAAGAGGTAACCAATAATTCTACCGATTTGGTCTATTACCTTGGGTATACAGAGAATGAGGCTGCAGCACGGGCCTTGGCAGAATCTTTTGGTGTGCCGTTTGAATCCCGCTACTATAGCGATAACTGGGCCATTAAGACACCAGTGAATATCGATACACCGCAAAAGACTCGCGGTTACGAAATCGAAGTTCAACAAAGCTTGGGAATCTTGGGCGACTGGGGAAAGAATATCCAGATCTACGCCAGTATGTCGGACCAAGATACGGATGAGATCGAACAAGTTGTGGTCCTTTCCAACAATCCTAATGTTGATCCTGATCCAGTGACACCGTCTACATCGTTTAGTAGTGAACAGTCTAACCTTGCCATTAACGGCGGGTTGAATTGGGCGATCTGGCGCTTTACTACTCGTGTAAACGTTGCGTGGCGTGACGAGAAAATTACCCGAACCGCGGAAGCCTACTTGTTCCCGGATCCGTTGGTAGATGATAAAACGGAGGAAAACAGAACTCCCATTTACTTCTATGAGCCTGCGCGCACGACAGTTGATTTGACTGTTAGCTACCGTTTCTGGAAAGAATACTACTTAAGCGTATCGGGCCGTAATATTACTAACGCGGAGCATGAGAGCTACGTCCGCGGTCCTGATCTCCCCGATTATGCGCATACTATCGAACGTTCCAAGTATGGTGTGATGTGGACGGTCGGTATCAGCGGCACGTTCTAAAGTTCTGCGGCAACGCGACGTTTAGCCCATGCAATTCAGTCTTCAAAACTTCCGATCTCTTCAACGTCTGGCGACCTTGGGTTGCCTGCTGACGATGGCCGCCTGTGCGAATGTGCAGGCGGTTGAGAGCCCCGCCGCAGATCCTTATGCGGCGGTGGCCCAGGGGCGGGCCGAAAAGATCGTGGCAAAGATCGAGCTTGATCGCGCCACGGCCGAGGCCGTCACTGAAATCGTCTCCCAGCAATACCAGGCCCTGAACAAGGTGCATGAAGCCCGCGATCAGGCGATCGCCGCCGTCCGTGAAAAGGCGGCGGGGCATCCCGACATGGTCGAGGCGGCCGTCAAGGCGATCGAGGCGGAGGCGAATGAAGAACTGTATGCGCTGAACGTCGCTTACAACGCCAGCCTGGCTGGCTATCTCAATGGCGAACAGGTAGATGCGGTCAAGGATGGTATGACTTATGGCCGCATGCCGCGCGACGTGGGCGTGTTTGACGCCATGTTGCCGGACCTGACGCCGGAGCAGCGCGCGCAAATCTACAGCTGGATCTGGGAGGCGCGCGAACATGCCATCACCGCCGGTTCTTCGAATGAGAAGCACTGGTGGTTTGATAAATACCGGGGGCGGATCAACAACTACCTCGCGCAGGCCGGTTACGACTTGAAGCAGGCCGAGGCAGAGTGGCTGGAGCGCGAACGCGCCAAGAAGAGCCGCTAGTTACCCGCCCCTTACCCCTTTATGTTCTACTCCCCCGCAAAGTTGAAAAACCTGGGATGGCTCTTCGTCCTCGGGGTAACTGCAGCACCCGTGATGGCTCAATATCCGACCATCACGGAAGATGTGGCAGCCGAATCGGCCAAGCGCCAGGAAGCAGCCGACCGTCGATCTGACGAGGCCTGGGAAAAGGCGTTGCCGGTGGTGAAGGAATGGGCGGCCAAGGGTAAGCCCTATATCCCGTTTGCCACCAACCCGCGAGATCTCCCGCAAGCCGATATCCCGGCCTTTCCGGGAGCAGAGGGCGGCGGCATGTATGCCTTTGGCGGTCGCGGCGGCCAAGTCTACGTGGTGACGAACCTCAACGACAGTGGCCCCGGCAGCTTCCGTGAAGCGTGCGAGGCCGGTGGCCCGCGCATCGTGGTTTTCAACGTGGCGGGGATTATCCAACTAAAGGAGCGCATCCGCATCCGCGCGCCCTACATCACCATTGCGGGCAATACGGCCCCGGGCGATGGCGTGTGCATTGCGGGTGATACGGTGGAGCTGGAGACGCACGACGTCGTCATCCGCCACATGCGTTTCCGCCGTGGCGCCACTTGGGTGGGCGACCGCAACGACTCGATCGGCGGCAACCCCATTGGCAACATCATGATCGACCACGTCTCCACGAGCTGGGGGCTGGACGAAAACATGTCGATGTATCGCCACGTCTACCATCCAGACGGCGACCGCAGCACTTCTGGCATCAAGCTGCCGACCGTCAACCTCACGATCCAGAACTCGATCTCCAGCGAAGCGCTCGACACTTACCACCACGCCTTCGGCAGCACCATCGGCGGCTACAACAGCACGTTTCACCACAACCTGTGGGCGAATAATACGGGCCGCAACGCCAGCGTGGGGATGATTTTCGACTTCACCTTTATCAACAACACGATCTTCAACTGGAAGCATCGGACGACCGACGGCGGCGATCATCGTAGCTATTACACGATGATCAACAATTACTACAAGCCCGGCCCCGCCACCAACGACGGGCCCATCCAGTATCGTGTCATCAAGCCTGAAGCACGTCGCAGCAAGCACTTCAACGACGACTTCGGTCGCGTCTACGCAGCCGGCAACGTCATCGAGGGCTACCCGGAGGTGACGGCAGACAACTGGAACGGCGGCGTGCAGCTCGAAAGCGGATACGAAAACCCGGAGAAGCTGCTTGCGGACATCCGCACCGACCGCCCTTACCCGCACTCCTACGTCTCCATCCAACCCGCTGAGCTGGCTTACGAGTGGGTGCTGCGCAACGCGGGGGCTACCTTGCCCAAGCGCGACCCGGTGGACGAGCGCGTCATCGAGATGGTCCGCAGCGGCAAAGTGGGCTACCAAGACGGCATCATTACCGACATTGCTCAAGTGGGGGGCTATCCGGAATACAAGGGCGAGCCTTATCAGGATTCCGACGGCGACGGCATCCCCGACGAGTGGGAGCTGAAGTATGGCCTCGACCCGCACGACCCCAGCGATGCCAGCCAAGACCTCAATGGCAATGGCTACGCCAACATCGAGGAGTGGATCAACGGTCGCGACCCCTCTGCGCCGCCAGCCCCGATCTGCACGCCCCATACCTATCAGGACCTTTTTTGGGGCACCAAGCTTTAGCAATGCACGGAGGCGTTCGCTGGCTTCAGGCGCCCTCCTGCGTTCGACGATCTTAGTACGCACAGTCAGGATAGTGAACGGGGGCTTCGGCCCCCTGCTTTTTTCCGACCTCATCTGACCTCACCTATCTTCAAGACCATGGCTTCATCCCCTTCTTCCTTTTTCTCGCGTCGTCGTTTCCTTGGCACCGTCGCCCTCGGTGCGGCTGGCGGCGCTTTGGCTTCTCGCCTCCACGCCGAAACTCCGGCGGCTTGCTGCGCCCCGCAAGACAAGGCGTGCTGCGACGGCGACATGGCCTGCTGTGCCGACGACGCCCCGCGCTACCAGGTGGCTGTCTGCGACTGGATGATCCTCAAGCGCCAGAAGCTCAGCGCCTTCCCTCGCACGGTCGAGATCGGCGCCGATGGCCTGGAGCTGGACATGGGGGGCCTTGGTAACCGCCCCACCTTCGACTCCAAGCTGCTGGACCCGATCGACCGCCGCAAGTTCCTCGACGCCGTGAAGGAGTACAACATCAAGATCAGCTCGATCGCGATGTCTGGCTTCTACGCGCAGGATTTCGCGACCCGTGAGATTCGCCCGATGCTGGAGGACACCATCAACACGATGAACCTGATGGGCGTGAAGGTCGCCTTCCTGCCCCTCGGTGTGCAGGGCGACTTGAACCAGCACCCGGAGAAGCGCCCCGCCATCGTCGAACGCCTCAAGCTGGCCGGTGAGATGGCTGAAGCCGCCAACGTGGTGATCGGGATCGAGAGCGCGCTTGACGCCCAAGGCGAAAAGGAGCTGCTCGACGACGTCGGCTCCAAGGCGATCCGCAGCTACTTCAATTTTGCCAATCCGCTCCAGGCGGGCCGCGATCTGATCAGCGAGTTGAAGATCCTCGGCAAGGAATACATCTGCCAGATCCATGCGACCGATGAGGACCGGGTGTGGCTCGAAAACAACGATCGCCTCGATCTGGTGGCTGTGAAGAAAGCCCTCGACGAGATGGGCTGGAGTGGCTGGCTCGTGCTCGAGCGCTCGCGCGATGCCAACAACCCGCGCGACGTGGTGGGCAACTTCGGGGCAAATGCGCGTTACGTGAAGAAGATCTTCCAAAGCTAGTCGACGCACCCCTCTTGCATCCCTGCTTTTTCGCGGCTATCATCGAGGTATGATCAGCCGCGTTTTTCTTTTACTGGGGGCCTTGTGCCCCGCCGCCTGGGGCGCTCAGGCGCTGGAAGTTTCCATCCCCGAGGCCAAGGAGTTTCGGGATTTTACCCTCCGCGGGCAGACGGAAGAGAACACCGCTATCGTCTTCGAGAAAAACCTCCACCGCTATTGGGACAACTACGTCGCCGACGAGTGGCCGGAGGGTTATGCGCTCGATCTTGAGTTTACTGAAATCGACCTTGGGGGCGAGATGGCGATGGGTAACCCCGATGAGCGTTCGGGCAACTTCCCGCCCTTTATCCGCCTGCAGTACGAGTTGAGGGGACCCGATGGTGAGGTGGTCAAGGAGGGCAAGAAGTCTCTGCGGGAGGCCACTGCCACGACGCTGCGGGCGCGCCGGATCGGCACGGATATGGTCTTTCGCTACGAGTTTGCCATGATCCACGAGTGGCTGGAGAACGACCTGCTCAAGCAGATCAAAAAAGATCGGGCGTAGAGGGGGCGGATGCTCTCCACAAAAAACGCCGCTCCCGAGAGGGGAAGCGGCGTCGAAAAGGGTGAAGGGTGGTGGGGCACTGCGGCCTTAGTTGCGCCAGAGCACGTTGGCGGTGGTGCCTTCCTCTTCCGTCAGGCGGTCGCCCTTGGGGGTCTTGAGCACCACGTTGTCGAAGATCAGGTTTTCGGCGTGGGAGATCGTGCCGGGCTCTTCCGCCGCCTCGATGTAGAGATTTTCGAAATACACGTTTTGCACGCGAGCGCCTTCGAGGCCAAAGATCTCGATGGCCGTCTTTGGGTTGTTCGTGGCCTTGAGGTTGCGGATGCTGATGTTGCGGAAGTGGGGCAGGCCCTCTTCTTCGGGCACCGGCTGGGCCAGCTTTTGCCAGTGGTCGGGATGGTCCTCCGGGTTGTCGAGCACTTCGCCGTAGCTGTAGGCCGGGAACCAGTTGAGCTCGAAGCGGATGGGGCGGCGCACGTTTTCCATCTCGTTGTCGTGGATGTTGATCGCCTCGACGATGCCGCCACGGTTCTTGGCCGACTTGAAGCGCAGGCCGAAGGTGGTGCCGATCGCCTTGTTGCCGTAGACTTCCACGTTGCGCACGCTGCCGGAGGTCTCGCTGCCGATGGTGAACATGCCCATGCCGCGTCGAGCGATGTTGTTGCGGATGATGATGTTCTCGGTCGGCAGGTTTACGGCGAGGCCGTCGGAGTCGCGGCCCGACTTGAGGGTGATGTTGTCGTCGTTGCAGTCGATGTCGCAGTTTTCGACGATCACGTTGCGGCTGGAGTCCATGTTGACGCCGTCGGTGCTGGGCCCAAAGCCTTCCTTCTCCGGCACACCGTCGATGTTGTTGCGGATGGTGAGGCCGTCGACGTGCACGCGGTCGGAGTAGACGATGTGGCAGGTCCAGAAGGCCGACAGCTTCAGGTGCAGGTCGCGGATCGCCACGTCTTCACAGTTGTAGATCTGGATCAGGAAGGGGCGACCGACATCGTAGTCCACAACCCAGCGCAGGCCCTTGTCGGAGTATTTCTGGTTCATTTCCCAATACCAGGGCCAGAAGTGCTCGTTGCCACGACCGTTGATCGTCCCTTCGCCGGAGAGCGTCACGTGGTGTTGGCCACGTGCATTAATGAGGGCGGCGGGCCAGTCCATCTCGATGCCGGCCACGCGGGTCCAGACGGTCGGGTAGTCCTCGGGGTCGATAGAGCCCTGGATCTCGGCCCCTTCCTGCACGTGGAATTCCACCCGGCTCTTGAGGAAGAGCGAGCCGACCAGATACGTGCCGGGGCTGACGACTACGCGGCCGCCGCCGTCGCGCGCACATACGTCGATCGCGCGCTGGATGTGTTCGGTCGTCAATTCGGAGCCGTCGGCGATGGCGCCAAAGTCTTTCACGTCGTAGTCGCGCGCAAAGAGCGGCAGCGCGAGCAGAAGGGGGAGGATGCGTAGCAATCGAGAGGCAAGCACGGCGGTATGAAGGGGATAGAAGGGTTGAAACGTCTCGCCCGCAGTGGGGCTTGGGAAGGGTTGGAGGCTCGATTTAGCGGGTGTATTTCATGAAACGTCAATGAATATCGAAAGTCGCGCGCGGTGTAGGCGGCGCCAAATTCAGACTGTTCGAAGCGGGTTAGGTTGCCGGGCTGTGGTGCGGTAGGGATGATGGTGCCAACCCCAGAAACGCCTATGTTCTTCCGTTCCCTCCTCCTCATGCTCCTATCCTTGCCTCTGGGCCTCTCCGGCGCAGACCTGCTCGTCAACGCCCTCCAACGCCCGGGGCTTTCGCTCGACGGGCAGTGGGCCTACCTCGTCGACCCCTACGACGTGGGCCTCTACGACTACCGCGCGCGCGCCTTCGACCGCACCAACCCGCCCAGCGGCGGCTTCGCCCACGATCAGTCGTGGGACGACGAGACCCGCCTGATCGAATACGGCTTTACCGACGACCGCACGCTCCCCGTGCCGGGCGACTGGAATTCACAGGACGAGCAGCTGTGGTATTACGAAGGCGGCATCTGGTACCGGAAGCATTTTCAGGCCCCGGAGGAGCGCGCGGGCAAGCGCTTCGTGCTCTACTTCGGCGGTGCCAATTACCAGACCGATGTCTACCTCAACGGTCGCAAGCTGGGCACCCACATCGGCGGCTTCACGCCCTTCCAGTGGGAGGTGACGGAGCACCTCCGCGAGGGGAAGAACTCGCTGGTGGTGCGCGTCGACAACCGCCGCCACCCCGAGGCCGTGCCCACGACTTCGACCGACTGGTGGAACTACGGCGGCATCACCCGCAGCGTTCGCCTCGTGGAGCTGCCGGAGACGCACGTGGCCGACTACTGGGTGCAGCTCGACCAGGAGCAGCCCGACCGCCTGCAAGTCGATTTGCGCCTCGATGGGCCCGACGCCGCCGGCAAGACCGTGACCGTGCGCCTGCCGGAGCTGGGGCTCAGCCAGCGCTTTACTACCGGGCAGGATGGGCGTGCCCAAGGCACGATGCCGGTCAAGGGCCATACGCTCTGGAGCCCCGACCATCCGCAGCTCTACGATCTGGTGGTCGAGAGCCCGCAGGATCGGGTAGGGGAGCGTATCGGCCTGCGCACCATTGGCACCGAGGGGCAGAGTATCCTGCTCAACGGTCAGCCGATCTACCTGCGCGGCGTCTGCCTGCACGAAGAAAACCCGCTGCGCAGCGGCCGGTCCGTCACCATCGACGAAGCGCGCATGCTGCTCACCTGGGCCAAGGAGCTGGGCTGTAACTTTATCCGCCTCGCCCACTACCCTCACCAGGAGGCGGTGGCGCGCCTGGCCGACGAAATGGGGCTGCTGCTGTGGGAAGAGATCCCCGTCTACTGGACGATCCAGTGGGAGAACCCCGATACGCTGGCCAATGCCCGCAACCAGCTGGCCGAGCTGATCCAGCGCGACCGCAACCGCGCGAGCGTCATCATCTGGTCGGTCGCCAACGAGACGCCGCCTTCGGACGCCCGCCTCGCCTTCCTGCGCACCCTGATCGACGACGTGCGGGCGCAGGATTCGACGCGTCTGGTCTCCGCCGCGCTCGAAATGCACCCGCACCCGGATTACCCCGGCCAGCAGGTGATCGCCGACCCGCTGGGCGAATTCACCGACGTGGTGTCGTTCAACCAGTACATCGCCTGGTACGGCGGCGGCGACCCCGACAACCTGAAGAACATCCGCTGGAAGGTGCTCTACGACAAACCCATCATCGTCAGCGAATTTGGTGCCGGAGCCGAGCCGGGCCGCCATGGGCCCCGCCTGAACCGCTTCACCGAAGAATATCAGGCCTGGCTCTACGAAAAGACGCTCCCCATGCTCGACGGCATTGAAGGCGTCTCCGGCCTCAGCCCGTGGATCCTCGTCGATTTTCGCTCTCCGCGCCGCCTCCTCCCCGGCGTGCAGGACAACTGGAACCTCAAGGGCCTCATCGGTCGCGACGGCCAGCGCAAGCAGGCCTTCTACGTCCTGCAGGATTTCTACGAAAAGAAGGCCGCCGAAGCCGAAGGGAAGCAGGAGTAGGAGCCTATAGATTCGCATTATCCAGCGCGCTATGGAGTGCGGTGCTCTGCACCGATCTGGTTTCGGAAGCAGGATGCGAGCTTTCCCGAAACCATACAATTGATGCTACGCCTACCATTACCGCCTGAGCCTGGAGGTGGCGATCCGTCTGGATTTCTGATCCAGATCGGTGCGAAGCACCGCACTCCATAGCGCGTTGGGTGATATGCCGACTCAGGCCCCTCGTCCGCCCCAAGTCTACGCTATACTGATCGTTTTGGAAGATTCTCCGGCCTTAGGGTTGCAAATCGCGCCCCTTCCGCGATGAATGGGGAGGTACAGCATGGAATCCAGCGCGCACCATTTTGACTCGATTGAAGAAGCGGTTGCGGCCATCGCGGCGGGGGAACTCGTCATCGTGGTGGACGATGAAGACCGCGAGAACGAGGGCGACCTGATCATGGCGGCCTCCAAGGCCACGCCCGAGACGGTCAACATGATGATCCGCTATGGCAGCGGTATCGTCTGCGTGCCCATGCTCGGCGAGCACCTCGACCGCCTCGGCCTCGGGCCCATGGTGGCGCGTAACCGCGAGGTGCAGCGCACCGATTTTGCGGTGACGGTCGACGCCAGCACCGGTATCTCCACCGGCGTCAGCGCCAAGGACCGCACCGTCGCCATCCGCATTTTGGCCAACCCGCAGGCCACCGCGGAAGACCTCGTGCAGCCGGGCCACGTGTTCCCGCTGCGCGCGCGCCCCGGCGGCGTGCTGGAGCGCGCGGGCCACACCGAAGCAGCGGTCGACCTCGCTACCATGGCCGGCCTCGAGCCCGCCGGCGTGCTCTGCGAGCTGGTCAACGACGACGGCACCATGCAGCGCCTGCCGGAGCTGATCGAATTTCGCGAGAAGTTTGGGCTCAAGATGATCACCATCGAGCAGCTCATTGCCTACCGTCTGCAGCAAGACACGCTCGTCGACCGCCTCTGCGAGGGCAGCATCGACACGGCTTACGGCCCGTTTGCGGCGCACGTCTACCGCAGCCGCCTCGACCAGCGCCACCACCTGGCTCTGATCAAGGGCGACGTGGCGGGCGAAGAGCCCGTGACCGTGCGCGTGCACAGTGCCAATGTCCTGACCGACGTCTTCAGCGCCGTGATCGGCGGCCAGCAACCGAATTTCCTGCACAGCTGCCTCAAGCACATCGCGGGGGTCGAGCGCGGCGTGGTGCTCTACATGGAGCCCTCCACCACTGCCGCCAAGCTTCAAGGCTGCCTGCAACCGCAGAAGGCCGCCAGCAGCGGCGCGATGGACTTGCGCGATTACGGCATCGGCGCGCAGATCCTCCGCCACCTCGGCCTGAAGAACATCCGTTTGTTGACCCAGAACCCGCGCAAGGTCGTGGGCCTGGATGCTTACGGCATCGAGATCGTCGAGCAGATCGAGCTGAGCTGACGCCCTGCGCCGCCCTTGTTCAACAATGTGAGTGGAATGGCGGTTTTTAACCGTCGCCCTCGCCGGCACAGTTTCCTTTTATCCCCTTCGTTTCCTGCCCGCACCCAGCGGCTGGCAGATCGTGCTGCCGCGTAGGCAGGAGACGGCGAGGCCAGACCGCGAATCCCCCATGCCTACCGTCCCCCCTCTCCCCGTCAGCCTCCAATCGGCCCTGGCCCAACTCGCCGGGCAGCTCGAAGGCCGTTTGCACACCGGCCAGCTGATGCGCCGCATCTACGCGACCGATGCCTCCGAATACCAGGAGTTCCCGCTCGGGGTGGCGGTGCCGTACAGCGAGGGCGACGTGCGCAAGCTGGTGGCGTTTGCAGCCCAGCACAAGGTGCCGCTCGTGCCCCGGGGCGCCGGGACATCCCTTGCGGGGCAGGTCGTCAGCCACGGCTTGATTGTCGACCTCGGCCAGCGGCTCAACCGCATCCTCGAGATCGACGCGGCAAACCGCCGGGTGCGTGTGCAACCGGGGGTTGTGCGCTACGAGCTGAACCACGCGCTGCAGCCCCACGGCATGCTCTTCGGCCCTGAGACCTCAACCGCCAACCGCGCGATGATCGGGGGAATGGTCGGCAACAACTCCTGCGGCTCCAATTCGATCGTCTACGGCAGCGTGCGCGAGCACCTCATCTCGTGCCGCGGCTTCCTCAGCGACGGCTCGGAAGTCACCTTCCGCGCGCTCAGCCCGGAGGAGTTTGTCGCCAAGTGCGAGGGCGACACGCTGGAGGCCGGTATCTACCGTGAGGTCCGCGCCATGCTGGCCGACCAAGCCAATCGCGAAGCCATTCGCGCCAATTTCCCCAAGGCCTCCATCCCGCGCCGCAACACCGGTTATGCGCTCGACCTGTTGATGGACGCCAACGTGTTCGATGCCACGTCGGACAAGCCCTTCAACCTCTGCAAGCTGATCGCCGGCTCCGAGGGCACGCTCTTTTTCGGCGTTGAGTTCGAGCTGGACTGCAACCCCCTGCCACCCCCGCACAGTGCGCTGCTCTGCGGGCACTACGAGACGGTCAACGAGGCGCTGCACGCGGTCGGCATTGCGCTGGGGCACCACCCGGCTGCGGTCGAGCTGATCGACCGTCACATCCTGGAAGCCACCAAGCGCAACCTCGAACAGCAGCGCAACCGCTTCTTTGTGCAGGGCGACCCCGGCGCGATCCTCGTGATCGACATCCGCCGCGAGTCTGCCGCCGAGGTCGACGCCACCATGGTACAACTGGAGTCTGAGCTGCGGGCCGCCGGTCTGGGCCACGCCTACCCGGTCTTGCGCGGTGCCGATCAGCATTGCGTGTGGGAGCTGCGCCGTGCCGGGCAGGGCCTGATGTCCAACGTGCCGGGCGACGACAAGCCGCGCGAGATCGTGGAAGACACGGCGGTCGACGTGCGCGACCTGCCGGCCTACATCGAAGAGTTCGACCAGATCATGCGCGAAAAGCACGGCATCGAGTGCGTCTACTACGCGCACGCGGGTACGGGTGAGCTGCATACGCGGCCCAAGTTCAACCTCAAGACGCCCGAGGGGCTGAAGATGTTCCGCTCCGTGGCGGAAGACATCGCGGCGCTGGTCAAGAAATACCAGGGCTCTCTCAGCGGCGAGCACGGCGACGGTCGCCTGCGGGGTGAGTTCATCCCCCGGATGGTGGGCGAGCACTGCTTTGGCCTCATGCGGCAGGTCAAGCTGGCCTTCGACCCGCACAACCTTTTCAACCCCGGCAAGATTGTCGATACGCCGCCGATGGATACCCATCTGCGTATCGCGCTGGAAGAAGAGCATCGGGAATACGACACCCACTTCGATTTTTCCGAGAGTCTTGGCCTGTTGCGCGCTGCGGAGCAGTGCATCGGTTCGGGCGACTGCCGCAAGAGCCACCTCGCCGGCGGTACGATGTGCCCCAGCTACATGGCGACGAAGGATGAGAAGGACTCCACCCGCGCCCGTGCCAACGTGCTCCGCCAGATCCTGACCGCTGGCCCGGTCGAGGCCCGCAAGAGCGTCTTTGACAACGACGAGGCGAAGGAAGTGCTCGACCTCTGCCTTTCGTGCAAGGCCTGCAAATCGGAGTGCCCGGCCAATGTCGACATGGCGAAGCTGAAGGCCGAGTTCCTGCAAGGCTACTACGACGCCAACGGGGTGCCGCTGCGGTCGCGCATGATCGCTGGCTTCACCCAGAGCCAGCAGATCGCCTCCAAAGCGCCGTGGGCCTGGAATTTCATCTTCGGGACTCCCGCCCTGCGCAAGCTGGCCAACAAGGCCGTCGGCTTCCACCCGGAGCGCACCATTCCGCTGCTGCCGCCGCAGACGCTGGCCGCCTGGTTCCGCCGGCACCAACCGGCACCGCAGGCGGGCACGCGCGGCAAGGTGTGGCTCTTCAACGACGAGTTTACGAATTACAACGACGTCGCCATCGGGATCAAGGCGGTCGAGCTGCTGGAGCGGCTAGGCTACGCGGTCGAGATCCCCGAGCACGGCGAAAGCGGCCGCACCTGGCTCTCCAAGGGGCTCGTGCGCGAAGCCGCCGAGCGCGTCAACGCCAACACCCGCGCTCTGAAGGACAAGGTGACCGCCGAGCAACCGCTGGTCGGCATCGAGCCCTCTGCGCTGCTCACCCTGCGCGATGAGGCGATCGACCTCGCCCCGGCCGACCTCAAGCCTGCGGCCCGCCAGTTGGCCAAAAACGCGCTGCTCTTCGATGAGTTCCTCGTGCGCGAGATGGAGGCCGGTCGCCTCGACGCCTCCGCCTTTACCACCGATGCGCGCCGGGTGCACCTGCACGGCCACTGCTTCCAGAAGGCCCTGGTCGGTAATGCCCCCACCGTGCGCATGCTGAGTTTGCCCGCCCACTACGAAGTAAAAGTCATCCCCAGTGGCTGCTGCGGTATGGCGGGCTCGTTCGGCTACGAAGAAGAGCACTATGCCGTCTCCCAACAAGTGGGCGAGCTGGTGCTGTTCCCGGCCGTGCGCCAAGCCGATGAGGCCGACCTCATCGCGGCGGCCGGTACGTCCTGCCGCCACCAGATCCACGACGCTACTCACAAGACTGCTCAGCACCCCATCGAGATCCTCCACGCTGCCCTCGTTTAACTAACGCCAGAACCCCGAAACGAAGCAGATCATGAGACAACCCTTCCGTTGGTTCTGCACCGGCCTCGCGCTCGGTGCAGCCGCCACCGCTTTCGCCGCCCCCACCATCTACATGGTGGGCGACTCGACGATGGCGGACAAACCCAAGCCCGAATACCCGGAAAGAGGGTGGGGCCAGTTGTTCAAGGAGCTGGCCGCCCCGCCAGCTACGGTCGAAAATCACGCCGTCAACGGGCGCAGCACCAAGTCGTTTATCGACGAAGGCCGTTGGGACAAGGTCTACGACTCCCTGACCGAAGGCGACTGGGTGATCATCCAGTTTGGGCACAACGACGAGAAGGAGCACGACCCTAAGCGCTACGCGCACTTTGAGACCACTTACCGCGAGAACCTGACCCGCTTCGTGCGACAGGTGCGTTCGCGGGACGCGGAGCCTATTCTCGCCACCTCCGTCGCGCGCCGCCGCTGGGAAAACGGCGAACTGGTGCCCACCCACGGCGAATACCCCCGCGTGGTGCGCGAAGTCGCCGCTGCCGAAGGTGTGCCGCTGCTCGAAATGGAGCGCCTGACTTCCGACCTGGAGCGCGCTTACGGCGAGGAAGGCTCCAAGGGCCTGCACCTCTGGTATACCGCCGAGCAGGTGCCCTCCCGCCCCGATGGCCTCCAGGACGACACGCACTACAACGAAACCGGCGCGCGCGAAGTGGCCGCCATTGCCGCCCGCGAGATCAGCCGTCTCCACCTTTCGCTGGCCGACTGGATCGACTACACGAAGGTTAAGGCCCCGCCGCCCGCCTGGAGCGCCGACTTGGGCGACGGCACTTATATCAACCCGATCCTCAACGCCGACTACTCCGACCCCGACGTGGTGCGGGTGGGCGAGGATTACTACATGACGGCCTCCAGCTTCAGTCACGTGCCGGGCCTGCCGATCCTGCACTCGACCGACCTGGTCAACTGGACCCTCGTCAACCACGCCCTGCAGCGCTTTCCGGAAGAGCGTTTTGCCGCGCCCCAGCACGGCGGCGGCGTCTGGGCCCCGTCGATCCGTCATCACGACGGCCTCTTTTATATCTACTACGGCGACCCCGACGCGGGGATCTTTGCAATGACTGCGGAGGATCCCGCCGGTGAATGGAGCGGGCCGCATCTTGTGGTCGAAGGCCAAGGTTTGATCGACCCCTGCCCGTTGTGGGATACCGATGGCCGCGTGTGGCTCGTCCATGCGTGGGCTAATAGCCGGGCGGGCATCCACAACCAGTTGACCTTGCGCGAGCTGACCGCCGACGGCCTTTCCGCCAAAAACGATGATGCCCCCGTCATCATCGACGGCCATCGGCTGCCGGGCTACCGCACGTTGGAGGGCGCGAAGTTTTACCAGCGCGACGGCTGGTATTGGGTCTTTGCTCCGGCGGGCGGCGTGCCGATGGGCTGGCAGAGCGTCTTCCGTGCGCGCGACATTCGCGGCCCCTACGAAGACCGTATCGTGCTCGACCAAGGCCGCACGCAGGTCAACGGCCCGCACCAGGGTGCGTGGGTCGATACGCCGGGCGGCGAGCACTGGTTCCTGCACTTCCAGGATCGCGGACCGTTGGGGCGAGTGGTCCACTTGCAGCCGATGGTGTGGACGGAGCAGAATTGGCCGGTCATGGGCACCGATCCCGACGGCAATGGCCGGGGCGAGCCGGTCCGCCGCCACCGCAAGCCCGACTTGAAGTTCACCGGCTACGCCCAGCCGCCTGCCTCGGACGATTTTGAGGGCGATACGCTGGGCCTCCAATGGCAATGGCAGGCCAACCTGCGGCCGCAGTGGGCAGAGTTGCGCGAGGGCAAGCTGCGCCTCAACGCGGTCCCGCACACGGCAACCAACCTCTGGCCCAACCCGGCGCTGCTGATGCAAAAGGCGAGCGGCGAGGCCTTTTTCGCCACCGTGCCGGTCGAGCTTTCGCCGGGGAGGGAGGCTGTCACCGCAGGGCTGACGATCTTTGGTCGAGACTACGCCTGGCTGGGCCTCGTGCGCGGGCAAAATGGCACCCAACTGGTGCACGCCGAATGCCTGCAGGCCGACAACGGCAAGCCCGAGCAGCGTAAGGTGGTGCTCGAAGACGCGCCCGACCGTATCTGGCTGCGTGCACTCTGGAACGAAGCCGGCGAGCGCTGCGCCTTCGCCTACAGCGTGGACGGGGAGGCCTACCAGACGCTCGATTCGACCTTCCAGGCGCGCGAAGGCCGCTGGGTCGGCGCCAAGGTTGGGATATTCTGTACCGCCCCGGGCGCCTCTCAGGCCTTTGCCGAATTCGACTCCTTTACCCTCGCGCCGCTCCCCGGCGCCTTCCCCTATCTCCATCCATGAAAAAGACTTGGCTCATATTTCTCTTCGCCTGGCTGGCTTCCCAGCTCTGCGCGCTCCAGCCCGACGCCGTGGTGGCGCTCGACGGCAGCGGCGACTACACCTCGATCGAAGACGCCATCTACGGCGCGCGTGAAAAGGTCGAAGGCGAACCCCGCTGGATTATCCTCGTTAAGCCCGGCGTTTACCGCGAGCGCGTCTACGTGCAGCGCGAGCGCGGCAACATCGCCCTGATCGGCGAAGACGTGGAGACGACCATCCTCGTCAACGACTTCAGCGCCAACCTTGAAGACAAGGACGGCGAGAAGATCGGCACTTTCCGCACCCAGACGATGCACCTCGACGGCGACGGCTTGATCATCGAAAACATGACGATCTCCAACGACGCAGGTCGGGTGGGGCAGGCGCTCGCGCTGCGCATCGACGCCGACCAGGTCGTGTTGCGCAACTGCCGCCTGCTGGGTTGGCAAGACACGCTGCTGGTCAACCGGGGCCGCCACTACTTCGAAGACTGCTACATCGAGGGCGCGGTCGACTACATTTTCGGCGGCGCGACTGCCGTCTTCAAGGGCTGCACGCTTCACTCGGTCGGCAATGGCTATATCACGGCCGCCTCCACGCCCTACGATCAGGAGCACGGCCTCGTCTTTATCGACTGCCAGATCACCGGCGCGGAAGGTGTGCAGACCTACCTCGGGCGCCCTTGGCGCGCGCATGCGCAGACGACGTTTATCAACACCGAGATGAGCGAAACCGTGCGCCCGGAAGGCTGGCACAACTGGGGCAAGAAGCAGCGCGAGGAGACTACCCGCTACGCCGAATACGGCAGCACCGGCCCCGGCGGCGACCTGACTCAGCGCGTAGATTGGGCCAAGCAGCTGAAGAAGCGCGAAGCCTCCAAGCTCACCCCTGCAAAGATCTTCGGCGACTGGGACATCCCGGCCAAGGTGAGTGAATAGAAAAAGCCCTGTTCTTTCATAAACAATAAGGCCGGGAAGCAGTTGGATGCTTCCCGGCCTTATTTATAAGCTCCTAATGCCTGCGGCTTTAATCGTTTTCGCGGAAGCCGCGGCGTTCTTCTTCGCGGGAGTCTTGCATCACGCGCAGGCAGATTTCGCGCAGGTCGAAGAGACGGATGCGCATCTGCTGAAGGAAGTCGGCCGGGTCGCTGGCGTATTGGGCGGTGGCGGGGGCGAGGGTCAGGCTCTCGTTGAGGGCGCGCAACACCCACTTGAGGTGGACGACCGCAAGCATGTAGTCCCCCATGTCGAGCGACTGGAGGGCCATCACCATGTTCATTTCGCCATCGTGAAGGCTTTGCGCAAATTTCCAGGTGATGCGGCTGTCGATCTGCTTGAAGCGGCGGTTGACCACGATTTCCCACGCGTAGCGCACCTGGGCGTAGAGGCCGGCGCTGGCTACAAACACGGGGTGGCGGTGCAGCGTGTAGGGGTCGAGGTCCATTTCGTCGGCCTCGTCGTCGCCCGTCAGGCTGGAGGTGGGGGCGTCGTCATCGTCGTCCATCTCCGGCTCGGCGGCGGACCAGTCCTGCACGTCCCAACCCATACGGTTGGCCGCTTTGTCCAGGCGATCAGCTTCTTCGAAGTGCTGATCGTAGAAAGTAATGAAGCGGGAAATCTCCTTTTGCTGGCGCTTCAGGAATTGCTGCCAGTCAAACTCGTTCCAGGAGAGATCTCCTTTTTCGTCCCAGTCGCCGTCCGCAGACCCATCAAAATTGTAATTGCTCATGGAATTAGCGACCTTTTGAAGGTTCAGGTTGTTATCGTCTCCTTTGCCCCCAAATGCAACGGAAATTCCGCATTTAGCTCTACAATCCGCCGCAGTTTGGAAGGAGCAGACGATATGCAGATACATGCACGCATTCGTGGTAAGTGTCAACTAACAACCTGAAAGGCCCGTTTAAGCGGGCGTGCGGCGGGGCGTCTTTTGGGCTCGCTATTTGGGGGCCGCGCCTCCAGTTTATGGGGCGTCATGGCTGCCGAGATCACGCACTTGCAGGCCCGCTTTCATGGCCGCGTCCAGGGGGTTGGGTTCCGTTTCTACACCCTTCAACTGGCGAAGGGCTATGCCGTTTCGGGCTACGTTCGCAACGAGCCCGATGGCACCGTCGCGATGGAAGTCGAGGGCGAAGACGGCGAGGTGCGGCGTTTTCTGGCCGACTTGCGCGAGCGCATGGCCGCCTTTGTCCGCCAGTGCGATGAGCGCTACCAGCGCCGCGAACCCCAGTTTTCGGGCTTCAACCTCGGTTGATGGCCACCTTGGGCTGGAGCTGGCGCGACGTTTGCCTGCCGGTCGGCTCCTGGCCGCGCCGCCGGACGTTGTTGCGGCTGCCAGAGCTCGACCTGCCGCCGCAGGGCCTGGTCTTGCTGCTGGGCGACCCCGGCTCGGGCAAGAGCACGCTGCTGCGCTGGTTGTGGACGCGCTGGCGGGAACGTAGCACCCGCGCTCGCATGGTGCCGGAGCGCTTTGCCTTCCCGCCCGGCACTCGGCTACAGACGCTGTTGGCGGGTATTTCGTGGCCGGAGGGCCTGCCGACCGCCGGTCTGGATCTCGCCCAGCGGGTCGATGGGCTGAGCCGGGGGCAGCGTCAACTGGTGGCGCTCGCGAGCCTGGAGCGTGTGCCCGTCTGGCTGCTCGACGAGCCGCTGCTGGGGCTCGATCTTGCTCAGGCGCATGAGACGGCGGGCTGGCTGCAATCGCTGGCTCAAGACCGCCTGATCGTGGCCGCCTCGCACCGCTGGGAGTGCTTTTTGCCGCTCGACCCCTACGTGCTGGTGCTGGCGGAGGGCGGCTGTGCCTATCAGGGCTCACTTGCGGCGTTGGTCGATCAAGCCGAGGCTCGCCTGACGATCGCCAATGCGGCGGGTGAACTCCAGCCGCCGGGGATAGATCTTGCGGCGGTGAAACGCTTTTTGGCCCTGGTATGAAGGGGCGGCGTCATTTGCAGATCGAGCTGAACCCGCGCCGTTGCAGGCGGCTGGTGCTCGCAGTCGTGCTGCTGCCGCTTTGGGCGGAGGTGCTGTATCGGGTGCTCGGCCCGCTCAACTTCAGCCTGCCGCCCGAGCGCTACCCGGAGGCGCTGGCCCTGGCGCTGGTGCATTGGGGTGGGGCGGCGCTGGCGCTCGTCTGGCCGGCGCACGAGGTCTTGAGGCGCGAGGCCAGCGGTGAGCGTGCCTGGTGGCAAGGGCAGGGCAGGGGGACGGATTTTCAGTTGCTCGCGGTTCTGGCCCCCTGTCTGGGCGCATTGCTGCTTGGCGGGTTGGCTTTATGGTGGTGGGCGGGCTGGCATGGGGCGAGTGTCTCGGCTGCTGCCTGGGGCGGTGCCTTACTGCGCCTGGCCACGATTGCCGTGGCGAGCCTGTTGCTGGTGCAGCTCTTGCCCCGCATGGCCTGGGTCTTGATCGCGGGTGCCCTGTGGCTGGCGGTATCTCACCTGCCGGCGGTGTTGGTGGCCGGGCAGCCGCCCGCGTTGGCGTGGATGCTGCGGCTTTTTCCAGACTTGAGCCACCCGGGCGCGGGGACGGTCTCTTACCTCGCGGCCTACCTGCTGTTGGCTTCGTTGCTGGCGGCAAAACGCTACCCCGCACCATGAAGTGGCGTCTTGGACTGGCGATGGCCGCATTGATGCTAGGGGCCTGGCTGCGCCCAACGTCCTTCATCGGCTCCGAGCCCGCCTGGCAGGCTGCCTGGGCGCGCAACCTCGCGGGGGAGGGGCGCTACCTGCTGGCCGACCAGTGCTGGATTGCTGCCTACTTCGCCTGGGAGGCCGAGGACGCGGCGGCGTATTATGAGCGCAGCTTATCGGCATTGTTAATGGCCCCGGAACAGCCTCTGTATTACGCCGAAAGTCGTAACACTTGGCAATACGACCTGCCTCACTGGAAATGCAGTGAAGATGCTGATACCGAAAAGCTTGTCCGCTGGTGGCAAACGAAGGCCGAATCGCTCTTGCACGATCCTGGGCGGTAGTCCTTGCTCAACGTGTTTTTGCCTCTATGCTATCGAGACATGGGATTCAGGATAATATTTGCTTATTCTACGGCTTGACGAGTTTAGCAAAAGTTTTTGAAATCCCCTCGTCAACGAACCTTAATCTTCTCCCGCATCATGCAACCCACTCTACCGGACCTGCGCACCGCCATCGGATTCGACAGCGCTACCTGCAGCAGTGTCATGCCCGACAAGGGCATGATCGAATACATCAACATGCAGCTGGCCGCGCTGGGAGAACCGATATTCGGCAAAGAAGAAGACTACGCCTTTCTGAAGATGGGCCAGTCACTCATGGCCCATTATCAGGCCAAGGATGAATTGCGGGACCAGCTGCGTCCGCCGGTCGACCGCCGGATCGAAGAGTGGCTGCACGGCTATTTGACGGAAGTGGAGGGTGCGGAGAGCCTGCACCTGCCCGGCAAGACCTTTTCGCTGGGCCAACACGGCCTTGCCCGCATGCTTTCGCTGCCGGCCGACCGCGACGAATTCCATAGCGACATCGTCCACTCCTACCGCATCGCCAACGGCGTGTTGCATAACCCGAAGAGCGACCGCCGCACGACCAAGGGCGTCTTCCACGTCACCGAAGGTGGCCTGCCCATCCCGGAAGACAAGAAGGCAGTGCCGAAGCAAACCTTTGCCAAGCTGCTCGAAGCGGCCCTGCAACCGCCGGCTGAGCTGATGCGCCTGCCCTTTACCGCTTCGCAAAAGAAGCAGGCCCGCTGCTGGGTCTCGCTGTTGCTGCGCCCGGTGATGTGCCCGGCCGTCCCCGGCTTCACCACCGAGAAGAGCATGGAAGTGCGCTTCTTTGCCCCCGGTAACCTGGTGTGCAACCTTGATTTCGTGGAGTCGATCTTCGGCAACGCGGGCGACCCCTACCTGCACCAGAACGATGCCGGCCTCGACGTCGAGCACTGGTCGGGCCACACGGGCTGCGTGATCCTCGCCCCGCACCTGCTCAAGCTGACCAAGAAGTCCGTCGGCCTGCCCCACATCAGCGAAGCCACCGACCGCCAGAAGCGCGATGGCATGTGCTGGGAGCAGGAAGATGAGCTCTACAACGACGGGCAAGCCTACAAGATTACCGCTCGCGACGAGCACGGCGTGGTCGTTACGATCATTTCCGACAACTACTTCGGCTACTGCAAGAAGGAGGTCAAGACCCAGCTCGGCTACGCCGCCAACCTCTACGGCCTGGTGGAAGAAGAGCACGCCGGTGGTGCGCTCGCCTTCTCCAGCTACGACTTGGGTGAAGACTTCCGCCTCAGCGACTTCATGCCGGAGGTCAATCACACCTTCGAAGACGTGGTGCGCCTCTACGCCCACCGCATGGAGCTGCAGCCCGAGGGCTACGGGATCGACCTCAAGCACCCGAACATCCTCTACGTGCCGGAAGATGCCTACTTCTCGCTGCCGGACCAGAAGATCACCTGGCGCAACGCTTATGGCGAGCGCTCGATCAAGCTCCTGGCGCAGAAGACCTACATTCTGCCCAGCGGCTACAAGGTGCGACTGATGAAGCCCGCCGAAGGCCGCCGCTGGCGCCTCATCGGCACCCGGGCCCAGCCGACCATGTCGCACAAGCCCTGCACGGTGTCCGGCGGTGGCAAGTCGGAGATCTCCAAGTCGATCGCTGACGCCATCATCCACAACTCCTTCTACGTCGACCACATCCGCGAAGCTTTCGACCAGGTCGACACCATCCTCAACCGCGAATACGGCGTGCGCTTCCGCGACGCGTCGAAGAATCGCAACAAGGGCCGCCGCATCCTCAGCCCCGAGCGCTCGCTCGGCTCCGTGATCAAGCTGCTGACCCCCAGCGAAGAATATACGCCGGAGCACAACGCCTTCATCCAGGGCATCCCGACCGAGATCAAGGAGCTGGTGCTGCTGGTCAAGCGCTTCTACAAGCCCGACTGGGGCGAAAACTGGCGCGACCGCTTCGCCGTCGACCGCATCAACGGCGTGCTCGGCCACGAGCTGCGCTACCGCGGCGCCCCGATCATCGCCAGCTACCTGCGCCTCGGCTACGAGCAAGACGGCTCGTGGCGCGTGTTCTCCCTGCGCAAGGACTTCTGGCCCGCCGCCAAGATCCAGATGGAAGACGACATCACCGCTTCCGTCGTGGCCCCGCGCGAGTCGATTGCCGGCACCGCAGGCAGCACGCCCAACCCCTCGCTCAAGTTTACCTACAACTGCGAGTACCGCCTGTTCCAACGCCCCGACGACGCCATCGTCCGCGGCTACGACCACCAGACGGAGCACGACATGAGCCGCAAGGCCAACTTCCTCTCCAACTACGAGCCCCTCGGCCAGGCCGAAGCCCGTGAGATCGTGGAAGATGCCGTGCGCTTCGACTACTTCACCGAGCCGATGAAGCACATGCTGCGCGACTTCGTGGAGAATCCCGAGAAGCACCCCAATTACATCTGCTGCTCGGCCATCCCCCGTATCATCGAGGGCAAGTTCTCCAAGAACCCGCGCTACCTGCAGACCCGCCCCGGCCTCGAAATGCCGGAAGACATCTACCTGGCCAACATGGGCCTGCGCCTCTTCCGCCGCCTGCGCGAAGAAGAGCCCGTCCATACCCCGGTCGACATCGTCTGCCCCGGCCACCGCAACAACCCGCCCGAGCCGGGGGTGCGCTCCCTCGCGGTCTTCAACCCCATCCACTACATGCCGCTGCCGGAGGCGTTCATGGAGTTTATCTCCAGCATGACCGGCAAGAGCCCGTCGACCACGGGTGCGGGTAGTGAAGGTGCGCTGACCAAGGGGCCGTTTAACGCGCTCCTGCCGATCCACGACATCAACAACGCCTTCGTTTCTTACGCGGTGACGGGCTACCAGCCCTTCGTGACCTCGGCTGCCTACGTGGGCCCGAAGTTCCGCGTCGACCACGACATCAGCCTGTTGGTGCCCGAGATCTGGAGCCGCATGAAGCGCATCGAGCGCGAGCCCAGCTACCTGATCGAAAACGGCCTGCTCGACAAGGTCGACGACATCGAGGTGAACGGCAAGAAGGTGCCCGCCAGCATCCTCGGCTACCGGATCAACCAGAACTTCGTCAACCTCTTCATGGGCCGCGTCTTCGGCAGCCCGAGCGTGCTCTTCACCGAAGAGATGCTCAAGCCCGAGATGCAAGACATGGAGGTGTTCGCCGACGGGATCGAGAACATGATGGCGACCCACAAGCGCGTGGCCGCCAACTACTTCGCCGACGGCTCCTACGATGCCGCCGTGCCGCCGGTCAAGGCCCTCCTGCACATCATGCGCGATGGCGAATACGAAGGTATGACCCTCGCCTCGCCGGAGCTGCGTGAAATGTTTACCCGCGACGCCGTGATGGCCAGCGACTGGTACAAGGCCCGCCTCGATTCGCAACAAGCCTCCGATGTGTCGCGCGCCAAGCGCAAGCTGGCCTACCTCGACTCCTTCACCCACAGCTTCCCCGGCCTCGCCGACAAGCGTGCCGTGATGGAGAAGGAACTGGCCACCTTCCAATCCGAAGGCTACCGCGAGTCCCTCGTCGGCACCATCGGTCGCGACCCCTCGATCGGCATCGCCGAGTAAGGCCGGCTCGCATACCCAAGAGTTTCAGCGCCAGCTTCTTCGGAGGCTGGCGCTTTTCTTGTACGTAATTGGTTATAAGATAATATTTCGTTATTATATTGACCCACTGGAGGATTGCGGTGCCCTCTGATAGAGGCGGAACCTCATGCGGAGGGGCCGTCGCCACATTATCATACGATCTCCATGTATTCCCTAAAATCGCTCATCGTCTCTACCGTCTCTCTCCTGGCTGCCGCCGCGTCCGTCCACGCCGCCGTCGTGCTGTCTCCGGAATCAGTGTTGCGCAACGACTTCGGCAGCTTCAGCGCCAGCTTCCCGATTGAACGCACGATCAATCAAACGGGTCTCACGGCTGGCTCGACCTTTGAGTCCGGGGTAACGGACTACGACACCTACGTCGCTTCCAATCCCACGCACACTGCTCACGATACCTCCTTCGCCGCCTGGTACGGTGCTTCGTTTGCGCCGCAGAACGGCATTATCGATTTCGACCTCGGCGATACTTACACGATCGAGTCGCTGGCCTTCTTCTCGAATCCGTTGCGGGCGATGCAGTCGATCACCATCTATACCTCCAACGATCCGTTGTTTACTGCCAGCACGCAGGTCGGCACCTTTGTGCCCTATTATTCGGGTTCGGGTTCCGAACTCGCTCCGTTGCAGAACATCAATCTGGTGGACACGGTGGCGCAATATGTCCGCTTCGACGTCAGCGGCTATTACGGCAACAACGTGGGCATGGGCGAAGTCGCCTTCGGCGTCGTACCCGAGCCGACCACCTACGCCATGCTCGCTGGCGCCGCCGGTCTCGGCCTCGTGATGCTGCGTCGTCGCCGCCAAAGCTAAGCGCGCTGCTCATCTGGTTTTCTGCACCGTCCGCCTAAGTTCAGGTCGGGCGGTTTTTTGTGGTTTATCGCCAATCTTCGGGATGGATCCGCTCAAACTCCTCTTCGATTGCCTCATTAATGCGCCGGGTATCTTCCGGATAGTCCTTGAACATCCCTGCAAAGCGCATCCACGGCTTTTCCGGTTGGGCGGACTTTTCGGCGGCGACGCGCTCTTGCACTACGGAGGCAAGGTATGCGTCCACGCTCTGCCCGCGTGCGGCGGCTTGGGCCTCCACATCGGCAGCAACGTCGTTCGGCACCTCAAAGGTCAACTTCACACGACTAATCTTAGGAAGATGCGGGGCGGCGTCAACTGCGAGCGTGCGCCCATCCGTGTTTCATCCGCGCTCATCCGTGGCAGAAAAACCTCTCTACATACCCCCGCCTTCACCCCAAACCATTCGACAACGGGCACTTCCCGGCGTAGGTTGCCCGTTTGCACCATGGGCGAAATTCACATCAAGGGCGCGCGGCAGCATAACCTGAAAGACGTGGAGGTGCGCATCCCGCGCGACCAGTTGACCGTGATCACCGGGGTGAGCGGCAGCGGCAAGAGTTCGCTCGCCTTCGATACCCTCTACGCCGAGGGCTACCGGCAGTATATCGACAGCCTCAGCCCCCGTGCGCGCTCGGTGCTGGAGCAGTTGCCGCGGCCCGATGTCGACTTTATCCACGGCCTCTCGCCGGTCATCGCGGTCGAGCAGCACCGCAACGCCGGGGCCAGCCCGCGCAGCACGGTTGCGACCGTGACGGAGATTGCCGACTACGCGCGCCTGCTCTGGTCGGTGGCCGGGGAGGCGCATTGCCCCAAGGATGGTGGCCGGATCATCCGCCGGAGCCTCGACGACGCGGTCAACTACCTCCTGCAGCTCGGCCAAGAGCGTAACGGCCCGCGTGCGATGTTGCTCGCGCCCTATCTGGAGGCCAAGCCCAGCGTGCTGCGCGGCGAGTTGCCCCACCTGCGGCAGCGGGGCTTCCAGCGCGTGCGCGTGGCGGGCAAGATCGTGGAGATCGACCAGGACGACGCGCTGCCCGGTGGTGCCAAACCCCTCCAGCTCGACCTCGTGATCGACCGCCTCGTGCTGCGCGAAGACCAGCGCTCCCGCATCGCAGATTCGCTGGAGCTGGCCTTCCGCGAGGCGCAGGATCAGGCGCTCGTGTTGGTCGAGGCCCGGGAAGGGCAGGGGGACACCCTTTGGACCGACGAGCAGGGCCGCGTGTGGCAGGAAGTGGTCGTGAGCCAGCACCTCGCCTGCGAAATCTGCGGCACGACCTACGCCCCCGTCACGCCCAAGACCTTTTCGTGGAACCACCCCGACGGCGCGTGCCCGACCTGCGGCGGCCTGGGCAAGATGATGCGTTTCGAGCCCACGCTGCTCGTGCCCGATCCGTCGGTGTCGGTCAAGAAGGGCGCGATCAAGCCCCTGCGGCTCGGGTCCAAGCGCATGATCATCCAGCACAACGCGATCCTCAAGCAGTTGGCCGAGCAGATGTCGTTCGACCCCAACCTGCCGTGGCAGGACCTGCCGGAAGACGTGCGCGAGCGGATCCTCTACGGCGCGGGCGACCGCGTCTTCCAGTTCAAGCTCAAGCCCGGCAACACCAAGCCGGAGGAGAAGCGTTGGGAGGGCGTGCTGGCGCTGATCGACGAGATCCGCCGCGAGACGAGCAGCGACGGCCTCAAGGCCCGCCTCGTCACCTACCAGAGCAGCGGCGAGTGCCCGGACTGCCATGGCGCGCGCCTGCGGGCGGAGGCGCGGCACGTCTTTGTGGCCGGGCATACCTTCAACGATTTCCTCCAGCGCGACCTCACGCACGCCTACAGCTTCGTGCAAAGCCTGGAAGCCGGGGCGGGGCAGGATTACGAGGCCTTTGCGGACGTGGTCAGCGGCTTGAAGGGCCGCTTGCACTTTCTCAACGAAGTCGGCCTCGGCTACCTCTCGCTCGACCGCGAATATGCGAGCCTCAGCGGTGGCGAGGCCCAACGGGCGCGCCTGGCCACTCAACTCGGCCTCGGGCTGGTGGGGGTGACGTATGTGCTCGACGAGCCCACCATCGGCCTGCACCCGCACGACACCGCCGCACTCGTCCGCACGCTGCAGGACTTGCGCGACCGGGGCAACACGGTGGTCGTGGTCGAGCACGATGAAGACGTGATGCACCCGGCGGATTACCTGCTGGAGTTTGGCCCCGGAGCGGGCGAATACGGCGGCCACGTCATCTTTGCCGGCACGGTCGATGCGGCCAAGGGCGACAAGAAGTCGCTCACGGGCCGCTACCTCAGTGGGCGCGTGAAGGTCGAGAAAAGCACCGATACCCTCCTGCCGGGCCGCCTCAAGGTGCCGGAGGGCACCGACATTGCCGTGCCGCGCGACCACATCGAGCGCGGCGACCGCGCAGGCTGGGTCGTGATCGAAGGCGCTTACGAGCACAACCTGCGCGACTTGACCGTCGCCTTCCCGGTGGGGCTGCTGACCTGCGTGACGGGGGTCTCCGGCAGCGGCAAGAGTACGCTCGTCAACGACATCCTGGGCGATGCGGCGGCGCGCGCGCTGAATCGGGCCAAGAGCATCCCCGGCCGCCACAAGGGCTTGCTTGGGCTCGATCACTTCGAGAGGCTGGTCCGGGTCGATCAGGAGCCGATTGGCCGCAGTCCGCGCAGCAACCCGGCCACGTATACCAAGATTTTCGACGAGCTGCGCGCGCTCTACGCCCAGACGCCCCTCTCCAAGGTGCGCGGCTACGGGCCCAGCCGGTTCAGCTTCAACGTGCGCGGCGGGCGCTGCGAGCGGTGTCAGGGCGACGGCATGATCAAGCTCGACATGCAGTTCCTCAACGACGTTTACACCGAGTGCCCGAGCTGTCACGGCCAGCGTTACAACCGCGAGACGCTCGAAGTGCGCTTCCGGGGCTTGAGCATCGCCGAAGTGCTCGGCCTGACCGTCGACGAGGCTTACAACGTCTTCCAGCGCGTGCCCAAGCTGGCCCCCAAGCTCGAAACGCTGCAGGCGGTGGGCCTCGGCTATCTGCGGCTGGGCCAAGCCGCGCACACCCTCAGCGGCGGCGAGGCCCAGCGCATCAAGCTGTCGCTCGAGCTGAGCAAACGCAGCACCGCCCCAACGCTTTACCTGCTCGACGAGCCGACCACGGGCCTGCACTGGGCCGACATCCAGCAGCTGATGGACTTGCTCTTCCGCTTGCGCGACCAAGGGCATACGGTGATCATCATCGAGCACCAGGTCGACGTGATCCGCCTCGCCGATTGGGTCATCGACCTCGGCCCCGGCGGCGGCGATGAAGGCGGCGAGCTGCTCTACGCCGGGCCACCTTCGGGTCTGAAAAAGGTCGAGCGCAGTCGTACGGGCAAGTGCTTGTAGAAGCCATGCACCGCTCGCGTCCGATCAACACCGTATTCCTCGTCGTCGTGCTGGTCCTCGGGCTCAGCACGCGCCGCCTGCCGGAGCTGTGGCCGCCGGTCATTCAAGCCTATGGCGGCGATACGCTCTGGGCGCTGTTTGTGTATCTGGGGATCGGCTGGGTTTTCGTCCGTTGGTCGCCGAATCGTGTCGCGCTGGTGGCCTTGAGTTTTTCGGTGCTGATCGAGCTCAGCCAGCTCTACCACGCGCCATGGATCGACCAAATCCGCGCCACCACCCTCGGCGCGTTGATCCTCGGCCACGGTTTTCTCTGGAGCGACCTCGCTTGCTACGCGGTGGGCGTGGGCATGGGTTGGGTGATGGAAGGCGGCCCGCTGCGCCGAGAGGGGGCCAATGCGGCGTAGCAACAGGCTGGCACCCGTGCGGGTGCATATCGTTTTGTGACGTTCTACCGGAAGTCGCCTGGCGGCGACATCACGGCTAGCCGCTGGCATCCTGCGGATGCTGGACCAATAGCTGGAGTCGGAACCTTATCTGTCCAACGCGCTTTTGGAGTGCGGTGCTCTGCACCGATCTGGATGATGTATTCGCAAGGGCCACCCATACCCGAGGCTCAAGCGGAGATGACCGCTTGGCGGGGGATAATTCCAGCTGAGACCTGCCTGCTCGCGAAACCAAATCGGCGCGGAGCGCCGCACTCCCAGATTGCGTTAGGAAGTTTGTTCGCTGTCTACACCCGGCAGTCTTCCGGCATGGGCATGCGGTAAAACTCTTCGTATTCGACGCTGCCGAATTCCTGATCCTTGATGCGCTCCATCAGCTGTTGCCAGCGGGCATCCTGGGGGCGCGGGTAACCTTCGGCGCGGGCGACGCGCTCCGGGTCGGTCTCGACAAAGATGAGAATATCCCGCCCATGGATGAAACACGAGAAATCGGTCACGCCGAGGTCTCGGTATTCCGCCTCCAATTCGGGCCAGATGTTTTCGTGCGCGCGCAAGTAGGTTTCCACCTGCCCGGGGCGCAGACGCTGTTTCAGGATCACACGGTGCCGCATATCAAAACTGGCATTCAGCACGAATCGCGCCACGGCATCAGGCGGTCAAAAACGCCCAATCGACGGCCAAAAAAGCGCAGCCTGCCGTTGCATTAGTGCGGTAAGGTAGCACTGTTTCCACCATGATACGTCTCGCCATTGTGGGCACGGGGAGCATGGGGGCTAACCATATCCGCCAGTTCCAGAAAATCGCCGGCTGCCAGGTGGTGGCACTGTGCGATGTGCGCCTGGAGGCCGCCCAGGCGCTGGCGCAGGAATACGGAGTGCCGGAAGCATTCGGCAACGTTACGGACCTTGTCCGCAAGTGCGCTTTCGATGCCGCTGCGGTGGTCGTTCCCGACCGTTTTCATGTAACGGTTGCCTTGGAGTTGCTGGCGGCGGGCAAGCACGTGCTCTGCGAAAAACCCTTAGCCGAAAACTACGCAGATGCCTCTAGAATGGCCGAGGCGGCGAAGGCGGCAGGGGTGATCAATATGGTCAATTTTTCTTACCGCGACCTGCCCAACCTGCAGGCGGTGGCCAATCTTTGCCGCAGCGGCGAGTTGGGCGCGATCCGCCACGTGGAGGCCCGCTATTATCAGTCGTGGCTCGTTTCGAAGTCCTGGGGCGACTGGCGCACGGAAGACCGCTGGCTCTGGCGGCTCTCCTCCGAGCACGGCAGCAAGGGCGTGTTGGGCGACGTGGGGGTGCACATCCTCGACTTCGTGACCTTCCCCACGGGCCACTTGCGCAAGCTCTACTGCAACCTCAAGACCTTCCACAAGGCCCCGGGCGACCGCATCGGCGATTACCCGCTGGATGCCAACGACACCGCCAGCATCTTCGGCGAGCTGGAGAACGGCGCGCAGGCCATCGTCCACACCACTCGCTACGCCACGGGCCACCAAAACGACCTTACGCTGCACGTCTATGGCACCAAGGGGGCGGTGCGGCTCGATCAGGCCAAGTCGCCGCTGGAGTATCACGTGTGTCTGGGGGAGAACGTGGACAAGTTTGAATGGGAGACGGTTTCCGCCCCGAAGACGCCCAACAACTACTTCCGCTTCATCCAGAGCATCATGACGCGCGAGCAGGACCAGCCCGACTTCGCACGCGGAGCCGAGATCCAGAAGGTGCTCGATGCCTGCTTTGTCAGCAGCGAGCAACAAGCCTCCATCACCCTTGACTGATTTTTCCACATGGCCCACCCAAACCATCAGGACATCCGCCTCGGCACCCTCGCGCCCGGTCGCGGCAACCCAGCCTCGTATATCCGCCAGATCCTGCCGCATGGCTTCGAGTGCTTTCAGCTCACCTTTGGCGGCAACGTAGAGGGGCTCGACCTCGGTCGTATCGCGCATGAGGTGAGGGAGGCGCTGGACGGCACGGGCGCGTTTATCTCGGGCATCGGTGTCTACGCCAACCCGCTGGGCGACCGCGAGGAAGACACGCAGACCCGCCGGGCGTGGGAGCTGTTGATCGATCACGCGGAGGCTTTCGGCTGCTCGCTGGTCTGCGGTTTCACGGGCCGCGTGCGGGGCAAGCCGATCCCGGAGTCCATCGGGCGCTATCAGGAGGTATTTGGTCCGCTGGCCGACCGCGCGGGCAGTAAGCGCGTGCGCCTCGCATTCGAGAACTGCCCGATGGGCGGCACCTGGCAGACGGGCGACTTCAACATCGCGCACAACCCCGACGCCTGGGCCCTGATGTTTGAGGCGCTGCCGCACGACAATATCGGCCTCGAGTGGGAGCCCTGCCACCAGATGACCCAGTTGATCGACCCGCTGCCGCAGATCCGCGAGTGGGGTCACAAGTTTTTCCACTTGCACGGCAAGGACGCCACCACCCGTTGGGATCTCGTGAAAAAGCACGGTGCCTACGGCAAGGAGCGCGTCGTCCACCACCGCACGCCCGGCTTTGGCGACAGCAACTGGACCGACGTGATCAGCGAGCTGCGTATGATCGGCTACACCGGCACGATCGACATCGAGGGCTGGCACGACCCCGTCTATCGCGACGAGCTGGAGATGACGGGCCAGGTCCACAGCCTCCACTACCTCAAGCACTGCCGGGGCGGGGCCTTCATCGCCAACCCGCAAGTGTGACCACTTGCACGTAGCGGCTTGAAAAATGGGCCTGATGGGCGAGGTTTAGGCGCACCTGTCAACCTCCGCCTCTACTGCCCCATGTCTACGCTTATCAATCGCCGCGATGCCCTGCGTTGGGGCCTCGGCCTCTCGGGCGCCTTTGCCCTTTCCAATCTCGTCTCCGCCGCGCCGCCCAAGGCCTCCCAGGAGGGGCGCGATGCCAACGGCGCGGGCATTTACCACCGCCCGCTGGGAGAGTTCAGCCTCTGGACGGTGTCCGACGGCTTTGGCGCGTTTCCGGTCTACCCGACCTTTGGCGGTCGCACCGGCAGCAAGGATGCTGTGCTCGAAGCGGCCCGCCGCTGGCACCTTTCCGACCCCGTCTACAACAACTTCATGATGCTGGTGGTGCGCACGCCCGACGCCCTCGTGCTGATCGACACCGGCAACGGCGAGGGCAGGGGAGAGAACAGCGGCAAGCTGCTCGCCCGCCTCAAGCAGCTCGGTTTTGCGCCCAAAGACTTTACGCACGTCATCATCACCCATGCGCACCCGGACCACCTGTGGGGTGCGGTGAGCAAGGGCAAGAGCGTCTTCTCGGAGGCGAAATACTTTATCGGGCAGGCGGAAATGCGCTTCTGGAACCGTAGCGACGCCGAGATCCGACAGGCGCCGGAGCAGATGCGCGGCATGCTCACCACCACGCGCGACGCATTGCGCGTGCTCGAGCCGCAGGTCAAGCAGGTGAAAGACGGCGAAGAAGTGCTGCCCGGCTTCACGATGCTGGATATGCCGGGTCACACGCCCGGGCACATGGGCGTCCAGATCCGCAGCGGCGGCGAAACGCTCTACCATGTGGCCGACATCGCCAATCAGGTGCGCCTGCTCTTCGAACACCCAGAGTGGGACTTCAGCTACGACAACGATCCCGAGCAGGCGACTGCCACGCGTCGTCGGGTGCTGGGCCGTATCGCGGAGGAGCGTGCGCTGATCTTCGGCACACATTATACCTTCCCCGGCTTCGGCTACGTCAACCAGACGGGCGAAGGCTTCGAGTATATCCCCGAGCCGATCCAGTTTGGGGGCTGGTAAGCGTAACCCCCTTACAAATCCACTTCCCTAAACTGCGGCTTCTTCGGTGTTGGCGAAGGCGAAGCGCAGCATCACGTCGCCGCCGAGCGTCTCGGTGCGCTGGCGGGCGTGCTCCATGTGGGCGCGGCAGCAGCTTTCGAGGTCGGGGAAATCGAGGGAAAGGCGGTATTGCTGACGATACTGGTATTGGCGCCCCTCGGCGGTCACCCGAATGCGCTGCTCCAGCCACTGGCGCAGGGGAGTAATGGGGGCGTTGCTCTTGGCCTTGGCCAGTAGGCGGAAGTAACACTGCACGCACTTGCCCGGCGTCTGCGGGTGCAGGATGGCCTCGCGAAAATCGAGCGCATCATCCGCCGCCATGCGGTTGGCGCGGACGATGGCGGCCAGAGAAGATTCGAGCTGTTCCAGTTCTGCGTTACCGACATTCATGGTCTCAATGCACGATATTGAGACCGATTTGCAGGAGTGGGGCAAGAAAAAACCGCCTATGCACGTAAATGCAATAGGCGGCGAAAGTTAAGCGGCTAGCCGCGAACGGCTTAGGCCTTCGGCTCGAACTCGCCGCACCAGTCGTTGCTGGCCGTCACTGGGAACTTGGCTTCGAAGGTGGTATTGTCGTCCACCTTAAAGGCCACGGAGCGAGGCGCATAGCGTCGGCATTCGCCTTCGCCGGATTGGAGCGCCTGCCAGTATTGACAGGCATCACAAGCACGAGTCGTCGTTTTGCTGGCAGTAGATTGCATCATAATGCCCTCACTATACACGAATCTGGTAATCGTTCAAGTGGATTGGGTTTACAATTTGTTGATTTTCAATTGCTTGAAATTGCAACTCAGTTTCACCTAGCGCTTTTGAGTGTGAGTCTCTTTAGCGGATGGGCTCTGATATTGAAGGTGGTTTTAAGCCGCAGGTGGACGCAGATTTACACGGATAAATTCAAAAGGGATAAGGGCCTTCTTCAACACGCGAGGTCGGTCGAGTAGTGTCCATGTTCCTGAAGTCGATCTCATCATCTACTTCTCATCCGCGAAAATCTGCGCTCATCTGCGGCTCAATATCATCTTTTCACCTGACGGCACCACCCCGCCTTTCGGCTTGCCGCGCATCGTGGCCCGTCCACACTCTACGGGTTTCTTCTGCCGCCCTGCGCCGGCCCTGGTAGACATGTATCTGAAGGAACTTCGCATCAACGGCTTCAAGTCCTTTGCGCTGCAGACGCGACTCGACCTGCATCCCGGGGTGACGGCCATCGTGGGCCCCAACGGTTGCGGCAAGAGCAACATCGCGGACGCTTTGCGCTGGGTGCTGGGGGAGTCGTCGGCGAAGTCGTTGCGCGCGGGGGCGATGAGCGACGTGATTTTCCAAGGCACGACACACCGGGCACCGCTCAACCTGGCCGAAGTGTTCCTGCTCTTTACCGATTGCGAAAAGGAACTGGGGCCGGGCTATGCCGAAGTGGAGGTGGGCCGCCGGGTCAACCGCGAGGGCGGCAGCGATTACTACCTCAACGGCAAGCGGGTGCGGCGGCGCGACGTGCAGCAGCTCTTTCTCGATACCGGCATCGGGCAGGTCAGCTACTCGTTCATGCTGCAGGGGCAGATCGACCAGATTCTCTCCAACGACCCGGCGGAGCGGCGCGCGATCTTTGAAGAGGCCGCCGGTATCTCGCGCTACAAGACGCAGCGGCGCGAGGCCCTGCAAAAGCTTGAAAGCGTGGACGCCAACCTCGCCCGTGTGACCGACGTGCTGGACGAGGTGAGCCGCCAGATCGGCACGCTCAAGCGGCAGGCGGCCAAGGCGATTCGTTACCGCCGGATCGACCGCCGACGCCGTAGCCTCGACCTTGCGTTGAAGGCCCGCCGTTTCCAGCTGGTGCGGGAAGACGTGGCCGAGCACGAACGCAAGCTGGCCTTTCTGGAGCGCGAGGCCGAGCAGGCGCGTCACAAGCTCGCGCAGGCCGAGGAGGCCATCGCGCAAAAGCGAAACCGCCGCAACCAGCTCCAGGCGCAGGCCCAGCAGCTCCAGCAGGAGGTGTTCGAGGCGCGCTCGAAACGCGATCAGGGCCGCCAGCGCATCGGTTTTGCCGAAGAGCGGCTGGGCGAAAACGGGCGGCGTCGGCAGGAGCTTTCCACGCAGGCCGACCAGATTGAGGACCAGCTTGGCGCGCTGCAGACCCAGGTAGAGGAAAAGCGCGCGTGGCTGGCTGAGCGCAAGGCGGCGGGCGAGGAGACGGAGCAGAATTTTACCCAGCAGGAGCGCGCGCTGGCCGAGCTGCAACGCACGCAGGCCGATACCGAACGCGCTCACAGTCAGGCCCGCATGGTGGTGCAGACCAAAGAGAGCGGGGTCAGCCGCCTGCGTTCGCGTACGACCACGCTGGAGGTGGACCTGAAGACCTTCCAGGCCCGGCACGCGCAGTTGGCGACCGATTGCGAGACGCTGCAGCACGAAGTCGAACGGCTGGAGCAGGAGGCGGCGCAGATCCGCGAAATCTGGCAACAACGCCAGGCCGAGCACCAGCAGGCGCGCGAACGCGTCGAGGCCGTCACTGGGCAGATCCGGGCGGCGCAGGACGCGCGACGCAGCGCCGAGCAAAAGCTGGCCGCATTGGAGCAACAACATACGCGTCAGGAGGGCCAGATCGCGGCGTGGCAGGCACTGCAGGACAAGCTCGAAGGTTTTTCCCAAGGCGCAAAGGCGCTCGTGCAAGGCAAGCTGCAGGGCGCGTTGGCTGCCGGCGAGGCTTCGCTGCTGCTCCAGCACCTGCGCGTGACGGAGGGCTACGGTGCCGCGATCGAGGCCCTGCTTGGCGCAGCGGGGGAGGGCGTGTGGTTGCGCGAAAACGGCCGCGTCAGCCCCGTGATCGAAGCCCTGCGCGCGAAGAAGTTCGACCGCGTGGCACTGCTCTTCAACACCGACGCCCCAGTGCCCGAAGACGTGGCGTTTGACGGCCTGAAGCCCGCCCGCAGCCTCGCCCGCACGGCCAACGAAGACGTGCGCCCGGTGGTCGAGCGCCTGTTGGCGGGCTGCTACTACTGCGCGGACTTGCCGGCGTTCCTGCAGGCGTGGCGCGAGCAGCCGGATTTCCATTTCCGCTTCATCGTCACGCCCGAAGGCGAGCTGGTCGACGGTCGCGGCTTGATTCAGGCCGGTGGACGCAGCGGGCAGGCCCAAAGCTCTTACCTCGAGCGTGCACGCCAGATCGATCAGGCCCGCGAGGCCCTCAAATTGGTGGCCGACGAGGTGCAGGACGCTCGTCAGGCCGTCGAAGTGGCTGCGCGCAAGGTCCAGCACATCGAGCAACAGGCCGAAGAGCAGCGCAAGCGCCTCAACGAACTCGCGCAAGAGCTTTCGACTCTGCAAGGCCAGAGTAACAGCGCCGTCCGCAGCCACGAGCAGGCGGTCAAGCAGCTCCAGCAGCGTCGGCAGGACCTCGCCAAACTCGAGACGCAACGCACCGAATCAGCCCAGCGCCTCGAAACCGCTCAGCAGGAGATGACCGCGCTGGAGCAGGAGATCGGCGCCGCCCAACAGCAGGTGACGCATTATGAGGCGGAGGTCCAGCGCCTGCGGCAGGAGGTGGAGAAGGCCAAGGAGAGCTTTAACGAAGAGCGCCTCGCCCGTGCGGAACGGCGTCAACAGATCGAGCTGGGCCAGCGCGACCTGCAGGACAAGGAGCAGCAGCTCCGCCGCGCCCAGAACGCCCTGCGCCAGCGCCGCGAAGAGGCGACCAACCTGCGCCGCCAGGACGAGGACCTCCAACAGCAACTGTCGACCGCCCGGACCGAAGTCGAGGCCGCAGAAGCGGCCTTGGCCAAGGGCGAGACGCAGCTTGCCACCGCCCGGCAGGAGCTGGAGGCGCTGGACAAGGACGTGACGGTGGTCGAAAAGGGTCTCGTGGCCCAGCGCGAAGGCGTCGACCGCCTGAACAAGGAGCATGGCCGCGTCGAGGTGGCGCTGGCGAAGCTCCAGACCCAGCGCGACAGCCTGTTGACCGAAGCCCAGGGGGCTTACGAGCTGGACATTGCCCGCGAAGACTGGCGTCGCCATTGGCTGGAGGCGGGCGACCCGGTGCCGGAGCGCCTGAAGGTGGAGATCGACGAATGGGAGGCTGACGAAGCGGTCGACGAGCCCGAAGTCGATACGTCACCCGAGGCCTTGCGTGCGGTGCAGGAGCCCGCGTGGGAGCCGGTCGCGAAAGAGGTCGACACGCTGCGCCAGAAGCTCGGCTCGCTCGGCACGGTCAACCTGCTCGCGATCGAGGAATACAAGGAGCTGAAGGAGCGCCACCATTTCCTCAAGACGCAGAGCGACGACCTCTGGCAGAGCAAGGACCAGCTGATGCAGGCCATCGACGAGATCAACACGACTTCGGAGCGCCTCTTTGCGGAGACGTTTGAGCAGATCCGCAAGAACTTCGCCTTCACCTTCGAGCAGCTCTTCGGCGGCGGCAAGGCCGAGCTGAACCTGATCGACGCCGAAGACGTGCTCGAATCCGGCGTCGAGATCATCGCTCAGCCGCCCGGCACGCGCTTGAAGAGCCTGCAACTGCTCAGCGGCGGCCAAAAGACCATGACGGCAGTCGCGCTGCTCTTCGCGGTCTATATGGTCAAGCCCAGCCCCTTTGCCGTTCTCGACGAGCTCGACGCCCCCCTCGACGACGCCAACATCGGGCGATTCTGCGACATGGTGAAGCGCTTTACCGACAAGTCGCAATTCCTGCTCATCACGCACAGCAAGCGCACCATCAGCATCGCCGACACCATCTACGGCGTCACCATGCAAGAGCGCGGCGTCTCCCGCGTGGTCTCCATGCGCTTCAACCACCACAAGGGCGAGGCCGAGGTGGCGTAGGGGGAGGGGGCGGGCCCTTTTTAGCCTGCCAACTTTTTCCCATACCAGAAAATCGCTGTAGCCGCTGAGGTTCATCCCGTGCGTATTCACTAAGTGGCTACGCTCAAACGTGAAGATCATATGTGCAAAATCGCACGTTATCGCTGGCTGGGAAGGTGGATTTTACGCTATTTGGGCAACTGTTGAGCGGTTGGTATAGGCTCGGCTCGGATAGGGGCCTCTCAAGCCGGAGGCGTTTGCTTCCCGGATCCGACCTTAACCGTTTCAGCACAAAAAGATGTCCCGTCTCTTTGTCCGAAAGTTGGGGTGGGCGGCCTGCTTGGCTGCGCCTGCCCTTTTTGCTCAGGAATCCTCCGAAGAACTGGAGCTCCTCGACACCTTCACCGCCAGCGGGCGGGTGACCGAACCCTTCCAGGCCGTCGGCTTCGACAGCGTGCGCGCCACTACCGTGGTAACGCGTGATGCGCTGCTCGCCGCGCCGCCTGGCATCAGCGGCCTCAAGATGCTCGAAAGCATCCCCGGCGTGGTCATGTCCAACTCCGACGCCAATGGGCTCTATGAATTCGGCAACCAGTTGCTCGTGCGTGCCTTCGGCTTCGAGCAGCTCGGGTTTACGCTCGACGGCATCCCGATGGGGCGCACACAGGCCTTTGGCGGCAGCCCGATCTATCGTTATGTGGACAATGAAAACCTAGAGGAAGTCGTGGCGAGCCAAGGCTCGGGCGATGTCACGGTGCCGGGCTACGTCTCGCTCGGGCCCTCGTTTCAATACTTCACCGCCACGCCTTCCGAGGAGTTTGAGCCGCACCTGGAGGCCTCTTACGGCTCCAATGACTATACGCGCCTCTTTGCCAAGATCAACGTGGGCGAGATTGCGCCGGGCCTCACGGGCTACTACAGCATCTCGTCGATCAAGGCCGACTACTGGCGCGGGCCCAACGAGAACGACCGCATCCACATGGAGGGCAAGCTCAACTGGGAGGTGAACGACAAGATCACCATGTCGGCCCTCTACGTCTACAACGACTTCGAGGACGGCGATTACCGCTTTCTGGGGCTGGCCGACTACCGGAACTTCGGGCGCTACTTCGACTATATCGACTATATGCCGGTGGCACCGGGGTTGACGATGGCCACCGACGATGTGAGCTACGACTACGCTGCTGCCCGCGCTGCCTATCAGGCCGATCCGCAGGCAAACCTCGGTGCGTTCTTTGTCGCCGTGCCCGATGGCATCCCGGACAACCTGCAGGAGCGCACGGTGCGGGATGCGAGCGGGAACGTCACGGGCACCATCTCTGCCACCGCGCGGGACGAAAACGGCTACGTCGTCACCGACGAGTATCGCGGCCACATCAATGCCCGGACGGACAACCTCTTCGGCTACAACTTCGACTTCGATGTAACGGAGGATGTGAACCTGCACGCGACCCTCTACTATGAAGACAAGCTGGGCGATGGGGTGAGCTACGACGACTTCGACGGCGAGATCGAGCACTACATTCGCCAGACGGAGAATGGTTTTTCCGGCCTCAGCGCCCCGCAAGGCGTGCTGTGGGGGCTGACGCACCTCGAAGGCGAGCGCTATGGCGGTCGGCTCGATCTGGATTGGGAGATCGGCGAGATGCAGCTCGTGGAGGCGGGTTTCTGGTACGAGCAGGACGAGTTTTACCGCAACACCACGCGCTACAACATCCGCGACGGCCTGGCCCAGCCGCAGGCGCTCTTCGACCAGCCGGTCTTCCGCATCAAGGACTTCACGCAGACGACCGACTCGATGCAGTTCTACCTCAAGGACACGATCAGCCTGATGGAGGACCGCCTGAAGATCGAGATAGGCGTCAAGGCGCTGGACCTCGACGTGGAGCTGACGGGCTTTCGGAGCGAGGAAGACTACGACGTGTGGGCCCGTAAATATACCGACGCCGACTACATGCAGAACGGGGCTCGCCTCGATGCGGGGTGGGACGACTATTTCCTCCCGGCGGCAGGCGTCACGTACAACCTGACGGACACCATGCAGGTCTTCGCCTCCTATACCGAGAGCATGGCCAGCCCGACGGCGGAGAGCGAAGACGTGCTCAGCTATGGGGACCCGCGCAACATGGTGATCCCGGAGGCGCAGACCTCGAAGAATTACGATATCGGCTTTCGCACCAACTTCAGCGACTTCAGCTCGTCCATCGCGCTCTACTACGTCGACTTTGGGAACAAGCTGGAGAATGTCGGCTACTTCGATCCCGAACAGAACGAGACGTTCAACCGCTACGAGACGGCGGGCTCGGTCGAAGCCTACGGGCTGGAAGTCGCGTTGAGCTACGTGCCGAGTTGGGCGAGGGGAGACCTGGCGGTGACTTCCTCCCTCCTGATCAACGAGGCCGAATACGGCACTTCCGATCTTACTGTGGTCGGCACGCCCGACTGGACGCTCTCGACCACCGTCACCTACTCCTTCTTCGAGAGCCTGGTGGCCAGCGTCTCGGCCAACTACATGGGAGAGCGCCCGATGAACACCTCCAGCACCGGCATTGTCGGCAGTGGTACGCTCTACGCAGAGGCTTACACCACGGTGGATGCGTATCTGGAAGTGCGTTTCGCGCCGTTGCTCGGTGAGCGCTACCAAGGCTTCAGCCTGCGCATCAACGGCACCAATCTGACGGACGAGGACGCGCTGGGGAACATCTTCAGCTCCGGTGGGCGGCCCATTCAGGACCGCGCCTTCAGCGCCACCCTGCGAGCGGTGTTCTAGCGTTAAGATTCGCGCACCTCGCCCGGGGAGTAGCGGTTTTTTCGTTCGACCCGGGCGGGGTGTTTGCCTTGGATGAGGGTTTTGCCGCCGGAATTGACTCCGGCGCGAGCCTTGATCCCCCTGCGTGTTTAGCCCTTGCCTTATCCGTTGGTGTGCGGCCTTTTGTGGGCTGCTGATGTCGTCCATGCTGCATGCTGCCGATCCTGATGCGCTCCACGCTGCCGTTTGGGGGAGCGAGCCGGATTGGTCGCAGCTCGCAGGCTATGCGCACGTCATGACTGCCGATGAGGTGCGGACGCTGCTCGATACCGTCTATGCCCCCGGTGGCGCGGCGGATGCATGGCTGACGGTGGCCGACGATTTCCTGCAAGTGCAGACGGGCAGGGGAGACGAGGCCATTACCATTGCCCTTGCCAGCTCCGCAGACGACGACCGCCCGGCCCCCCGCTACTGGCGGACGCTGGAGGAATGGCGCCAAACCCGTGAGGGCGCCCGCCCGCTGGAGGGGCTGCGCGTTGTGCTCGACCCCGGCCACATCGGTGGCGAATGGGGCCGCATGGAGGGCCGCGAGTGGCGGCTGGGCGACGGCCCGCTGATGCGCGAGGGTGATCTGGTGCTACTGGTGGCGCAAGAGATCCAGGTGGAGTTGCGCGAGCTGGGGGCCCAGGTGACGCTCGTCCGTGCCCGCAACCGCCCGGTGACGCCTTACCGCCCGGCAGACTTTGTACCGCTGGCTCGGGCCGATCTGGAGGCTCGTGGCCAGCCGGTGACGCCGCAGAAGGCCGCGCGACGCGCCGAGCTGTTCTTTTACCGCTACGCCGAGATCCGCGCGCGGGCCGAGTTGATCAACCAGCGCATCCGGCCCGATCTGGTCATCGCGCTGCACCTCAATGCGGCCGCATGGCCCGACCCGGCAGCCCCGGCTCTCGTGGAGCAGAATCACGCGCACATCCTCCTGCACGGCACGTATGGCGCGGGCGAGATGGAGCGGTCGCTGGGTCGCTTCGAGATGCTGCGCAAGCTGCTGACCGACACGATTGGGCAGGAGCTGGCCTGGGGCGAGGGCATCGCGGAGAGCCTGGAGGCGGAGACTAGCTTGCCAACTTTCAGCTACAGTGGCACCTACGCCACCAAGGTGGGATCGCACCCCTACTTGTGGGCCCGCAACCTGTTGGCCAATCGTATCTATGATTGCCCTGTGGTGTATCTGGAGCCCTTCGTGCTCAACAGCACAGCCGCATATGCCCTGGTGGGGGAGGGGCCGGAGGAAATGCAGCGGTCGAGTAGACTTGTGCAGGAATATGCGCAGGGTGTGGTAAAAGGAATGCTAAAAGCAGCGCAATCACCGGAGCGTTAAGGTATTTCCCCGGGCACAGGCCGCAATTGCGGTGGACTCTGCCGCGCGGGGGTCTTAACTCTCTGATTCCGAACACTTCATCGTTCCGTTTCCGATTATGAAAACCTCCTCTCTATCTCAACTGGCGGCATTTACCACGCTCTTGACATGCCCTCTGTGGACGCAGGCCAAGGTCGACCTGCAGCAACTGCGCAGCATGGCGCCCATGGACAGCCTCGTCTACCTCGAGGTGGGCGACACCCAGCAGGCTTCGCAAGATTGGGAAAAAGGCCCCTGGGGTAAGGCCTGGGAGTCGATCGACTTCCAATCCTACTTCCAGCAAATGGGCATGGATGAAGAAGACCAGGCCGAAGGGTCCAAGGTCCTCGAGGAGATCCAGAACATTTTCAGCCACCTGAAGGGGCCGGCTGTCCTGGCCCTGAAGATGGACCACTTCGCCGAGGCGTTTTTGGGCGAAGATGAGAGCGCGCAGCTCGAATACAACGGCTACTTCGCGGCCGGCCATGCCGACAAGAAGTTCTTTGCCAGCTACTTTGAAGAAGAAGGTGCCGCCAAGCTTGATTCCCTCAAGGTCGACGGCTTCGACGTCTATACCTTGGAGAACGAGGAAGCGGAAGAAGCTGCGCCCGCCAAGCTCTACGTCCTGCTCAGCGACGATACGATTCTCCTGACCTTGAATGAAGCTTCGGCCGTGAAATACGGCCACGCCGTCAAAGGAAAGAGGACCAAGGAAGCGGGCCTCGTCCAGAGCCCGAACTTCCAGAAGATGCTGACGACCCGACCGGATGAAGACATGTACATCTTTGCCAACATGGCGGGCTTTGCCTCCGTGCTGGATCAGGTGATCGACCAGAATAGCGACACCATTCAGGAGGCTGCCGACAATGGTCAGGTTGTTGGGGTGGACCAGCTCAAGGCTATCCTCGGCTACAACACCTGGCAGTCCTGGTACATGGCCTCCAGCTTCGACGGCGAGGAAGCCACCGCCTATTCGGCCATCAACTGGGATGGTGACGGCGGTTTGCTCGGCCAGATCATGAGCTATCACTCGGGCGCACTCCCGCAGCCTGCCTGGGTCCCTGCCGACGCCTCTACCCTGACGGTCGCCTCCTACGATATGGGCGACTTGTTGAGTGGGATCGAGCGCCTCGTGGGTCGCGTCTCCCCCATGGCGGGCGGGATGTACATGATGATGAAGAACCAGTTCAAGATGCAGCAACTGGACATCGAGGGTAACCTGATCCGCAACTTCGGCTCTGGCCTCGTGCAATACCTGCCAGCCGAGATCGAAGAAAGCACCGATATGAACCCGGTGACGCTGTTGACGCTGCGCGACGGACCGGCGCTGGCCCAGACGCTGACCATGCTCTCGGCCATGCAAGGCGCGCCGCTGCAGTTTGAGGACTACAACGGCTCCCAGCTCCTCAGCTTCAGCACGCCGCAGATGGCCTTCGACGAAGAGGGCAACCCGATCGAATCGCCGACTCAGATGCCTGCCCCCACCATCGCCATCACGGCGGAAAACCTCGTCTACGGCATGAGCCGCAGCAGCGTGGAAGGTGTGGTCGATCTCCTCGGCAGCGAAGCCAGCCAACCGTTAATCGAGGAGGGCTTCATCCAGGATTACATGAAGAGCATGAAGCCCAATGCGGCCATGTTTGCCTATTACGACCTCGAAAAGACGCTCAACCTCTACCTCAAGGCGATGGCCCAGATGAGCGGCAACACGTATGAGCCGGTGGAGATCGACGGCGACTTCATCACGCTCGGCCAAGGCTACCCGATTGAAGGCGGCTTTGTGCAGGAATACGTCAGCAAGCCCCGCAAGTAAGCCTCTCGCCCACGGCCCGACCTTTTATCGCTCCCGCCTGCCCCGGCGGGAGCTTTTTCATGCCCCTACGATCTGATTGCAGATGGTGTTACGATAAGTTTTCTAACGGATCTCTGTCGCGCAGTTGCTTAGCCTTGAATATCTAGCGGGTTATACTTACTGATTGAGATAACATGTGGAAAATTGGCCTGCCCCTGGCCGCAGCAATATGCGGTCTTGCCTCTCATCTCTGCTCTCAGGAACCTCAAGACAAAGCGGTCTACGACCTCGACGCCTACGTGATTGAAGACACCAATCGGGAGTTCACGCCCGACTTCAAGACCGAGACGCCGCGGTTGACTTACTTTGAAAAGCCGCGCTTGCCCAATGGCGAATTCATCCTCGCACTCGCTTTTATCGACCGCTACGCCGTCAGCGCGACGCCCGATGCCTACAAATGGGCAGGCATCCTCTCCTTTCCGTGGGTCGACGGACTGGGCCAGCACTCGGTGGAGCACATTTGCCTCTTCTACTATGATCAAAAGCTCTACGGCTGGGCCCCTTCCGACGAAGAAGAGCACCGGCGTTTCACTGCCCCGCTGGAGCCGGCTGATCTGCACCGGCCGTATGCCTTGCTGAAGTTTGCGAATGGCTACCTGGCTGAAGTATCGCCTGCAGGGGAACGTTGGATGAGCTCTCGATCAAGCAGGGACGGGCAGTATCTGGAGCTCTCTGACAATTACTTCCGGCGGACTGGGGGCGGAATGCCTACCCCCGAGAATTTCGCTGAATCTGAGGGCGGATTGCAGAAGCTGTTGGTCAAATTCGACGCAGGACGTGTTGCGCCTCCTGGCTCAGGCGGCAGTCATACCAAACTTGAGGATTTGGTAAGCATCTATTACTACTTCCTGGAGATGCCCAACAAGACGCTGGGTGAGAGCCCGATCTACGGGCCGGAGCCTGGGCTGGAGCGCAAGGGAATCGACTGGGGCGCGATCGTAGGGCGCCAGCCGGTCTCGACAGGCGATGCATTCAAGACGGCTCGTGAGCTGCTTGGTGAGCGCTGGAGCCAGCCAGCCCGGGTCAAAATGCGCCCGCAGGGCGCGCTGGATAATCTGCCGAGCTACGAGCGCGTATTGCTTTTTTCCGTCGATGACAGCGTTTACGCTTACACGATGGAAAACGGGGTCTGGAACACGGAGATCACGCTTGGTCAGCTGCAGGCCGGAGATGTGGAGGAAAAACTGGCCTACCCCGGCGGTTATACGGTCGAAGGCGTAGAGTTGCTTGACTGGTAGAAGGTGCCGATACGCAGTTTCTGCAGTTTAATGCTAGTATATGGTGTGAACAGTTTGACAATTGAAATCAAACAACTATTTTAATCCTACCATGTGGAAGATTGCCTTACCCCTGTCCGCAGTCCTTTGCGGTCTCGCCTCTCCGCTCTGGGCGCAAAATTCAACGAGCGAATTGACGTTGGATCTGGATCCTTATGTGACGGAAGATTCCAACCGCGAATTCAAGCCCGACTTCGACGCGGATACCCCCCGCTTCAGCTACTTCGAAAAGCCTCGTTTGCCCAATGGGGAGTTCATCCTCGCTTTGGGATTCCTTGACCGATACGCCAAGTCGGCGACGCCCGATGGCTACAAGTGGGCCGGTATCGTTTCCTTCCCTTGGCAAGACGGGCTGGGGCGGCAGGCAGTCTCACACCTGTGCCTCTTTTACTATGACGGCCAACTCTATGGTTGGGCACCCTCGGGAGACGATGAGCACCGCCGCTTTATCGCCCCCTTGGAGCCCTCTGATCTGCATCGCCCTTATGCGCTGTTACGTTTTGCCAACAACTATGTAGCCGAGATCTCGCCGAAACGGACGGAGTGGGTGACTGCCTATTACAATGATACCGATGGAGTTTATATCCTCGCTACTGATCGGCAGCCTTTCGCTACCTACAATCAGTACGGCTTAGGATACGCCTGGGGCCACATGCGTACGCCTGAATATGCTGGAGATCCGAATTTTTACCACGACGTATGGGATGATCCATACCGATACGGTGCTTTTGGTGGTGGGAGGGTGAGCGTTGGGCCAATTGGGGGGCGACCGATGCAAGTCGAAGTCGAAGCAGGCAAAGTTGCGCCACCTTCGCCGGAACAGCGTCCCGCAGACTACGCCGACCTCGTGAGTATCTACTACTACTTCCTGGAGATGCCCAACAGCACGCGCGGTGAAGGCCCGATCTATGGACCGGAGCCGGAAGTGGAGCGTAGCGGGATCGACTGGGCGGCCTTGTTTGGGCGGCAGCCTGTTTCGACCGGTGGAGCTTTCCATACCGCCAAGGAGCTGCTGGGTGAGCGCTGGAGTCAACCGGCGCGGATCAAGATGCGCCCGGATACGCCCTTCTTCGACAATCTGCCCAGCTACGAGCGCGTGCTGCTCTTTGCGTTGGAAGAGAAGGTCTACGCCTACACGATGGAGCACGGCGTCTGGAATACCGAAGTGTCCCTTGCCGATCTCAACGCTGGCGATGTGAAGGGTAAGCTGGCCTATCCCGGCGGCTACGAGGTCGAAGGCCTCGAACTGCTCGGCTGGTAAGCCCGCACGAGTTCCCGGAACTTTCAGCCCTCGACTCGCACCGGCGGGTCGGGGGCTCTTTGTTGCCACGGGGGGCGCTAGCTCAAGCGCTCGATCGAGGCGAGGGCTTCGGCGATGGCGCCCTTCAGCTTGGGCACCTTCACGGGCTTGCTCAGGTAGCAATCCATGCCCACCTCCAGGCAGCGCTCCTCGTCGAGGCGAGAGGCGGCGGCGGTCAGGGCGATGATAAAGGGCTGTTGGGCGGGCGAGACATACTGGCGGATCTGCTGGGTGGCTTCAAAGCCATCCAGCTCCGGCATGTGCACGTCCATAAAGACGACGTCGTAGGGCTGGCGCATGCAGGCCTCGAAAGCCTCGCGCCCGTTTTGCGCCACATCGGCCGTGCAGCCCATTTTCTTGAGCAGCAGCAACAATACCTTGCGGTTCACGGCATTGTCTTCCGCGAGGAGCATGCGAAGCTTTTCCATGCCTTCCGGGCGGTCGCTGAAGTCGTCCGTCGGGGCGGCGCGGTTGGCGGCCGAAAGCTCCTTGCCGGCCAGCGTGATGACTTCGCCGCCGATGACGGGCAGGGGCAGGGTAAAGTGGAAGGTGCTGCCTTGGCCGAAGATGCTGTTGACGCCCATCTTGCCGCCCATCAGCTCGCAGAGGCGGGCGCTGATGGCGAGGCCGAGGCCCGTGCCGCCAAAGCGGCGCGTAGTGGAGGCATCGACTTGCGAGAAGGGGCGGAAGAGCTGGCTCACGCGGTCTTCCGGGATGCCGATTCCGGTGTCCTGGACTTCGAAGCGCAGGAAAATCTGCTCGTCTTCGCGAGCGCCGACGGCGACCCGTAGGGCCACATGCCCGTGGGTCGTAAACTTGATCGCGTTGCCCAGCAGGTTGATCAGGATCTGGCGCAGGCGAGTCGGGTCGCCTTGATAAAGGCGGGGCATACCCTCTTCCATTTCGAGCCGCAGTTGCAGCTTCTTTTCTTCGGCCTTTACGCGCAGGAGGTTCATCGTCTCCTGGAGCAGCTCCTGCATGTCGACCTGGATGGCCTCGATGTCGAGCTTGCCGGCTTCGATCTTCGAAAAGTCGAGAATGTCGTTGATCACCTCCAGCAGCGTCTCAGAGCCGTGGCGGATGGTGCGGACAAAATCCAGTTGCTCGGCGTTGAGGGGCGAGACTTCCAGCAGCGCGCACATGCCCAGCACCGCATTCATGGGGGTGCGGATTTCATGGCTCATGTTGGCCAGAAATACGCTCTTGGAGACGTTGGCGTTTTCTGCCTCCAGCGCCATTTCGTTGGTGCGCGCAATCGTCGCCTCAAACTGCTCGTTGAGTTGGTCGAGCTGATTCTGCAGCCATATGATCCGGCGCTCGGCATCGCCCAGCTTTGCTTCGGCTTCTTCCAGCTCGGCTTCGGCGCGCTCGCGGGCGGCCCGCTCCAGTTGCCATTGCAGGCGATACCAGGCGGTATCGTGTTCGGCCGGCTCTTGCTGCAGCGCATCCAGCAGCTGGCGGATTTCCTGCAGTCGTGCTGCTTGGATCCGCTTGGTGGCCTGCGTATCGGGCACGCGCGCCGCCAGCTCGTTTGCACGCGCGGGATGGCTCTCACGGGAGGGCAGGATTGGATTCGTGGGCAGCACTGGACTCAGGCAGGCGATTCGTTGTTGAATGGTTTTTATATCGTCCAAGAGGGGCTACCCTTTAACCGCATTCGCCGGATAAGCTCTCACGACACGCGTGTCGCCTCTGCCGCATGTTGGGCAAAGGCGAGCGCTGCGGGGCCGTTGCTAAGGCCGTAGCAACGGAGCCAGTGAATCGTTAGCAGGCAGTCGCAGACAAGAACGCGCTTTCAATAGCGTCTTTTGCAGTTCTGGATCAAGTCCCCAAGCCATCTCGAGGACGTTTTGTGCAAAAGTGGTCTCCCACGCCGTTTCCTGCGGATAGGGCCAGGCTTCGGGCTGACAAAAATAAGGCAGCAAATACTGCAGCGCGCGGGGCAGGCTGGCTCCGTTGGGAGCTTCAAAAGCCGTTACGTCTACTTCCACATCAAGGCCGAGCAGCGCCAGGCGGTAAAAGTGCTCCAGGTTTTCGGTGCTGTAGCTCCAGGTGCGGGTGCGGACCAACTCCTCCGGCTGGGCACCGCTGGAGCGGATCTGGCTGTAGACCCGGGCGCGCACAGAGCTTTCGAGCAGGTGACGCAGGTAGGCGCGGTTGCCGATGAAGTGGGCGAGGCCGGCCGCCTGCAGATCGAAGGCCGTGCCGTGGTTGTTGATCGAGGCGGCTTCGTCGCGCCCGTGGTCGCTCGTGATCAGCCAGAGAAAGTAGTCTTCGTACCATTCGCGCAAGGCGGCGAAGTCCTCTGCCGGCAGGTGCGGGGAATGGGCTAGCAGCAGGATGCCGTCGGCCAGTTCCCCCAGTGGGTGAGCGTCGATGATGCCCGTGCCGCGCCCGTCGCTGCGGCCCGGGATGGCCTGCGCGTGGTTCAGGTTGGGTCGCATGCCCGTTTCGGGGTCGAGGAACCAGACATGGAGCAGCTTGGCCCCGTGGGCGGCGTAGCGGTCCTCACCTGTCAAGTGCCAGGCCAGAGCGCAGTAGCGCACGTCGTGGATCATGCGGTGCAGCGGCTCGCGGTCCGACACACGATCGCGCTCGGGGTTGAATTGGCCGTCGCGGCGCACGTAGGGCAGGCCGTCGGGCGTCTCCGGGTTGGGCCACCAATAGGGGCCCGTGCTGTAGTAGTCTCGCGGGTCGCCACTGGGTGGGGTGCGCTCGTTGAACGTCACCGAATACGTTTCGCCTGCCGCCACGATGCGGTCGGCCTCTGCCTGCACTGCGTCGCGCAACCCGGGCCAAGGGGCTTCGTTGGATTGGGTGAGATCTTCAAGGCGGTCCTCCTGCCAAAAGAGCAGTGGCTGGGGGAGGGCCAGCAGCGGGGACGTGAACAGAGCCAGGAACAACAGGGAGGGGTAGAGGGGTTTCATGCAATGTCGACCAATAAATATTAGTTACAAGGGCGTCAATGCTCGTGCCTGTGAATTAGCTCCTGCTTCGGGCGTTGCCATGGGTGGGCTGGGGCGGTAGAGCAGATGCTTTTGCGGCTAACCCCTTTTCAAAGAAGACTATGCTCAAAGGAATTTCCCCCCTGCTTTCGCCGGAGTTACTGGCGGTGCTGTGTCAGATGGGCCATGGCGACGAGATCGTGCTGGCCGACGCCCATTTCCCGGGCCATACGGTGGGCCAGCGCGTGCTGCGGGCCGACGGCCTGCGCATTGCCGATCTGCTCGACGGTATCCTGCCACTCTTCGAACTCGATGCCTATGTCGATGCGCCGCTCGTAATGATGGCGGCGGTCGAGGGCGATGCGCTCGACCCGAAGGTGGAGGAGGCCTACCTGCAACCTGTCCGCAAGCACGCCCCCCAGGCGCCCGCCATCACGCGGATCGACCGCTTTGCTTTTTACGACCGCACCGAAAAGGCCTTCGCCGTCGTCATGACGGGCGAACTCGCCAAATACGGCAACATCCTGCTCAAAAAAGGCGTGACGCCGGTCGTGTAGAAGTGCGGACGCAGAAGCGCCGGGACCTTGCGATCCCGGCGCTTACTCTAACGGGGTCCAGGCTATAGGGGGCCTGGGTGTCTTGGTTTGGGAAGTTATGCGCCCTGGTCTACCGGGGGTTGCTCAACCGGCACGTAGGCTTCGGACCAGGTCTGGTCGACGCCGACGATAATGCCGATCTCACGCTCCATGCTGTCGCCTTCGCCGTCGGTGACGGTGAAGCGGAAGCTGCCGAGGCCGCTGAAGCCGCTGACCGGCGTGAAGCGGGCGGTGACGCCGTCTTCGAGCATCTCCACGCTGCCTTGCGACTGGTCGACGACGGCGTGGACCGGCGCGTCGGTGAAGCCGCGGGTATATTGGCTCAAGTCGATCTCCACCGAGCCGTCGACCGCGCAGGTGTAGTGCGGGGTGGCGAGGAAGGCGAGGTAGTCGTCGAGGTTGGTCCAGAAGTCGCCATCCGGGTCGGCATGGGCATCGCTGAAATCGCCGGCGGGTGAGTCGGTCGGGGTGCCGATGAGCGTCTCCCACCAGTCGGGCAGGCCGTCGCCGTCGGTATCCCAGCCGGCGGGGCGTTGCAGCTCGTCATACAGCTCCCAGCCGCCGACGTCTTCCTGGCTGTCGATCAGGCCTGCGTAGTTCGTCTTGCTGCCGCGGTAGGTAAAGGAGCGGTCGAGCGTGTTGGAGATCACACGGTCGTCGTGGCTGTCCTGCATGGGCAGGTTGCAGCCCACATCGGAGAGCACCTTCTTGTAGGCGAGCACGGCCGAATCTTCGGTGATGTGGGAGGGGAAGAACTGTTGGTCGACGTAGGCATCCGGGTGATCATTGTCGGTCGTGTAGCCGCCCGTCTGGTCTTCGGGTCCCACGTCGGTACGGGTCGGGTCGGAATAGTCGAGGATGTTACCCTCCATGAAGTAGCGCTGCTGGCCCGAGCCCACGCTTTCGTGCTGCGGGTTGAGGAACACGAGGCGAGTGGTGGAGGGGCCCTGCTTGTAGTAATTGCCGACGAAGTTGACCTCCTTGGCCCCACCGTCGGTAGCGCGGCTGCGCCAGTTGTAGACGATGTTGTTGCGCAGGTCGAGGCGACCGGCGTAGGCCCCCGTGGTGTCGAGGCCGCCCGCCATGCTCCAGTTGCGACCGGCGCAGTGGACGAGCAGGTTGTGGTGGAACGAGCCGACATCGCCGCCGATGCTGGCCGCATAGCCGTGCTGGGCGCCTTCGGGGTAGTTCTTGTGGCCGGCTTCGTTCAGGGCCTCGGCCAGGATGGTGCGCTGCAGGGTGATGTTGCGGCCACTGCGGGAGCTGAAGGCCTCGTCGATCGACCAGCTGACCGAGACGTGGTCGTAGATCGAGTGGTTGGAGCCTTGCATGCCCGTGCCGTCGGAAGTTTGCTCGGCGGTGTTGCCCAGGCGGATGCGCATGTAGCGCATGATGCCGTCTTCCACGCCGCTGAAGCCCAGCTTGTGCTTGCGAATGGTGATGCCCTTGCCCGGAGCGGTCTGCCCGGCGATGGTGATCTGGTCGTCGTTGTCCTGCACCGTGAGGTTCGACTCCAGCGTGATGGTGCCGGCTACGTTGAAGACGACGGTGCGCGGCCCTTCGACCTCTTCGATCGCCCAGCGCAGGCTACCCTCGCCGCTGTCGTTGAGGTTGGTCACGGTCACAACCTGGCCGTTGCGGCCCCCCACGGCGAAGCGGCCGTAGCCTTCGGCGCCCGGGAAGGCGAGGCGGCGCGGGGCAAATTCCCACACGTCGCCCGTGGCGGTGCCGGCGGCGTTGGTGGAGTCGACGCGCCAGTAATAGGTCTGTAGCGGGTTGAAGGCTCTTTCGACCTCCATCTCCGCCTCCGTGACGCTGCCGAGGTATTCGGGCGACTCCGGCGTGGCATTGGCGACGGCTTCCGGATCGGTGCCAAAGTAGACGGTGCTGGTTTCCGCCCCCTGGCCGCGTCGCCATGAGAGCAGCACGCTGCCATCTTCGGCATCCACATGCCCGTCTTCATTGGCGGGGGAGGGGGAGATAGCGGCGGAGGGCATAGGCACCTCGTCGGTGTTGTTGTTCTCCACGTAGCCGAGCGCGAACTCACCTGTCACGCGCTCTTCCGGCAGGTAGACCCAGTTTTCAAACTCAAAGCTCCAGACCCAGTCGGAGCCCGGGTCGAGGTAGATCGTGCCGAGGAAGTTGCCTGTCCACACGTAGTCTTCGACGCGAGGGAAACCGGCCCAGGTCACGTCGGCAGACTGAGGCGGGTTGGCATTGGTGTCGTAGAAATAGACCCAGGAGCCTTCGCTCGTCACCCAGTCGGCGGGGAGATAGATCCAGCTGTTGGTGCGGTAGGCCCACAGCCAGTTGTTTTCGGACACATAGAGCGTGCGCAGGAAGTCGCCTGTCCAGGTGTTGCCCTCGGCATCGACGCCAAAGTTGAGCGCCCAGTTGTTGGATTCGGGCGTGACGGAGGCCCAGGTGCGGCCGACGCGGAGCTCGTCGAGCAGCATCTCGGCGTGCGGGCGCTGGAGGGCTCCGGTGCCGGTGGTGCTGGCATTGCCCACAAAGGGGCTGATCCAGTTGAGGTTGGTAAAGTCGATCGGCTTTTCGCCGTCCATGATCGCCACTTTGGTGATGTCGGCGTTGGCGAGGCTTTCGCCCATCGAAAGATCCGGGTTGACCCAGATGTAAAGATTGTCCGCCACGGTCGCATCGCCCACGTGGTCGATCCGCACCACGATGAAGGCCTGCTCGCTGAAATCGACGTCCGAAACCGTATCGAGGCTGGAGCCGTAGACCGACCATTTGTTGGTCTTCCAGTTGGAGAAATTGCCGACGGAGATGCGCTCGGAAGTGCCGCTCCAGAGGCGGACGGAAGCGCCGCGCGGGTAGGGGTTGGGGTACCAGCTGTCGAAGTCGTCCGGATCTGGCGTGCTCGGGTTGTCCTCTGGATCGTCGAGCGGCCCTACCCGTTGCCCGATGAACGAAACGTAGGTGCTCGTATTGGGCTCGGCGCCGAGGGCGGCGGCAAAGCGGCGGGCGAGTTGCAGCTCTCCATTGGCCCCGGTGAGGTGCACGTGGTTGCCCTTGGTCGTCAGCCCGCCATAGCTCAGGCTGCCGCTCTGAACGATGGCGGAGTTACGGACCTGGGAGGAATTGCCGCCGGTAATGTCGACACGCCAACCCCAGCCGCCGTTCCAGCCACTGCCGCCGGAGAGCATCTCGATGCTGCTGCCGACATCGTATTCAAAGCCTTCGTAGGCGAGCAGGTCGTCGTTTTCCTGCGCCTGGAGCGCGAGCATGGGGCCGGCCAGCAGCAGGCCCAGCGTCGTGGGGAGGGTGTGTACGCGCAAGGCGCGCACCAAGGGGGAGCACACAAGTTTCATGGAGTAGGTCTACGCCAGCCGTGGGAGGGAGGCGAAGAAAAGCGGGGGTAGGGTAAAGATGGGAAGTTATTTCAAATGAAATAACCTGCTACAGGGATGAAATTAATTGAAAATAGAGTCAAGGATTATCCCCCGGGCATGGACGATTTTTTTACAAATTACTGGCGCATATTATTATATTTAGATGTGAGGCTGCGCTGCCGTCGCTTCATCTTTTCTCGCGCCAAGGTTGTCACTGGCAACGCTTCTGGCGTAATGGGGTTTACTCTACCATGCATCAGTTTCGTATCCCGGCCCTGCTCCTCGCCCTCAGCGCACTCACGGCGGCGGCGCCCCTGCACGCGCAGCCCCGCAACCGCCCCTCGCCCGTGATCCAGGGCCCCGAGCAGCTCAACGAGGCGGAAGGCCACCGCGTGCTGCAACAGTTTCGCCAGATCGGCTGGCCGGGCGACTTTGCCTTCCGCTTTCGCCTGCTGCATTACCCGCGCGGCGGCAAGACGGAGGTCTATTACGGCACGCTCTACGGCGCCTGGAATGCCCAGCACCCGGAGACCCGGGTCGACTTCGACCCGCTGGACGGCGAGCGCCAGGCCTACCTCTGGGAGGGCAACCGCGAAAGCTGGCACTACGCCGGTGCAGGTGAGCCTACGCCGCTCGATGGCGAGACGCTGCACCAGCCGTTGCTCCCCGGCCTTGTCTACACGCCCTTCGATTTCCAGATCCCCTTCCTGGAGTGGCAGGATTACGTTTATGAGGGCACCCACCGCGTCGCCGGCCGCCCGGCGCACTACTACCTGATGTACCCGCCGAGCGACGACCCCCGTTATGCCGAGATCGGCGCGGTGCGCATCATGATCGACGCCGATTTCTACGCCATCCTGCGCGCCGAAGTGCTCAGCCCGGAGGAAAAGATCATCCGCACCCTGCGCGTCGGCTCGTTCAAGAAAGTCGACGACCAGTGGGTGGTGACGCGTTTCGACCTCAGCGACGAGCGCACCCGCACCCGCACGCGCCTGGAGTTCGACGCGGCTGCGCTGGGTCGGGATTTGCCCGATACGCTCTTCACGCCCGAAAGCCTGGAAGCGCCCTACGAGGCCCTGCCGCGCCAAGCCTTCCGATCGCTATAGCGAAGCGCGGGCTGCCATTGGGGGCAGGAGAGCCAAGGTGTGATGAAATAGAAAAAAGGATTGTGCTTTGCGCCAATGAAAGATTTGATCGCTACACCCCAATCTGGTTCATCACAACACTCTCCTTACCCCTACTATGGTCTCCTCATCAAGCCCGGTAAGCTTTGAGGTTGAGCAGCCATTGTGGCAGCGCCTGCAATCCCTGGCGGATCATGCCGGCCACCTGCCCATCTCCCGTCTGGTGGAGACGGCGCTCAATCGCCTTGCTGCCCAACCCCTGCCCGAGGCGCCCCCGCCCCGCCGGCAGATGTCTGTCCGTCTCAAGCCAGAACTCCGCGACGTGCTCGACCAGCTTTCCGAAGAAGCTGGCCTCAGCCGCTCGCGTCTGATCCGAGAGGCGCTCGAAGCCCTCGTCGAGCATCCCCCGCTGGAGTGGATGCACAACGGCAACGGCCTGGCCAAGAAGCCCGCCGCCTCTCCCGCCACCCCGGTGGAAGAAGACGCTGCTTCGGCCTCCAGCCGCCGCAAACGCCGCCTGGGCGCGGGCCCCGCACCCCGAGCCCGTCGTCGCCCTGGCGCCGAAGTGGCCCTGGTGGGCGAGAGCCCCGGCCTCAACGGCAAGCGCAAGCCCAAGAAGGCGAAAAAAGGCGCATAAACCGCAGCCCTGCCTCTTGCAGGACGAGGCGGAAAGGGCTAGGCTCTTCCGCCTCCGCTGCATGTACCGACCCGGCTGCGGTGGAGCTTCCCCGAGCCGCCAAAGCCTGCGCGCGACCGGAAAATCCTTGCCACCGGGCTGGGAACTGACGTGATAGGCGATTGCCTCTCGAGCTATTCGTTTTTACGGGATTTCGCAATGAGTTATCAGCATCTTACACCCCCCGCTGGCGAGAAAGTCGCCAAGGTGAACAATCAACTGCACGTGCCGGACCAACCGGTGCTGCCCTTCATTGAAGGCGACGGCATTGGCCCCGACATCTGGGCCGCCTCCCAGCGCGTGTTCGATGCCGCAGTCGAAAAGGCCTACGGCGGCAAGAAGAAGATCACCTGGTTCGAAGTTTACGCCGGTGAAAAGGCCTTCAACAAGTTCGGCACCTGGCTGCCCGAAGACACCCTGCAAGCCTTCAAGGAATACCTCGTCGGCATCAAGGGCCCGTTGACGACCCCGGTGGGCGGCGGTATCCGCTCCCTGAATGTGGCCCTGCGCCAAGAGCTGGACCTCTACGTGTGCCAGCGCCCCGTCCGCTACTTCAAGGGCGTGCAAAGCCCCGTCAAGGAGCCGGAGCTGGTCGACATGGTGATCTTCCGTGAAAACAGCGAAGACATCTACGCCGGTATCGAGTTCCAGAAGGGCACGCCCGAGGCCGCCAAGTTTGCCTCGCTGCTCAAGGAGCACTTCCCGAAGCCCTTCAGCAAGGTCCGCTTCCCCGAGACCTCCGGCTTCGGCATCAAGCCCGTCTCCGAAGAAGGCACCAAGCGCATCGTCCGCTCGACCATCCAGTATGCGATCGAGCAAGGCCGCAAGAGCGTTACGCTCGTGCACAAGGGCAACATCATGAAGTTCACCGAAGGTGCCTTCCGCGACTGGGGTTACGAAGTAGCCCGCGAAGAGTTCGGCGGCAAGGTCATCGGTGAAGGCCCCTGGGTCGAGCTGCCCAACGGCATCGTCGTCAAGGACGTAATCGCCGATGCCTTCCTGCAGCAGATCCTGATGCGCCCCGCCGAATACGACGTCATCGCCACCCTCAACCTCAACGGCGACTACATCTCCGACGCCCTGGCCGCGCAGGTCGGCGGCATCGGTATCGCCCCCGGCGGTAACATCAACTACATCAACGGCGCCGCCATCTTCGAAGCCACCCACGGCACGGCCCCCAAGTATGCCGGCCAGGACAAGGTCAACCCCGGCTCCGTGATCCTCTCCGGCGAGATGATGTTCCGCTACCTCGGCTGGAACGAAGCCGCCGACCTCGTGATCAAGGGTATGGAAAAGGCGATCTCCGGCGGTCAAGTGACTTACGACCTCGCCCGCATGATGAACATCGACCCGATCAAGTGCTCCGAGTTCGGCAGCGCCGTGATCAAGGCGATGGACTAAGCCAGGAGTTTCATTGTAAGGCCTATCGCGCCAATCTCTCAAAAACCCTGCCAGAAAATGAAACTCCCACTGCGCTATCTTCTCGGCGGCGCGGCACTGCTTGCCGGTGCCTCGTCGCTTCAGGCCATCGACCAGACCGTCCGCGTCTCGGCGTTTTACAGCGTACCGGGCGACTCCGACTTCTCGGGCCCGTCCGACGCCGTGCTCGACGGTGAAGGCGGCCTCGGCCTGTCCCTCGCCTGGGGCGTCAACCTGCCCGTCCTGCGCGCCGAAGTGGAATTCCTCGGTGCCCAGTACGACTACGACGGTATCCAGTCGGAAGACCTGAACGACTTCGACGGCGATTACGAACGCTACGGCCTCTTCGGCAACGCGATCTTCGACCTGCCCGGCGTGCCGTTCATCGACCCCTACATCGGGGCCGGTGTGGGTGTGGTCCGCACCTCGACCAACCTCACGGTGCAGACCCGCACCGAGAGCAATGGCACCGTGACGACCACCAACACCCAGACGGTCAACGACGCCAACATGACGCCCGCCGTCCAGTTCATGGTCGGCCTCAAGGCGGAAGTGGCGGACAAGATCTACGCGACCGCCGGCTACCGCCTGCTGTATGCCGATCAGGACATCACCGAGTCGGCCCTGGAAGTGTCGCCCAACGAGCTCAGCCACTTCTTCGAGCTGGGCCTTGGTTACAATTTCTAGAGCCTGAATCTGGTCCCACCTTTGCGCCCGGAACCTCCAGTAGGCTCCGGGCTTTTTTGTGTCTCTACTCCTCTACGTGGATGCGCACGGTAGCCGGGGTCAGCCCGTCGGCCACGGCGCGGAGTTCGACCACGCCGGGTTCTCCGGTGCCTTGCACGATGACTTGAGCGAGGCCGTTGAAGACGCGACGCTGAGCGGGTGGGGCCGGCTCGATGATTTTCCACTGGGCCGGCTTCGTCTGCGCCAGCAGCTCTCGCGAGCGCCAGTCGCCGAAGGGCTGGGCGGCGATCTGCAGCACGTTGCCGGTCGGCTTCAGCTCCAGCGAATTGAGGGGCAAGGCGGCGGTCGCGGTCTTGGGATCCGCATGGTCGAAGAGCACCTTGCCGTTGAGCGTCACCCGCTGTTCCTGCCCGAGGGCCGAAAGCAGCAGCTGTACCTGAGCGCCTTTTGGGGCCTTGGGCCGGTCGAAGCGCACTTCGTAGACAACGGCGCTTTGGGTGTCCGCCGGGTTGGGGGCTTGCCAAGCGCCCAGGCTGCGGGTGGAGACGGTGGGGTTGAACTGCTCCGGCTCGTGCGAAGAGGGGTTGCCGTTGCCGACGCCCACGATCCGCCCCGGCCCGGTCAGGCTGAAGCGCACGAGGTGGTCCGCCGTCGGCACCAGGTAGCCATCGGCGGCATGCACGCCCACTGCGATCACGGCCGTAGCTTGCGGGTCGGCAGGCATCGTGAGCCGGTCGGCCAACAGCTTCACGGTGGCGGCTGGCCCGGTGGTGGGGCGGCGCTCTTCCATCGCCAACTTGCCGCCGTTGTAGCCGCGCAAGACCAGCTCGCCCGGCGCGTAGACGACGTTCCAGCTCAGGAAGCCGTTGCGCGGCATCGCCTGGCGGCCTTGGGACTCGCCGTTCACGAGCAGCTCGACTTCGTCGCAGTTGCTGTAAGCGCTTATTTCGATGGTTTCACCCTCGCGCCCCGGCCAATTCCAGTGCGGGAAGACGTGCAGCACCGGCTCGTTTTGCCACCATGCGCGCAGGTAATAAAAGCTGTCTTTGGGGAAGCCGCAGTTGTCGAGAATGCCGAACTGCGAGAGCACCGCCGGCCAGCCAAACGGCGTCGGCTCGCCCCGGTAATCGAAGCCCGTCCAGTAAAAGACGCCCGCCGCGTAGTCGCGCGCGGCATAGTGCTGCCAGCCAGTGATGGCGTTGCCGCCGGACGAGCCGTCTTCGCGCGGGGCCTGGTGGGCGAGGGCAGGGGCGTCGACGTAGATGCCGCGCGTGGCCTGGATCGTCGTTTCTTCGGTGCCGACGATGATTTGCTGCGGGTAATCGCGGTGCTGCCGGTCGGTGTCTCCATGCTTGATGTAGTTGACGCCCATCACGTCGACCACGGTGGAGATGCCGCCCCAACCGCCGCTGATGGCCGCCGTCACGCGTCGGGTCGGGTCGAGCCGCTGGACGAAGCGCTGCATCCGCTCGGTGACGCGGGCACCCTTTACATTGCCCTCGATCGCCCACTCTTCGTTCCCGATCGACCACAGGATCACGCTCGGGTGGTTGCGGTCGCGCAAGATCATGTGCCGCAGCTCGTCGAGGTGGTAATCGTTGATCCCCATCAAGCGGTTTTCGTCGATCACGAGCATGCCCAGCCGGTCGCAAGCCTCCAGCAGGGCCGGTGAGGCCGGGTGGTGCGACACGCGGTAGGCGTTGCTGCCCATCGCTTTAAGTTGGCGCAGTCGGTATTCCTGCAGGTCGTCGGTCAAAGCTGTGCCGACGCCCGCATGGTCCTGGTGATTGTTCGTCCCCTTCAGCTTCACGTGGCGCCCGTTGAGGAAGAAGCCCTCGTCGGGGTCGAAACGGATCTCACGAATGCCGAAGGGCGTGCGATAGCGGTCGATCTCTCCCCCGTCTCGGTCGGCCAAAACCGTGCGCAGCGTGTAGAGGTAGGGCGCGTCCAACTCCCAAAGACTCGCGTCGATCACGTTCAGGGCGTCGCTGACCGTGACGGTGCCGCCAGGATCAAGCGTCAAAGTGTCTGATTCGGTCGTCGAGACGACGTTCCCTTCTGCGTCGATCACCTGTTGATGAACTTGGAAGGTAGCGGTCTCGAAGCCCTCGTTTTGCACCGTGGTTTCGACCGATACCGTAGCGTTTGCGCCTTCGATTTCGGTGGTGACGTAGGTGCCGTAGCGGGCGACGTGCAGCGGGGCCGTCTTGAGTAGGTAGACGTGCCGGTAAATACCCGCGCCCTCGTAATACCAGCCCTCTTCCATCGAGGCGTCCGCACGCACCGCGACCACGTTGTCGCCGCCGTAGTTGAGGTATTCGGAGAGGTCGTAACTCTGGGAGAGGTAGCCGCTCGGCTCTTGGCCGACGAAGAAGCCGTTTACAAAGATGGCGGCGTCGCGGTAGATACCGTCGAATTCGACCCGGATCCGGCGGCCAAGATCACTCTCGGGCACGTGGAAAGTATGGCGATACCAGCCCACGCTGTTTTCCGGGAACCCTCGGCCCACTGCCTTAAAGCCGTGGCTTGGGCTGGCGTCGGGCGCGTAATCCAGCTCGGCCGCCCAGTCGTGGGGCAGGGTGATCTCGCGCCACCCTCGGTCGTCAAACGACGGTGCGGCAGGGCCGTCGCCGAATCCAGCCTTGGCGAGGTAAGAGAAGTAACCTTCGTTGAAGTCCCAGTCGGCGTCGGTCTCGGTGGCGTGTCCCAGCGCAAAACGCCACCCGTCGTTGATCTGGGTGCGTGTGCGGCTAGGTGAGTCGGGGTAGGTTTCGGTGGCGGCAGCCGCTCCAACGGAGGCGAGCAGCATGCACCATGGCAGGAGCCAACAGCTGTAATGCATCATTCATAAGGAGTTTGAGGCGGGGATGCCGTCAGTTTGGGAGATGCGGCTACGGTTCTCAATCACAATATGCAGACAGCCTGATTTGTGCGTTAGGATATTTAGAGGATAAGATTCAGTCGCAAAATCGGTGAAATCGAGTCTCAATCGCCTTGACAGGGCCTAGTAGGGCTGCGATCAAAGGCGCAGTAAATCCGCCTGGGAGCTGACTTTCGTTCCCTGCGCTTGTCTATCTCGTTGAGAGTCATCGACGCTATTACGCTGATTCCATTTTGGTTGGTCTATCTTGAGTAGCGTTGGTTTCTGGGCGGTTTTACCAGTTTTCTTCCCCAAGTAACCATGCCCGCCGCCGGGCTTTCGCAGAACCACAACCGATGAAACGCATCTCGTCCCTCTACCTCACGCTCTTGGCTGTTGGCAGCCTTGTTGTGCCGACCGCAGTCGCCCAAACCGCCTTTCAAGAAGAAGAGCCCGCCTTCGAGCTCGCTCCCTTTGCCGTAACGGCGGACGGCGCGCAAAGCGTGCTCTTCATTACCAGCCGCGACCTCAACGAGCGCCAGGCCAGCGACCTCGAAGACACCTTGTCGATCGACCCCAGCGTGACCGTGGGCGGCTCGACCGCCATCGCGCAAAAGATCTACGTGCGCAACCTCGGTGAGGGCCTGATCAACGTCTCGGTCGACGGCGCCACGCAGTCGGGCTCGCTCTTTCACCACACCGGCCGCATCGCCATCGAGCCCGAGCTGCTGAAGCAAGTCGAAGTGCAGCCCGGCGTGGGCAACGCGACCGACGGCCCTGGCGCGCTCGGCGGCGCGATCCGCTTTGTGACCAAAGACCCGGAAGACATGCTGGCAGACGGCCAGACGGTGGGTGCGCAGACCAAATACACCTATTTCAGCAATACCGACGGCCACAAGGGCAGCGTGATCGGCTATGGCCGGTTGAGCGATGGCTGGAGCATCCTCGCCAGCTACGTCGGCTCCGAGCATGAAGAGATCGAAGACGGCGACGGCAACGAGCTGGCGGGCTCCGGCTCGCGTCAGGACGTGATAATGACCAAGGTGGTTGGCCACTTCGGCGACGGCCACACCGTGCGCGCCAGCTTCGAACATCTGGACGAGGAAGGCGAGAAGCTCCGCCGCCCCGAATGGGCTCCCAGCCCCGGCAACCCGTCCTACCCGATGGAATCCGAGCGCAAGACGGGCACTGTCGGCTACAGCTTTGATCCCGCCTCCATCGAGTGGATCGACCTCGAGTTTACCGCCAGCTACACCACCGCCGAACTCATGCAAAACGGGTCTTATGGCCCGTACGAAGGTAAAGTGGAAGGGCTGCAGTTCGACCTCCGGAACCATCAGGAAGTCGGCATCACCAAGGTGACTTACGGCATCGACTACCGACGTGACGAAGTGGAAGCAGGTTCGGTTGGCAGCTCGGTCCGCGAAACCGAGAGGGGTAACGTGACGGGCCTCTTTGCCCAAAGCGAGTTTGACTTCACCGAAGCCTTCACCCTGACCGGCGGTGCGCGCCTCGATTATTACAGATTGAAGGACCGTCAGGACCAACGCTTTACGGACAACGGCTTTAGCCCCAACATCGGCGCGATTTACCGGCTGACGCCCGAGCTGAGCATCAACGCCAGCGCCGCGACCGCTTTCCGTGGCCCGGATGTAGCCGACGCCTTCCGTGTCGACATTGCAGACAACGACCCGGATCTCGAAGCCGAAAAGGCCCGCAACTACGAGCTGCGCCTGATGTACGAGCAGGGCGGCCTGCTGCTCGAAGGCGGCGTCTACCGCAATGAGATCCACGACGTCATCACCAACACGACACCGTGGGACCGCCACTATCTTAACGCTGGCGATGTCGAGACCGATGGTGTCTTTGTGCGTGCCGTCTACAGCACTGAGCGCTACAACCTGAGCCTGCAATACAACCACGCCGACACCACCATTAACGGCCAGACGGCGACGCGCTACCAATACAGCTCGCTCGTCTCCCGGATCGGCGATACCTGGGTGGCCGACGCCACCTGGCGCCCGCTCGACCAGCTCGATGTGGGCTGGAACGTGCGCTACGTGCAGGGCCTAGACGATATCTCGATTCCCGAATCCATCACCGGCGGAGTTCCGGGTGTATCTATCGACAAGCCTGGCTACGTAACTCACGACTTCTTCCTGCGCTGGCGCCCGGAATTCTTCGAATACCTCACGCTCAACCTTACGGTGAAGAATATCTTCGACAAGCAATACCTCAGCCACGGCAGTGTGGAAGATATGCGGAACATGCCCGGAACCGGTTGGGAATCCACGGTGGGCGCACCGGAGCAAGGCCGCGACATCCGCCTCTCCGCTACCCTCCGCTTCTAGTTCCGATGAGTCAGCCCCAGCCAGCCAAGGCGGCGCGCCGCCCCTTCTCGTTTCGCCGCCTGATCTTCTGGGGCCACCTCATCCTGGGCATCGTCACCGGGGTCGTCGTCTTTATTATGTCGGCCACCGGGATTGCGATCGCCTTCGAAGAAGAAATGCTCGCCTGGGCCGATCGTGAAGTGAGCCACGTCTCGCCACCGGCGGAAGCTGCGGCCCGCCTGCCGGTCGAGGCCCTCGTTGAGCGCGTAACGGCGGCGCACCCGGACTTTGTGCCGACGAGCATCACCGTTTTCAGCGAGCCCGACCATGCCCACGCCTTCTACGCAGGTCGCGAAGGGCCGCTCTACGTCAACCCCTACACCGGGGAGACGCGCGAGAGCGAGGCGCACGACCTCCACCACTTCATCCATTACATGGAAGAGTGGCACCGCTGGCTGGCGATGGAGGGCGACGCCTTCCCTGTCGGTCGCATGATCACCGGCGTGGCCAACATTGGCTTCCTGCTGCTCTGCATCAGCGGGCTCTACCTGTGGTTACCGCGCCGCTGGAGCTGGCGGGCGCTGCGGCCCATCCTGTGGTTCGTCAAAGGCTACAAAGGCAAGGCGCGCGACTACAACTGGCACAACGTGCTCGGCTTTTGGAGCCTGCCCGTGCTCGTCGTGCTCGCCGCCACCGCCGTCGTCATCTCGTTCCGGTGGGGGCACAACCTGCCGTTCCAGCTCGCCGGCGAGACGCCGCCCGAGGCCCGCAACTACGGCATGATGCGCACCCCACCCGCCGAGGTCCCGACTCCGCCCGAAGGTGCCCAACGCGTGCCGCTCGACGTGGCGCTGACAGAGGTGAGCAATGCCTACCCCGAGTGGGTCAATATCGGGCTTGAGCTGCCCACCCCCGAGCAACTGGCCGCCGAGACGCCCGACCCGCTCCACCTTGGCGTAACGGTGCCGGATTATATGCCCAGCCGGGCTTACATCCCGATCGAGTCGGACCCTTTTACCGGCACGATCCTCAAGACGACGCATTTCGAGACCCGCAGCCCCGGCCTGCAAGCCCGCGTCTGGATCCGCTTTCTGCACACCGGCGGGGCCTTCGGCTTCTGGGGCAAGCTGATCGCCTCCATCGCCTGCCTCGCCTCTCTGGTGCTTGTCTACACCGGCTTCGCCCTCACCTGGCGCCGCTGGCTCCGCAGCCAGAAGAAGAAGGCGAAGACGGCGTAAGGGAAGAGGAGGGATGCCGTGCGGATCAACGATGTGACCGACGCTTCCGTTGTCGCCCGAAATAATGAGGCGTAAGGAACCTGGGTGATGCACCGTTCTTTGACGTTCCCATCTGCCTGCCGGGAGTGACCTCGCTCTCTTCCGGTCACGTTTGATGGATGCCGGAAACGGAGAGAGCCATGGCAAGGCGGGGGGCTGGAGAATGAGCATTGCATCTGCAACCTCAACCCCCCGTTACCCATGTTACGATTCCTCCCGATCGCACTCCTGTGCCTCGCATCGGTGGTCCACGCGGCAACCCGCTATGTGCCCTCCCAATATTCGACCATCCAGGCCGCTGTAAATGCCTCCGGTTCGGGCGACACCATTCAGATCGCCAACGGCACTTACTACGAGCAAGTCAACATCCCGAGCAGCAAGTCCAACCTGAGTCTGGTGGGCGAGACGCAGACTGGCGTCAAGCTGAGCGTGGGCAGTGCCTCGCAGACGGCTCTCACGGTCAATGGGACCGACATCACCGTCAGCTACATGACGATCGAGAACACTGCCGGTCAAACCGCAGGCCCCGCCAATGCCGTGCGCGTCAACAGCCAGCGCGTCCAGTTTCACCGCTGTTATATCCTCGGCTGGCAGGATACCTTCGCTATCTGGAACAACGCCCTTGTCTACTGCAGCCTCAGTGAGATCCGGGGAAGTGTCGACTTCATCTACAGCGGCGGCACCGCCTTCTTCTACTCGTGCAATATCAAGCAGATCCGCAGCTCTGGCGGGGTGATCGCCGCCCCCAGCACCCCGCAAAACGTGCCCTACGGCTTCGTCTTCTACCGCTGCAAGATCAACCGGTCCAGCAATGTGCCCGACGACAGCAGCACGCTCATGCGCCCCTGGCGTGAGTTCGGCCAGACGGCCTTTATCGACTGCACGCTGGAGGATCATATTACTGATGTGGCCTGGAGCCCTTGGGATGGCCGCGAAGCAACCTGCCGCGCTGCCGAATATGGCAGTAAAACGCCCTCCGGGGCCAGCATCAGCCTCACCCCGCGCGCCTGGTGGGTCGTGCGCCTTACCTCCTCCCAAGCCGCAACTTATTCAGAGAGCAACGTGCTCGGCGGCTGGAACCCGCCCCTCTGATTGGCCCCTGCGCTTTCTCAAGCAAAGACTACAGAACTCAGGCTACGGCGCGACCTTCCCAACGGTCGCGCCGTTTTTTTGCTTTGATCACCGCCCCGCACTTAGGCGTCAGCTGTATTGGCAGCTTTCGAGGTAGTGTTCGTGGGAGGGGGAGGCGGAGGTCTCGTTGCGGGAATTCTGGTGGTGAGGGCGGCTGTGGAAGATCGCCAGGAGGCCGAGCGCCGAGAGCAGACCTGCGACAATCGAGGCGAGTATGACCAAGTCTGGCGCGGTCAAAGCCAGGGTGCGCAGGGGGATCTGCAGGCGGTGCAGCGCGGTGGGGATGAGGGCGAGGCCGCTGGCGAGGGTCAACGTGCCGCCTACATTCCACCAAGGGCTGAAGGCGTGGCGCGGGGCATGTCGTAGATGCCTCGCCAGCCCGGCTAGAAGCGCCGCGAGCGCTGCGACGATGGCCGAGCCGTAGAGCCACACCGGGTGCCACGAAGCTTCCACCGGAGGCGGTGTCTCGCCGAGCAGCAGCGCTTCGATGCCCAGTGCGAGGGCATGGAGCTGGTCGGCTTCGAGCGGGTGGCTGCGGTTGGCGAGCAGTGCGAAGCCCCAGCCGCTCTCGGGCAGCAGAAACACTTCCGAGTGGAAATCGGCCGTGCTGCCGGCGTGCCAGATGCGGGTGAGGTTGTCGCGCGTGCTGCCGATGCGCCAGCCAAAGCCGTAGGCCCCGAGGTCGCTGGCGGGGGCGAGCGGGTCGAGATACCATTGCGTCTCACGCTCGGGCAAGGCGGCACCCGGGCGCTGGAGCGCGCTGAGGAAGCGGCCCATGTCTTCCGCGCTCGCTGCGATGTAGCCGTAGGGCGCGCCCGCCGTGTCGTAGGGCAGGCCGCTGCGGAAGGGCACGCCCCACCACGCGCGGTAGCCGGGTTGCCAGCCGGCGGCGAGGGCCGCAGCCTCGGAAGCGGCCGCGTGTTCCATGCCCAACGGCCCAAACACGCGGGCCTGCAGGAAATCCGCGAACGTCTGCCCCGACACCCGCTCAATGATGGCCCCGAGCAGCGCGTAATTGGCGGCGCTGTATTGATAGGCCGCACCCGGTTGGGCGATCAGGGATTCGTGGGCGAGGCGGGTCAGGCTGTGCTGGAGCGCCTGCGGGTCGTTCTCGGCGTGGTCGGCGAGGTGCAGGCCGCTTTCGGTGCTGATGCCGCTGTGGTGGGCGAGTAGCTGCCATACGGTAATCTTCGATGCGCGGCGGCTCGCCATCGTAAATTCGGGCAGGTAGGTCGACACGGGGGCATCGAGCTGCACCTTGCCTTCGTGGATCAGGATCATGATTGCGTAGGCCGTCAGCGCCTTGCTGTTGGAGCCGATGAGGAAGGGCGTTTGCGGAGTCACCGGGGTCGGTGCGCCGCCGGTTTCGCCCCAGCTTTGCAGGTGTGCGATGTCGCCCTCGTGGACGATTGCGAGTGAAGCGCCGGGGACGCCGAACTCGTCCAGCGCTTGCTCCACGTATTGGCTGACGCGGGCGAGGTCGGTCGCAGGTTCGGCGGCGGAAAGAGAACGAGGTGAAAAGAGCCAGCTAAAGAGCAGCAGAAGCAGGGCGCAGCAGGAGGAAGCAGCAGGACAGCCGTTTGAGACGTGCATGCTTGGCACTTAACAAAGTCCGCGCCAAGGCGGCGGTCTGATGTTGCAAGTGTCTTTATATAAGCCGGAAACAAAATTGGATAGTTTGTTTATTCGGCGTGAGGCGCCACCTGCTGGCGATTGCCGCCAGTTCGGGTCTGGTGGATTTCACCACGGTGCCGATTCCAAAACCGACCCAAAGTTACCATGTCGCGTGGTTCGTTCCCGCTTGCGACCACAAGTTTGGGCGGCAGAATAAGGCCATGACTCCCATCTTGATTGTTTTGCTCGTTTTGGCGGTTGTCGTGGTGGTGGCGGTGCTCTGGGCCATTGGGGTTTATAACGGCCTGGTGGCGTTGCGAAACCGTTTCAAGAACGCCTTTGCGCAGATCGACGTGCAGTTGAAGCGCCGTTACGATCTGATCCCCAACCTCGTCGAGACGGCGAAGGGCTACCTGAAGCACGAGCGCGAGACGCTGGAGGCTGTCATGCAGGCGCGCAGTGCGGCGACTGCTGCACAATCGGCTGCCGTGGCCGCGCCGGGAGACCCGCAGGCGATGGGCCAGCTAATGCAGGCCGAGGGCGCGCTGACGGGTGCGTTGGGCCGCTTTTATGCGGTGTCCGAAGCTTATCCCGAGCTGAAGGCCAACCAGAACATGATGCAGCTGACGGAGGAGTTGACCTCGACGGAGAACAAGATCGCCTTTGCCCGTCAGGCTTACAACGACGCGGTGATGCGCTACAACACCGAGCGCGAGCAATTCCCCGCCGTGGTCTTTGCCGGCATGTTCAACTTTGGCGAGGCTCGCCTCTTCGAGGTGAAGGTGGAGAGCGAGCGCGAGGCCCCCAAGGTCAGCTTCTAAACCCCCGTCGCTTCCTCTTTCCATGGCGCAGCCTTCCACCGACGGCACCCTCGACTTTTTTGGCGCGCAGGAGCAGGCGCACCGCAAGTCGGGCTGGCTGCTCCTGTATTTCGCACTGGCGGTCGCGTTGATCGTGCTCGGCGTCAACCTGCTCGTCACCGGCGGCTGGGTTTTCCTGCTCACGCTCAACGAAGAGCGCTCTTCCTTGCCCGCCGGGGCCTGGTGGAGCTGGCCGCGCTTCGGCGTGGTCTCCGGCATCACCGTGCTGATCATCGTGATCGCGGCGTGGTCCAAGCTGGAGGAATACAACCAGGGTGGGGGAGCGGTCGCGCGCAGCCTCGGCGGGCGCAAGGTCGATGAAACCACGCGGCAACCGGCCGAGCGGCGCCTGCTCAACGTGGTGGAAGAAATGGCCCTCGCCGCGGGCGTCCCAGTGCCCGAAGTCTACGTGCTGGAAAACGAGGCGGCGATCAACGCCTTTGCCGCTGGCACCACGATCGAAAACGCCGCCGTAGCGGTGACGCAGGGCACGCTCGACAGCCTCACGCGCGACGAGCTGCAGGGCGTGATCGGCCACGAGTTCAGTCACATCCTCAATGGAGACATGCGGCTCAATATCCGCATCGGTGGCATGCTCTTTGGCATCATGGCCCTGGCGATCCTGGCGGGTGGTCTGTTGCGCGGCATGTTTGGCGGGCCACGCGCGGCCTACCCGGCTACATATTCGACCCGCCGCAAAGGGGAGGGCAACGGCAACGCGGGGGCGTTTATCCTCGTGCTGGTCGTCGTGGCGGTGGGCGTCTATGTGCTGGGGCAGATCGGCACCTTTTTCGGACACCTGATCCAGGCGGCGATCTCGCGCCAGCGCGAATTCCTCGCCGATGCTTCCGCCGTGCAGTTTACGCGCAACCCCGAAGGCCTTGCCGGCGCGCTGAAGAAGATCGGCGGCTGGAGCCAGCGCGGCAAGCTGACTGAGCCCAAGGCCTCGGCCATGGCGCACCTCTTTTTCGCCAACGCGCTCAACACCCAGTGGCTGGGCCTGATGGCGACCCACCCGCCGCTGAAAGAGCGCATCCTGCGCGTCGACCCGGGCTGGGACGGCAAATTTTCGCGCCCCGAAGAAACGCGCCGCGAGGCCACCAAGCCTCCGCCCATTCCTCCGCAAGGTGAGCCGCTCAACCCCGCGCAGATGGTGATGATGGCTGGCGCGATCCAGAGCACGAGCCTCGAATATGCCCGCCGCCTGCGCCAGACTTTGCCCCGTGGGCTCCGCAGCGTGGGCGAAGATCCGCAGCTTTCCCGCTTTGCCTTGCTGGGCCTGATGGTCGACCGTGAGTTCGGTGGGCAGCGGGAGCGGCAACTGAACTGGTTGTTGCAGCGCTATCCAGATCACAAATTTCAGCTCAACGAAGTCGTGCAACTGGTCGACGAGTTGCCGCGCTCTGCCCACCTGCCGTTGCTGGAGCTGGCGAGCAATGCCCTGCGGCAAGCTTCGATGGCCGATGCGGAAAGCCTTCGCGAAGAGCTGCAACATCTGGCGCAAGTGGACCGGAGGGTCGATTTGCGCGAGTGGTGCATCCTCACGATCGCCTTGCGCCGATTGGAGCGAAATACCGCCACTCCGCCCATCCAGACGGAGGTGCCGCCGGTGGCGGGAGCGATGTCGCGCGTATTGAGCCGCATTGTTGAGCTCGATCAGTCGGGCGATCGCTCGGCGGCGTTCCGGCAGGCCCTGCAAGGGCTCTACCTCGCGAAATACCTCCAGTACGTGCCAGCCGGGGAGGCGAAGACAGATGAGCTGACGAGCGACCTGGAAAGCCTGCGGCCCTGTTCACCCCCGATGAAGAGCGCCTTCTTGCAGGCCTGTGGGCGAGCAATTCAGCAGGATGCGCAAATTACGGCCGAAGAGGCCGAGCTGTTTCGTGCGCTGGCCATCGGGCTGGGAGTGCCGATGCCCCCTGTCATCGTGCAGTAGGCAAAAAGAAATCCCCCGGTCGCTTCCGAGGGATTTCTAGGCTCTAAAAACTACAAACGCTTCAGGTTGGATCCTCTATAAACTCTCTTGAAGAGTAGGAATACGATCTTGGGGAATCCGCCCAGCAAAGTCAAGGAACGTAACGGAAAAGGAGTAGATTTTGTTCATTTTTTTTTGAATGAGTTGAATCCTGGGGCGTTTGAGAGGTATGGAAAGAGATTCTCCCGCCGTCGGCACGGCGTTTCCGACCGCTCGGTTGAGGGTGCCTTGCCACTTGACGTGTGGTCGATCTGCTCACAGGCATGAAGGCGAGCCCGACACGTGACCCCGGCCAACGGCACCCCCTGATGGAAAAAGTCTGCGAAAACCTGCTGCCGAACTGTCACTCCGCCCTCCAGATCGTGGAGACGGGGATCGCGCGCGACCTCAGCCTGAAGGAGCGTCTGGCGCTGCGCTACCACAGCCAGCTCTGCCCCTTCTGCAGCTGCAAGCGCTTCAAGCTCGATACCATGCTGGAAGAGATGCGCGAGGCCGAGCGGGCGCGGCGGAAGGCCACCTAGAGCGTCTTCAGGTAGTCTACAGCCTTGAATCCATGAAGAGGAGTTCGTATATTACTCCCTTTGATTGCCCATGGGATCTTTGGTAACTCTCCAGAATCAGCGGTTCACGGCCAAGATTTCGGCCCAGGGAGCGGAAATATGCTCCCTCTACGATCGCCAGACGCAAACCGAACACATTTGGCAAGGTGATGTCGAATGGTGGGCCAAGCACGCGCCCATCCTGTTCCCCATCGTGGGGTCGCTCAAAGACAACCGCTACACCTACCGCGGCGTCAGCTACGAGATGCCCCGGCATGGCCTCGCCCGCACCCGCGAGTGGGAGTTGATTGAAGAGCTGCCCGTACGGGCCCGCTTCCGCCTGAACAGCGATGCGGAGACGCGCTTCAGCTACCCCTTCGACTGGCAACTCGTGGCGACGTATCAGCTGGAGATGGACGGCCTCCACATCCGCTACAAGGTGCGCAACATCGGCCAGAGCGACATGTATTTTTCCCTCGGCTCGCACCCCGCGCTCAACGTGCCCTGGATCCCCGATTGTGAATTCGAGGACCACAACATCGTCTTCAGCGAAGACGAAGTCTGGGCACGCTACCCGCTGACCGAAGACGGGCTGCTCTCGACGACCCCCGAGCCGCTGCCGGTGGAAGACCGCAGGCTGCGCCTCAACCACCCGATGTTCGAGCGCGATGCCCTCGTGCTGAAGGGCATCCACTCTCGCCGCGTGCAGATCTGCTGCGAGATGGCCACGCAGTACCTGGAAGTGGACCTCGGTGGCGCGCCCGATCTCGGCATCTGGCAGCCCGCCGGCGCTCCCTTTGTCTGCATCGAGCCCTGGTTTGGCCATTCCGATCCGGAAGACCACGACCAGGACCTGACACGCAAGCCCGGCATCCTCCGACTCGAGTCGGGCGAAGCCTTTCGCACCGCCTACAGCATTTGCGTGCGCGACGGGCTGATGGAGTAAGCCGCGCGACTGGGGGTGGACATTCGCGTTTTGGCGCGCCAGACTGCTTGTATGACCGTGCAAGAGCGCCTTGCCACCTACCTGACCCAAACTCCGGAGGTCGATCCGACCGCCTATATTGCCGACAGCGCCGAGCTGATGGGCTGCGTCAAGATCGGGCCCCACGCCTCCGTCTGGCCGCAATGTGTGCTGCGCGGCGACATCCACTCGATTGAAGTCGGGGAAGGGTCCAACATCCAGGACGGCACCATCGTCCACCTCGCCGACGACTACGGGGTCAAGATCGGCCGCTACGTCACCATTGGCCACGCGGCCATGATCCACGCCTGCACGATCGAGGACGAGTGCCTCATCGGCATGCGGGCCACGGTGCTCGACGGGGCGGTGATCGGCAAAGGCTCTATCGTCGGGGCAGGCGCGCTGGTCACCAAGGGCACGATCGTGCCGCCGTATTCGCTCGTCGTCGGCCTGCCAGCCAAAGTCGTGCGCACCCTCGACCCCGACCACAATCAAGGCCTCGACCTCTCCCGCAAATACGTGGAAGTGGCCAAGGCCCACAAAGCCCAGCAGCAAAAGCGCGGGTAAAAAAGCTGGCCTTACTCCGCGCTCCAGCTGCCCAGGACGCGGAAGAAGGCCGCTTCGGTGCTGGTCGGCAGGGCGACGGTGCGGCTGACCGGCGTCGTTTCCGCGTTGGCGGGGACCGTTTCCACGTCGGCCCAGCTTTCGCCGCTCCAAGCTTGGATGGTGTAGGCCACTCCCGCTTCTGCCTGCCAGGTAAGCTGTGCCGTAGTGGCGCTGGCGAGGGCGAAAGTCACTTCCGGCGCAGCGGGCGGCACGGGCAGGGCAGGGTGGATGTAGCCCACCGCTTCCAGATCGAAGCCCGCCGAGGCCGAGACCGGGTAGGGGTCGTAGATCGGGTCGCCATCGCTGTCGAGCGAGTTGCCGTCGCCTACCACGTCCACGATCTTGACGTAGCGGATGGCCTCGAAGTCCAGATGCTCGCTGCCCGGCAGGCCGCGCAAGTCGGCGAGGTCGAAAGGCGTGCCGTAGCCGATGCGGTATTTGCCCGCCAAGCCGTCCACGTCGCGGGCGTCGAGGCGGCCAAAGGCTCCGACCGTCGAGGCGGTCAGCGAGTCGCTGGGGAAGCGGACGAAGTTCACGCCGTCGCTGGAGACCTCGACGTAGGCCAGCTCCAGCATCTCGTCGTTGAAGGAGTTTTCGAACACCGCCAGGTCCCAGCCCTCGCCGTCGCGGAAGGCCTCATCGAAGCCCAGCACGACTTCGCCGCCGCGCCCGATGCAGAGGATGTCGTAGACGCCGCCGGTGCGGGTCTCGGGGTCGCCGTCGTGGTAAGGATCTTCGGCGGGTGCCGGCCCGACGGAGGGGCCGAGGGCGCGCGCCGGGGTTTTCCAGATCTCCGACACGTCGGTGCCGTAGTTGAGCGTCACGATGCTCGAAGCCCAGCCAGCAAAGTTTTCGGCCGTGCCGGGGATGGCGGTGGTGGGCGTGCCCTCCCAGTCGCGCAGGCCGGGAGCCTGGCGGGGATAAGGGCCGTAGGCGTAGAGTGAGGCGGCGGCGGTCAGGCCGAGCAAGGTGGCGGAGAGGCGGAGGTGCTTCATGCTAGAAAGAGTATTGGGCGCCGGTCCGCCAGCGGATACCGGGGGCGGGATACCAGGCGCCGCTGTATTTGACGGTGGCGTAGCGGTTGTCGAAAAGGTTCTCAGCGGCGCAGTAGACGCTCAGGGCCTGCCGCGGCTGCCAACGCACGCGGGCATCGACCACGGCGGCGGCAGGAAGGCGCGGCTGGATATTGCGGAAGTCGTCGCCTTCGTAGGCGCTGCTGGTGTAGCGATAGCCGACGCCGAGCGTGACGGTCTCGATCACCTCCACCTCGCCGCCCAGCGTCACTTGATGCGCAGGCACGAGAAAGCGGTCGTTGCCCTCAAACGGGCCACTGGTGAAGCGGGCGTCGATCCAGGTGTGGTCGAGCTGCAGGCTCCAGCGGTCGGCCTGCCAGCGGGCACTGGTTTCGAGCCCCAGGCGGCGCACGTCGGCCAGGTTGACGTTTTCGTTGCCGTTGAAGTCGATCTCGCCCTCCATCCACTGCGCAAAGGCGTTGAGCCGCAAGGTCAGCGACTCCTGCCGCCACTCGCCGCCCAGCTCCACGTTGTAACCCTCTTCCGGCTCCAGCTGGCTATCGAAGTCCGGGAAGCCGCGGTAGGAGAAAGCCTCGTCGATGGCTGGGTAGCGGTAGAGCCGGTCGACCCGCAGCCATTGGCGGAAGTTCACACTTGGCTGCCAGACGAGGCCGAGGTTGGCCGACCAGCCATCGAGGTCGCGCGTGGCCTCGCGGTAAACTCCTCGGCTGTAGTCCGGCGAAAAGGGGTCGTAGGTGACGAGGTCGTAATCGTAGCGCGCCAGCTCGCCCCGCACGCCGCCGCTGATCTGCCACCGCTCGCTCAGCTCCTGGCGGCGGTGGAGGTAAAGGGCGGCGGTCGAGAGCGAGACGTCGGCCTTACCGATCAACACCTCGCGCGAACGGTCCTGAAAGTCGTCGATCTTGAGGCCCGTGCGGGTCAGGTCGAGCCCGGCGGAGCTCTCGCCGCTGGCGTCGGCCCGCTGCACGCGAGGGGCGGCGTGGGCGATGTGGTAGGTGTCTTCGGTGAAGATGCCGTCGAGGTCGGGCCGCACGTAGCGGTGCGTGTAGCCGGCCGGTACTTCCACCGCCCAGTCTTCCGTCTCCAGCGTCCAACTGCCCTGCGTGGCGAGGTAGGTCTCGTGAGACGACGTGCGGCCGCCCCGGCTGGTCTGCGGGTCGCGGTGATACCATTCGGTCGTCAACGGGCCGGGCATCTCGCTGTAGCTGTCGACCCATGTCACTTTGCCACTGGCGTGCCAGCGGGCGTTTTGCGGGCGGTAGCCGAGGGAAAAGTGGGCAGAGTCGGCCTCCTGGGCGCTGTGCTGGCGGTAGCCGTCCTCCTCATAATGCTGGGCGGCGGCAAACGCGCTCCAGCCGCCTCCGAGGCGACTGCCGGCGGCCAGTTGAGCGTCGCGGTAGCCAAGGTTGCCCCCGGCCAGTGTGGTGCGGAAAAACGGGGCGGTGGGGGCCTCGCGGGTAGTAATCTTGATCACGCCGCCGACCGCGTGGTTGCCGTAGAGAGTCGTCTGCGAGCCGCGAATCACCTCCACCTGCTCGATCAAGACGGGCGGGATCTCCAGCCAGTTGATGCCGCCGATGTCGGGCGGGTTCATCGGGATGCCGTCGACGAGTACCAGCGCCCGTTGCGTGCCGACCGAGCCGAAGCCCCGCAGGTTGATCTCGGCCTGCAAGGGCGAGCCGCTGTAGGAGCGGAACTGCAGGTTGGCCTCCTGCCGCAGCAGGTCGACTACCGTCAGCGCGCGGGAAGGATCGAGCGCATCCCCGCCGATCACGTCGATCGAGGCGGGTACGGCACCCACTTCGACCGGGAAATGCCAGGCCGTGGTGGTAACGGCAGGCAACGCCACCGGCTCCTCACCCTGCCCCCAGAGGATGGATGCGGTTATTAGGGGAAGTGCTGGTAGGAATTTGTTCAATTAGAGATTTTTGTCTTGCTCCCAGGCCTGATGGCAAGCGTTTTGGCATGTGACTGCCATTTTGGTATACTGACTATGAACTTGAAATCAACCTTCTCTCTGCTGGCGGCATTTCTGTTCGCTGGCACGCAGGCCATTTCGGCCCAATTCTTCGGCCTCGACGACATCTCCAACTGGGTCGGCACCGGCAGCCAGACTTCCGCGCTGGTGGTCGACTGGAACGACGGCCAAGGCTCGGTGGCGTGGGGCTTCCGCTATGACGGTACCGCCACCGCCTTCGACATGGTCGCCGCCGTGGCCGCCGCCGACAGCCGCTTCAGCGTCATCGAAAGCACCGACTACGACGACACCGTCGTGGGCATGGGCTACGACCGCGATGGCGACGGCTTCTCGGTGACTCCCTCCGTGACGTTCACCGACGGCATGGGGCTGGCAGGTTCGGCGGATGCCGACGGCCTGGTGTCGAACGACCTCGACGACTCCTTTGCTGCCGGCTGGTTCACCAACGGCTTCTTCGCCTTTTTCACCTCCATGGCCGAGCCTTACCTCAACGACAACTGGGAAGAGGCGATGATCGGTGCGGGTACATTTGAGCTGACCGATGGCAGCTGGAGCGGCTTCACCTGGGCCGCTGCGCCCGGCTGGTCGGCCGACGCCCCGGTAGCTCCGGTGCCCGAGCCTTCGACCTACGCCGCGCTGCTCGGCCTGGCCGCCTGCGGTTTCGTCTTCTGGCGTCGCCGCCGCGCCTAAAGGTGCGCATTTTGTGAGGAAAACTTGTGAATGAGGAGGGCGGCCGAGTGGATCGGTCGCCCTTTTCGTTTCTTTGCGCTTGGCGCACCCGCCTGCGCTTTACACGCTTGTTTGATGCCCCTTTCCAAGAAGGAAAAAACGACCGTCTTCCTGATCGGTTTTGCCCTCGGCACCGCCATGCTCACGCTGGCATATCCGCTGATCAAGCCCGACGGCAAGGAGCACCCTTGGCGCGACCAGACGGCGGCGGAAGGCTCGTTCCCTTACACCTTTACCGACGATCTGGGCCGCGAGATCACGCTGCGTCGCCAGCCGCGCCACTACATTTCCCTCGCCCCGAGCGTCACCGAGATCGTCTACGCCATGGGGATGGGCGACCACATCATGGCGGTCACGGATTTCGACACCTACCCGCTGGAGGCCAAGGAGCTGCGCGACCGGGGCGCCACCGTCGGCAGCCTCGATACCCCCAACCTCGAGCTGATCATGGGGCTGCAGTCCGACATCGTGCTGGGCTCCGACCTTACGCCCACCACCGTTTACGAACAGTTGCAGGACCCGCCCCGCACGGTCGCGGTTGCCTTCCGGCACGACTCGTATGAAGACGTGATCGGCGATATCAAGCAGATCGCCCTCGCCCTCGGCGTGCCGGGCAACGGCCTCAAGCTCGTGCGCGAGCTGGAAGAGCGGCACAACGCGGTCGAGCAACGCGTGGAGACGGTGCGCGACCAGCCCGAGCGCCGCGCCATCGTGCTCTACGGCATCGAAGACAACCTGCTGCCGGGCGTTTCCCCCGGCCAGAATACCTGGATCGGCGACCTCTTGGAATCGAGCCACGCCCACAATATCGCAGGCGAAAGCAAGAGCGGGTGGGGCACTCTCGGCCTCGAAGGCCTGCTCGCCGCCCGCCCGGAAGTCATCGTGGTGCAAGACGGCCGCACGCCGGAGGAAAAGCGCGTGCTGCGCGAACGCCTTGGCCAACTGGCCGCCCACCCGGTGTGGTCGCAAATGCCTGCCGTGCGCAACAGCCGCGTGGTGCTCGTCGCGCCCGACCCGTTTTCAATCCCCGGCCCCCGCATGGTCGAGGCCTACGAGTCCCTCGCCCGCGCCATCTGGCCCGAAGCGTTTCGTTGAGCGGGTGGAGGGGGCGTGCTCTGGAGTGCTGCGCTCCGCGCAGATCTGGATGATGGATGGGAGGCGGCTAGCCATGGCGGAGCGCTCAAGCGAGGTCGTATTGTATGTTCCGAGGTAAGGGATGATCTCAGAGTAAGGCAGCCCACTCGTGAAATCAGATCGGCGCGGAGCGCCCCGCACTCCACATCGCGTCAGGAGATTCGTCTGCACCTGAATGCCAGCGCCCCTTACTGGTCCCCAAATCCCAAATCCTGTTGGGTGGGGCCGGGTTCGGGCTCGGTGGCACGGCGGATCCAGTCGTTGATCTGCTGGGGTGAGAGCACGTCGCTGGCGGGCAGCTCGTCGAGGCTGCGCAGGCCGATGAAGTCGAGAAAGCCCTTGGTGGTGCCGTATTGGATCGGTCGACCCGGGAGGTCGGCGCGGCCCTTGATCTCGATCAGCGCGCGGTCCATCAGGCGATTGAGCGCGTTGTCGCTGGAGACGCCGCGGATGGCTTCGATTTCGGCTCGCGTAACCGGCTGGCGATAGGCGACGATGGCCACTGTCTCCATCTGCGCGGCGGAGAGGCGCTTCGGGCGGGGCTCGTTGCGCAGCAGGCGCACCCAGTCGGCATGTTCGGGGGCGATGGCCAGCTTGTAGCCTTCGACGCCTTCCACGAGGCGCCAAGGCTCCTGTTTTTGCTCCAGTTCGACCGTGATGCCACGCATGGCTTCGCGGATCTGGGCTGCCGTGAGCAGCGAAGGCACCTGGTCGAGCAGGCTCTGCAGCACGCCCTGCCCGGCGTCGGCGGGCGGCTCGGCAATCTCGTCGTTCGCTTCCGAGGTATCGGCCTCCGCCTGCTCGTGGAAGCGCTGGACGACGTTCTGGATCTGGCGAATCGTCAGCGGCTCCGAGCTGGAGAAGAGAAGGGCGAGCAACGTCTTTTTCAGGTCGAACATGGAAGCGACTTGTTCTACAACAGTGTGCGCGCGAGGCAAAGCCGATTCCATTTCGCACTCGCGTTGAACGATTTCGGCCTGTAACCCGTCTCCACAAACAGATGTATCAATTGTTCGAAGATGCCGGTGTGTTTGCCTGGCCGCTGCTCCTCTGCTCGGTGCTGGCCATGGTCATTATCATTGAGCGGCTGATCGCGCTGCGCACGCCCCGCGTCATCCCCAAGCATTACCAGGACGCCTTCATGCGCGGAGAAGTCCCGGCGGCAGGGGATCATACCGTGATGGGCCGCATCGTGACCGCCTTTCACCAGGCCGAGTTCGACTCCGACCAACTCAAGGCGGTCGCGCGCCTGCAGGTGACGCGGATGGAGCGCGGCCTCTTCATCGTGGAGGTGATCATTGCCGCCGCGCCGCTCATCGGCCTGCTCGGCACCGTGACGGGGCTCGTCAACGTCTTCGGGCAGATCGACGCCGAATCGGGCCTGCCGGACTCCAAGGCCTTCGTCGAAGGCGTGGCGTTGGCGCTGACGACCACCATGCTCGGCCTCAGCATCGCGATCCCGGCCCTCGCCGCCAATGGCTACCTCCAGCGCCGGATCGACACCTTTTCCGCCATGCTCGGCGTCGGCGTCGAGCGCCTAGTCGCCCTCAAGCGCGAGCAGGAGCAAAAGCAGCCCGCCAAGGTATGAGCGAGAGCATCATCCCCCCGCGCCCGCGCCGGAAGCCGGAGATCAACATCGTGCCGCTCGTCGACGTGCTGGTGGTGCTGATCTTCTTCTTCCTCATGTTCATGCAGTTCCGTAACCTTACGGCCCTGAAGCTGACGCTGCCGCAGATTGAGACCGCCGGGCAGAGCGACATGGAGCAGCGCCCGATCGAGATCGGTGTCTTCCCCGACGGCAGCTTTGCGCTCAGCGGCGAGGCGATTGCCGAAGAGGAGCTGCGCAACTTCCTGCGCGTGATGGCCAACGACGACCCCAACCGCAAGGTGCTCGTGCTGGCCGACGAAGACAGCCGCACCAAAGACCTGACCAAGGTGATGGACATGTGCGGCAAGCTCGGCCTGCGCAACCTCAGCCTGCAGAGCCGCTAGCGCGCCCCTTTACGAACCCACTCCTTACCCCGATGAAGAAACTGACCTCCACGCTGCTGGGGCTGCTTTGCCTTGCCCCGGTCCTGTTGCTCGCTCAACCTCACGGTCGCACCCTCGGCCGCGTCCAGACGACCCCCGAAGGCGATACGCTGATGGGCTTTCCTGGCGTCGCCGTCGATGCGCGCTTCACGGGGGTGCAGCGCATCGCCTTTCGCGCCTCGATGGTCGGCGGACAAGGGCAGGGATTCTTCAACGTCTACGTCAACGGCGTCGAGCTGCCGATGATCGAGGTGACGGGCGCGGAGCCCAAAGACTACCCCATCGCCGACCGCCTCGACCCGCGCGAGGCCTACGACGTGCGCCTCGTGCGCCGCAATGAGCCCTGGCATGGCGTGGTGCGCTGGCAGGAGTTTGTGGCGGCGGAGAGCGTACAATGGCTAGAGCCCGCGCCGTTGCCCGCGCGCAAGCTCATGTGCCTGGGCGACTCGATCACCTGCGGCTATTTCTCGGAATACTACGGGCCGTATGTGCGCGAGGGCTTCCACAGCACCAACGCCGAAGCGGCCTACGGCTGGCAGCTCGCAAAGCTCCTCCACGCGCAGGTGAACCTGATCAGCTACGGCGGCAAGGGGCTCATCCGCGATTGGCAGGGTAACGAAGACGCGGTAACGCTCGCGCAGCTCTTTGAGCGCAGCCTGCCCGATACGGCGGATAGCCGTTGGGACCATGCCGCCTACGTGCCCGACGTCGTCACCATCTGCATCGGCCAGAACGACTTCAACCCTGGCGTGATCGAGGCTGATCGCTACGTGCCCGCCTATATCGCGCTGGTGGAGCGTATCCTCGCAGTCTACCCGGAGGCCAAGGTGCTGCTCATTTCCAGCCCCATGCAAAACCCCGCCGACGAGGCTGACGGGCACAAGAAGCAAGTCCTCGAAAGCCACCTGCAGGCCGTCGTGGCGCACTTCGAGCAAGAGGGCAACCAGCAGGTCCGCTGGCACTCGGTCCACTACTACCCCGGCACGGAACTCGACGCCCATCCCATCGCACCCCAGCACTATCAGATGGCACGTGAACTCGCGGCCGACCTCGGTCCTTGGCTCGGGTGGGCAGAGTAGGCGAGATCGCTGCAAATTCGGCTGGCCAAACCGCGCGCGTTCGTTGTCTTTTGGGTGGATGAGCAGTGCGGAACAACCGGTCGTTTTGACATGCGCGCAGCCCACGGGGCAATTGCACCTGGGCAACTACTTCGGCGCGGTGCGCAACTGGACGAGCTTCCTCGACAGCCACGAATGCTATTTTGGCATCGTGGACCAGCACGCGATCACCATGCCCTACGTGCCGGCCGAGCTGCGCCAGAGCTGCTACAAGACGCTCGCGCTCTACATCGCCTGCGGCCTCGAGCCCGAGAAGTGCAATCTGTTCCTGCAAAGCCACGTCATCGGCCACACCGAGCTGGCTTGGATCCTCGGCTGCCTCTGCCCGCTCGGCCAATTGGAGCGCATGACGCAATACAAGGACAAGTCGGCCCGTGCAGATGAGGGCGTCTTCATCGGCAGCGGCCTGCTCTATTACCCCGTGCTGATGGCCGCCGACATCCTGCTCTACAACGCCGATGTCGTGCCCGTGGGCGAAGACCAGCGCCAGCACGTAGAGCTGACCCGCGACCTCGCGATCAAGTTCAACGCCACCTACAGCGACACCTTCAAGGTGCCCTCGCTCAACATCCCCAAGCACGCCGCCCGCATCAAGAGCCTGCAAGACCCGACGCGCAAGATGTCGAAGAGCGACCCCAATCAAGGGGGCGTGCTCTACCTGCTCGACGAGCCCAACATCATCCGCAAGAAGATCAAGAGCGCCGTGACCGACAGCGGCAGCGAAGTGCGTGCGGATGACGAGAAGCCCGGCATCACCAACCTCTTGCACATCATGAGCGCCTCCACCGGCCGCTCGATCGAAGAGCTGGAGGCGGCATTCGCGGGCAGCCAATACGGGGCCTTCAAGGAAGCCGTCGCCGAATCGGTGGTCGACCTGCTCACGCCCATTCAAGAGCGCTACAAAGCCATCTCCGAGGACAAGAAATACCTCGAAGGTGTGATGAAAGCCGGCGCCGACGCCGCCCAGAAGCGCGCCTACAAAGTCCTGAGCAAGGTTTCCCGCAAGGCAGGCTTTGTCGAACGCCCGCGCTAAAGCGTTGGGGTTCTAGCTCTTCACCTGGCCACTCTCATCGAGCGGCGGGGCATTGGTCTGGCGCTCGTGGTGCTTTTCTTCCTTGGAGAGCACCGTCTCGTTGGCGCGCGGCGGCTTGTGCCCAACCCGCTCCTTCTTCTTCCATGGCCGGATCAACACGACGAGGAAGACAAGGGCGATCAGGAGAATAATGGGGATGAATTCGAGTCCAAACATGGGGTAGCCTTGGTTGAGTGTGACCCCAATTGATGCATAACGTGTGCCGGTTTGTGGAGGGAGGGTACAGAGAGTCGGTTATATGTCCATGTCCATGCTATAGGTTTGCTGAGGCGGTTCGGATTTCCACGTTTCTATGTCTTTACCGTCGCAAAAGGTGTCGATTATATAGCCTAATAAATCATAACGTCCGTTGTCTGATCCGAGGAAAAGAAGGTAAGGCGTGGTTTCGCTCTGCAGTGCCCAATCGTCAGATCCGATCGGGATTAATGAATATGCCCCTACGTTTTGGCCACTCTCTACACATTTAAAAAGCGCATAGACTGCATCCTTGTCGTTGGGCGAAATTCTAGCCTCATCCAGCCACAATCTGAAGTCTTTCAAATAGTTCATGCCTATTTCTAGCGGCGCTATTTATTGAACGCAAGGTATTTCCCCTCATCTCCCTCACCCCCGCATCCGCCACGACACGATCCCGATGGTGACCAGCGAACTCAGCGGCATGAGAATGGCGGCTAACAAGGGGTTCATGAGGGCGGCGAGGCAGAGGGCGATGGCGACGAGGTTGTAGCAGACGGCGAAGGCGAAGACGGCTTGCACGGCGCGGCGGCGGCGGTGCTCGATGTCGAGCAGCGTGAGCAGGCCCCCGAGGTTGCGGCCGAGGAAGTAAAAGTCGGCTTTGGCTTCGAGCAGGCCCCGGTCGACCACCGGGGTGCCGCGCACTGCCGCCGCGTCGAAGGCGAGGCTGTCGTTGGCCCCGTCGCCGATAAAAAGCGTGAGCGCCGGGTCGTGCTGCTGCACCCATTCGGCCTTTTGCTCGGGGGTGAGGCGGCCTAGTGCGGCTTCGGCGGGCAGGCCGAGGTGGCGGGCCATCGCGGAGACCTTTTCCTCGCGGTCGCCGCTGAGGATGTGCAGCTGCAGTCCGCGTTTTTGGAGCGACGCGACGGCGGGGACCGCGTCTTCCCGCACCGTCTCGACAAACTTCAATTGCGCGAGCAGTTCGCCATCTCGGGCGAGGGCGCAGTCAAAATTGCCGTTGATGTCGTTGCCCGCGATCCGGTCCAGCTCGCCCTGGCTGGCGGCTGCCGCCCACATGGGGCGACCGAGCGCGTAGCGGTGGCCGTCGATCAACACCGTGACGCCAAAGCCCACCGCTTCCTGCACGGGCGAAACGCTGGCATTGTCGGGGTTGCCGTGGAGCGCGGCCTTCTTGCGCACCGGCGATTGGCCCAGCGCCAACAGCGACTCTCGCAGCGCGCGCGAGATCGGGTGCAGGCCGTCTTCGACCAGTCGCCAGAGGGCGGCGCGCTCCGCCTCGCCCAGCGCGTGGAGCACCTCCGGGTGGGCGAGGTCGGGCGTTTCGAGGGTCAGGGTGCCCGTTTTGTCAAAGACGATGCGCTTGAGGTGGCGCAGGCGGTGGAAGAGATCGGCCTCCTTCACATAGACGCCGGCGCGGCGCAGTTGGGCCACGCTCTGCTCTTGCGCCAGCGGGTAGGCGACCCCCAGCGCGCAGGGGCAACTCACCACCAGCACACTCAGCGCCACTTGGCCCGCGACGAGCCAGTTGCCCGTGCTGAGGCCCCAGGTCAGGGAGCCGATCACGCCAATGATCAGCACCGCCACGAGGTAGTAGCGCAGGATCGCCTCCAGTTGCACGTGGCGGAGCTGGCGCGGCTCAATGGTCGTCAGGCGGCGCAGCAGCGACTCCTCCCACGTCTCCTCCGCCGTCAGGTCAAACGGTTGGCGGCTGACGTTGATTGCGCCCGCCGGCACCACCTGGCCCGGCTGGAAGCGCACCGGTTCGGCCTCGCCGTTGATCCATTCCAGGCTCAACTCGGCGGCGGGCGACTGGTCGGAAAGACGGCTGCGCACCGGCACGAGATCGCCCGGACCGCAACGCACTACCTGCCCCGGCTTGAGCGTTTCGATGGCCTGATCCGAAACGCCGCCCGTGCTGCCGACCACCCGGGCCGTCGTGGGTTGGAGGCGCGACTGCCGCAGCGCAAAGCGGTTGCGCTCCACCGCGCGCTCCTGCAGCCAGCGGCCCCCGAGCATGAGGAAGGTGAAGATGGCGACAAAGTCAAAATAGGCGTAAGTCTCGTGTCCGTAAAAATAGCCGAAGAGCGAGCCCGCGTAGGCCAGTGTGATGCCGAGCGCGATGGGAAAGTCGATATGCAGCGCGCCGATGCGCAGGGCCCGCACCGCGCGGTCGATAAAATAGGTGCCGCCCGCCAGCAGGGCGATGGTCGCGCTCAGCAGCGTGAAGAGGCCGAACAGCCCCGCCAGCTCAAAGTCGTCGGGCATGCCCAGGTAGCGGGGCAGCGTAAAGAGCATGGCATTCATCGCCGCCGCGCCCGTGATGCCTACGCGGCCCAGCAGACGCTGGCTCTCGCCCGTCTCGCGCTTGCCCGGCGGTTGGAGCAGGTAGCCGAATTGCTGGAGCGCCTCCGCCGCCCGCGTCAGCACGGTCGTCGGCGAATCGTCGGTGTCGCCCAGCGCCAGCCGGTCGAGCCGCTCGCTTTGCCACTGGATGCGCACCTGGCCCAGTTGCGCGTTTACCTCCACCCGCTGGATACCCTCCTGCTGGCTCACCACGCGCTCAATCAGCCACACGCAGCCCACGCAGGAGATGCCCGTCAGGTCGAGATCGGTCGTGGCGCTGGGCTTGGCCTGCTGTGCTTCGGCGTCGGCCTGCAGTTGCGCCAGCCAGCGGTAATCACGTTTCTGCAGGGCGGCAGGTTTGACTGGCGAGATGATGCGGTCGCGCAGGTCGTAGTATTGGTCGAACCCGCTGGAGGCGATCATGCGCGCCACGTAGGCGCAGCCGTTGCAGCAATATTCGCTCTCCTGGCTCGCACGCGCTTCAAATGGCGTGCCGCAGTGGGCGCAGACTTTGGTCGTGGCGGAAGGCATGGGGGAACGGTGGCCCCTTGCCGGTCAGGAACCGCAGAAGAGGCCGTTCTGGTTCATCGTCTCGAAGTGGACGATGCGGAAAATGAGCACCGCTGCAACCACCGCCGCCAGGCCGCGCTGCCAAAGGCCGAGCGTCGAGGGCTTGAGTCGACCGCTCCAGCGCACGTAGCCCGCCTGCACCAGCCAGAGCAGCGGCAAGGTGCCCAGCCCAAAGGCGAGCATCAGCTCCGCGCCCGAGACGGGGTCTTGCGTCATGATGGAAAGCCACAGCAGCAGGTAGAGCGGCCCGCAGGGCAGCAGGGGCGTGCAAAAGCCGAGCAGCGCACTGGCCAGCGGACGCGGCATGCGCAGAAATTTGCCCGTCTGCCGGTGCAGGTAGCGCGCGGGGCCTTGCGGCTTGGGCAGCCATTGGTCGATCCGCAAGGCTACCACGAGGAAGAACAGCGCCATGGCCCAAGGGAAGAAGCGCGCGACCGGCTGGCCCCAGGTCTCGAACCACCCGAGCGCGGTCATGCCGAGAATACCTCCGACCACCCCGAGCAGGGTGTAGCTCGTCAGCCGCGCCGCCTGGTAGACGCCTGCGCTGGCGGCAAAGCTGGCCGCTTCACCCGGGCGGGGAGCGATGAAGCACGCCAGCGGCCCGCACATGCCCGCGCAGTGCAGGCTGGTGACGAGGCCGGCGGTAAAGGCGGCACCGGGGCCGGTGATGCTGGCAATATCCAAGGCGATCAGGCGGGAAAAATGGGCGCTAGCGGTCGAAGGCCAGCAGCCGCAGTCCAAAGACAGTAAAGAGCGAGCCGGTGGCGTAGCGCAGCCCGTCTTTCATCTTGGGGAAACGCTCGAACGCTGCCCGCAGTTGCGCCGCCAGAATCGAAACCAAGCTGAACCAGCCCAGCGCGAGCGTACCCAACGTGAAGCCGAGGAAACCGATCAACCCCGTATGGTCGAGGCCGTCCTGCGGGATGAATTGCGGCATAAAGGCCAGAAACGTCAGCCCCACCTTGGGATTAAGGACGTTGGTCAAAAAAGCCTGTCGCACCAGCCGCCCAGTCGAGAGGGCAGGGGATTCGCCGGAAAAATCGAGGGCGCCGCCGCGTTTGAAGGCCATCACCGCGAGATACAGCAGGTAGGCCGCGCCCGCGTACTTCACCACCGCAAAGGCGAGCGCCGAAGTCTGCAACAGGGCGGTCAGCCCGACGACAGCCGCCGTGGTGTGGACGAGCAGGCCCAGCCAGAGGCCGAGCGCCGACCACAGCCCCGCCCGCACGCCCTGCGACAGCGCGCGTCCGCTCACGTAGAGGAAGTCTGGCCCCGGAGAGGCGATCAACAACAGGCTTCCCCCGCAAAACAGCAGGTAAGTCCCTCCATCCATACAGACTAGTATGGCTATCAGGCTGCACAGAGCAAGTTTTCCACAGCGGGAGTCGGATTAATCAGAAAAGGCAGAGAAGACAGAGAAGGAAGGGGGCAGCTCACCTCTTTTTCTGCCTCTTCTGTCTTTTCTGGTAAAAAGAAAAGCGCCCCGCTTTGTCAAAACGGGGACGCCCTCATTCAAACTATTACCTAGACCCGCGGCCTCAACCGACCGCTTGCTGTGCTTCCTTGGCGGCTTTGGCCGAGGCGCTCTTTTCGCGCACTTCGTATTCGCGGCGCACGTCGAACTCGGCTTGCTTGCCGGCGTTCCATTGCTCGACCGGGCGCAGGTAGCCGACCACGCGGCTGTAGATCTCAGCCTGGCGACCGCAGTGCGGGCAGTTGGCGTGCTCGCCGTTCAGGTAGCCGTGCTCGGCGCAGACGCTGAAGGTGGGGGTGAGCGAGAAATACGGCAGGTGGTAGCTCTCGGCCACACGACGGATCAGGCGCTTGGTGATCGTGAGGTCGCGGATACGCTCGCCGAGGAAGAGGTGGAGCACGGTGCCGCCGGTGTAGCGGGTCTGGAGGTCGTCCTGCTTGTCCAGCGCCTCGAAGATGTCTTCGGTGTAGTTGACCGGGAGGTGCGTGCTGTTGGTGTAGAAGGGCTCGGCTCCCAGCTCGCGCACGGCCTTGTCGTTGGCAAATTGGATATCGGGGAAGCGGTCGCGGTCGGCCTGGGCGAAACGGTAGGTCGTGGACTCCCCGGGGGTGGCCTCGAGGTTGTAGAGGTGCCCGGTTTCCTGCTGGTAGCTCACCAGCCGTTCGCGCATGAAGTCGAGCACATCGCGGGCAAAGGCCTGGCCGCGTTCGGTGCCGATGTCTTCGCCGAAGAGGTTGGCGCAGGCCTCGTTCATGCCCAGCAGGCCGATGGTGCTGAAGTGGTTGGCCCAATACGTGCCGCGCCGCTCCTTGATGTCGCGGAGGTAGAAGGTGGTGTAGGGGTACAGGCCGCCGTCGGTCAGGCGTTCGAGCAGCTTGCGCTTCACTTCGAGGCTGTCGCGGGCGAGGTCCATCAGGCGGGCGAGGCGGGCGTAGAAGTCCTGCTCGTTGGTGGCGAGGTGGCCGAGGCGCGGCATGTTGATCGTCACGACGCCCACAGAACCCGTCAGCGGGTGAGCACCGAACAGGCCGCCGCCGCGCTTGTCGAGCTGCGTGTTGTCGATCCGCAGACGGCAGCACATGCTGCGCGCGTCCTCTGGATCCATGTCGCTGTTGATGAAGTTGCTGAAGTAAGGCACGCCATACTTGGCCGTCATCTCCCACAGCGGGTCGTGCTCCGGGTTGTCCCAGTCGAAGTCCTTCGTCAGGTTGATCGTGGGGATGGGGAAGGTGAGGATGCGGCCCCGGGCGTCGCCATCGGCATACAGCTCGAAGAGCGCCTTGTTGAAGCGGTCCATCTCGGCCTGGAACTCGCCGTAGGTCTCGGGCTGCAGCTCGCCGCCGCGGATCACGGGGTGGTCGCGGTAGTGCGACGGGCACTTGAGGTCGAGCGTCACGTTGGTAAACGGCGTCTGGAAGCCCACCCGCGTCGGCACGTTGACGTTGAACATGAACTCCTGCAGGGCCTGCTTCAGCTCCGCATCGCTCAGCTTGTCGTAGCGGATATAGGGGGCGAGGAGCGTGTCGAAGCTGCTGAAGGCCTGCGCGCCGGCGGCCTCGCCCTGCAACGTGTAGAAGAAGTTGACCACTTGGCCCAGCGCGGCGCGGAAGTGCTTGGCCGGGCGGCTCTCCAGCTTGCCCGAAACGCCGCGGAAGCCCTCCTTGAGCAGGTCGAAGAGGTCCCAGCCCACGCAGTAAACGCTGATCAGGTTGAGGTCGTGGATGTGGAAATCGCCGTGCTCGTGGGCGTCGCGCACCTCGCTGCTGTAGACCTTGCGCAGCCAGTAGCTCTTGCTGAGGCTGCTGGAGAGGTAGTGGTTGAGCCCTTGCAGAGAGAAGCTCATGTTGCTGTTTTCCTTCACCTCCCAGTCGAGACGGCTCAGGTATTGGTCGACCTTATCCACGTCGGCCGCCTGCTGGATCTCGCGCAGGCGGGCGTGCTGCTCGCGGTAGACGATGAAGGCGCGGGCGGTGGCGCGGAAGGGCGAGGCCAGCAGCACCTCTTCGCACATGTCCTGGATCTGCTCGACCGTCGGCACGTCGACAGTGAGGATCGTCAAGGCGTGTTCGACCACGCGCACGGCGAGGCGCAGGGCCATGTCTTCGCCGAATTCGCCGGTCGCAGCGCCCGCCTTGGCGATGGAAGCGGTGATCTTGCGGGTGTCGAACGGTGCGATCCGTCCGTCACGTTTCTTGACCTGCGAGAAGAGGCCGGTCTTGCTGGCCAGATAGGCTTGGAGGTGGGTATTCGGGGAAAGGTCGAGCATGACAAAAGGTGTTTTTGGAGGAAGGGGAGGCGTAAGCCCCAAAATGTGAACAACCAGGCGTATTGCCTACATTTAGTGTCCATCAGGGTGAACGACCACAACATATAGTACCCGCTCTTCCTCCAAAAAGGATAAAGCGCTTCTCCGCCGATGCTTTCAGCAGCACTGAACCTGTCGATTAGCAGCCGTGACAGGTCTCCATCTCCGGGCACAAAAAAGCGCCAGGCAGGAGTGCGCGGCGCTCGGAAAGAGGAGGAGGGTGGCGTGCTGGCTAAAGTCGTGAAGCCACGATGCGGTAGTAGCCGTAACTGTTGAGGCTGACGTCGCGCTGGTAGAGGCTCGCTTCGGTTGCGGAGTGGTCAATCGTCTCGAGATCCGTCCAGGTGCCGTCGATGTTGCGCCCTTGCAGTACGTGGCGCACGCTGGGTTGGGCATGCCAACTGAGGCGCAGGGTCGTCTCGTTCAGCACCGCCGCTTCGAGATCGGGCATCAGGACAGGGAAGGTGTAGTCGTAGATGACCCAGGGGCGATAGGCACCGTCTTGCCAGAGGGATCCCCAAATAGTGCTACCATCTAAGCTCGTATTGTGGACATGAAAGTTGGAGATGTAGTCGAGGCCCTCGTGGTCTTCCACCTCGTTGAGCAGGTTCAGGATCTTGCCGTTCTCCCAGATGACGGGCACCTGCGCGCCCGTGTGTGTGAGCGCATTGCCAATAACGATTGCTGCGCGAGCACTGGAGGCGCTCATGTTGATGATACCATGGCTACCTTGGTTGGTGGCGATGCGTCCACGAAATCCAGAGAATGGCCGCGGCTCTTCCTCGCCCGCAAAAACCCAGTGCGGTAGATGGTCTCCGAGGTCGATCGCGGTAATATCTCGCGTCACACTCCGCCACACCCATTCAGGCACTTCGCGGTACATGCCCTTTTTCCATTCGTAGCGAGTATGCTCCCCGAAGTCGGCGGAGAATATGATGTTGCTCCCGTCGTGGTTGACGCTGTGGGCGACGGAGTTGGGAGCAAAGACATCCCAGCCCCCTGCTTCGTTCAGCTTATAGATGCTGTAGTAGTAGCGGCCATTGGAGGATGGCAATCCGGGTTTGGTCGTGTGGAGGATCGTTTTGCCATCGTCGCTGATTTCAAAGTTGGTGGTGATCAGGTTATCCTGAATGTCCATCCGCACGTATCCAGTAGCTTCCGTCCAATAGAAGAAGGCCTCATCATCTAGATATGTTTTGCGCGCCGCGACTATCCAGGCCGTCCCTGCATCGCTGACGACATCAAAGCGCATGTAAGTATATCCTTCAGGCGCTGCAATCGACTCCACACCCTTTTCTGGGGTCCATTGAGAGGCTCTTCCCACGTCGTTACCGGTGGTGGCATCGGGAAACCAGGCGGTGCCCCAGACGGTATCACCATCTGCACTGGCTCCAGCGGTCCATTTCCAGTTCTCTGGCAAAACAGCGAAGGTGAAGTCTCTTGCTACACCAGGAACAGTTAATCCGATGAGCGTGGCGAGCCCCACCAGGCGACGACATTTAGCAGTCATGCCTGTTTGTGGGGTTATGCATTCAATAACGCCAGTACAAAAACTCACGGTCGCAGGCGTTGGAGCCTGACGACCGTGGGGAAAGGAGGCAAGGGGCTTGCTTACAGCTTCGTGGCTACGACGCGGTAGTAGCGGGCGGCGTCTTCGACGGCTACCTCGTAGGTGTAGGGGCCGATCTCGGTCGATGAGGCGTCGTGGGTCGCCAGATCGGTCCAGGAGCCGTCGGGGTTGTGCACCTGCAGCACGTGGCGCACACCCGGTTGCGGCGACCAGACCAGGCGCATTGTCTCGTCGTCGAGCGGCACCATTTCAATCGCTGGTTGCACGACCGGCACCGGGTAGTCGCGGATGATCCAGCTAACCCACTCTTTTGGCTCATTATCCACATATAACTGTCCGTTGCCGATGAGGACTGAGCCGTCGCGGCTAATATGCAGGATCTCGAGGCCCCTTACTTCTCCCGTGCCACCCGCTGCTGCGATGACTTCCCAGATGCCGGTCTTGCCGGTTTGAGCATCGATTACTGCGCTGCTAGTATGTACAACGCCTCCTGCAGCGCCAGCTTCAGCCAAGGTCGAGGGAGTGTAGTTGGTGACCTCATCAAGCTGAGATAGCCCGGCGGCCTTACTCCAGGAAAAGACAACATTGGTGCCCCAGAAAGTAGCGGTGCCTTTTCGGCTGGTGCCATAGACGACCAACCCGTCGGGGCTGATGTCTGTGGCCCAGTTCGATTCAAAATGGTCTTCAGCGGCATCTTCCACGACAGGGAAGGCAGGAATGCGTTCCATACCTCCAGCTTCGCTCCACCTGAAGGCGTGGCTGGTGATGCTGCCAGCTATCGGATAGAAATTTCCGGCCACCGTCGCTCCGTCAGCGCTCACCGCTGTTATTTTCGTGTGATCCGCGAATAACTCCAGCCCGTGGGTTACTGTCCATCGAAATCCGTTGATCGTGGTCCAATAACTCCCGGCCTCCCACTTAGTCTGAGAAATGGTGCCTACAATGACGCTACCGTCTTCGTTCAACGTGGCAGAGCTGATATCAATTTCTGCTTCCAGGCCAATTTTCTCCTTTAAGGAGATCGGTTCTTCTTCTTCCGTCCAAAAGAACCGCTCGAAATTTTCACCGTAAAAGATGATGCTGGAGCCATCCCCACTTACCGCTTCGACACTCATGCAGAAAAAATCCTTCAGTAGGGTAGTTCCTCCCTCTTGAAATATCAAAAGCCTGGGTTCGGCATCGTCTCCTTCGGTGGCGTATCCGTAGAAGATCGTTCCGTTTGAGTTCATTTTTTGAATTGTCGCGCTTTCCACAAGCGGTGACTCAAAAACTTCAAACGTCATCGCCCAGGCAGGCGAGGCGGCGGTAACCAGCGTGAGGAGCGAGAACCAGCGGCAGCAGGACGGTAGGTGCATCACCAATACCTGAAGCCTCTACCTTAATAACGCCAGTACAAAAACTCACGGTCGCAGGCGTTGGAGCCTGACGACCGTGGGGAAAGGAGGCGAGGGGCTTGCTTACAGCTTCGTGGCTACGACGCGGTAGTAGCGGGCGGCGTCTTCGACGGCTACCTCGTAGGTGTAGGGGCCGATCTCGGTCGAAGAAGCGTCGTGGGTCGCCAGATCGGTCCAGGTGCCGTCGGGGTTGTGCACCTGCAGCACGTGGCGCACACCCGGTTGCGGCGACCAGATCAGGCATATCGTGTCTTCGTCGAGCGGCACCATTTCAATCGCTGGTTGCACGACCGGCACCGGGTAGTCGCGGATGATCCAGCCGATGTGGGTGGTTTCCAACGTGCTTTCCTTGAATGTCGATCCTCTACCGATAATCGTGGAGCCATCGCGACTGATACCGGTGATCTCTTCGAGGGTTAAGTCTTCTGCATCAAAGCCGCTTTCTTCCACTAGCTCGCTGATGTAGCGCTTCCCTTTTTCAGCGTCGATGATGAAAGGACTATCCTCGGCGTGAATCATGACAACACCTCCCCCCGCTGCTCCATACGCGCCTTTCGTCTGGGGAGCATCCAGATAGTTCTCCAGCGGAGTCGGAATCCCTTCTCCTTTCCAGACAAAAGCGGTGGAAGTGCCCCAGGGCGTAGGGGGGCCGAAACTGCCAAACCCGTGGACGGTGCGCCCATCCGGGCTGACTCCTGTCGCACTACTTTTGGTTCTGTAGCCCGCTTCCGGGTCTTCTTCTGTCGGCATAAAAGGAATGGCCTCGAAGCCATTTTCCTCTGTCCACCGAAAGGCTTGGCGCGAGGTTATCATTCCATAGTCCCCCTCAGGGGACTCGGTGTTTTGGCGAGTGTATCTTGTGCCGACCGCTGTTTTGCCATCGGCGCTCACGGCTGCCAGCTCGATCTCATCTTCAAATATTTTCATCCCGGCTTCGGCCGACCAATAGAAGCTGCGATACGGAACAGTGACCTCGCTGCCGGTGATGACCGTGCCGTCTTCGTTCATCGAGAAGGAGGTTCCAAGGCTTTCGCCTTGGGTGACTCCTAAGTGCTCTTTCAAGTCGACTGCACCGGTGGATGCTGTCCAGATCAGATATTCACGCTCATCTGTGCTATTGAAAATGAGCGTCTTTCCATCGCCGCTTATGGCCAGAATATCATAAACAGGGACCTCGTAGATGGTGACTTCTCCTCCGGCGGTGATGCTGAACAGCTTGCCGGGCTCGGCCTGCATATTTGTGTAAGCAATCCCATACATGATGCTACTGTCAGCACTGATGGCTTTCAGTTGATTCTCTGGATATCGAATCCATCCGACATCCGGTAGCTCTGAGCGGATAATGGGGATTTCAACAACCTCAAACGTCATCGCCCACGCAGGCGGTGCGGCAGTTGCAAGGGCGAGGAGCGAGAACCAGCGGCAGCAGGACGGTAGGTGCATTTTTAATACCTGAAGCCTCTACCTTAACAACGCCAGTACAAAAACTCACGGTCGCAGGCGTTGGAGCCTAGCGACCGTGGGGAAATGCTTGCGGCGGGTTGCCGCGAGGCCTGAGGAATCGCTTTAGCCGAGGCTGGCGAGCAGGCGCTCGATCTCTTCCTTCTTGGCCTTGGTTTCGGCGAGCTGGGCGCGGGCCCCTTCGACGATGTTGGCCGGGGCGCTGGAGACGAATTTCTCGTTGTTCAGCTTGGCTTCGCCGGACTGGATGCCCTTTTCGAGCTTGGCCAGTTCCTTGCCCAGGCGTTCCTTTTCGGCTGCGACGTCGATCGCGCTGGCGAGGTCGAGGAAGATGGTGCCGAGGCTCGTTACGGTGGCAGGCATCCCGTCGGGGCGCTGGTCGAGGGTGGGCATCTCGCCGGCGGGGATCAGGTTGAGGATGGTGGCGAGGTTGTCTTCCACCACTTGGCGCTGCGCCGGGTCTTCCGCAAGGTAGCGCAGGGACACGTCGCGCTTGTTGGCCACGTTGTAACCGGCCTTGAGGGCGCGGGCTTGCGTGATGAACTCCTTCACCTGCTCGACTTGGGCGGCGGCGGCGCTGTCGACCACGATGCCGGTGCCGGCCAGCTCGCGGCGGAGCTGTTCGGCGGAGCAGAGGCGGCTGTCTTGCAGGAAGCGCTGGCCCTTGCCCACATAGCCCAGCTCTTGCCACAGTTCTTCGGCGATGAAGGGCATCAGCGGCTCGGCGAGCTGCAAGGTCTGGCGCAGGCACAAGTCGAGGATGGCGAGCACGGTGCCCTTGGTCGCCTCGTCGCGCAGCTTCGTCTTGGAGGCCTCTACATACCAGTCGCAATAGTCGCTCCAGAAGAAGGCGTAGAGCTCCTGCGGGTAGGGGTGCATCTCGAAGCGGCCAAAGGCGTCGGCGATGTTCTGCGTGGCCTGGATCAGGCGGTGCAGGATCCAGTGGTCGTAGCGGTCGAGCTTGGAGGGCTCGATGCGACGCAGGATGGCGCCGAGGCCGGAATTGTCGCTCGCGGACCCGCTCATCTGGCGGAAGCGGCAGGCGTTCCACAGCTTGTTGCAGAAGTTGCGGCCCAGCTCGACCGACGGGGACTGGATGGGCTGGTCGCCCTTGGCCTCGGTAAACTCGAAGCGGATGTCCTGGCCCTTGGGGGCGATGTTGACGATGCCGTAGCGCAGGGCGTCGGCCCCGTAGGCGGCGATGAGGTCGAGCGGGTCGGGCGAGTTGCCGAGGCTCTTCGACATCTTGCGGCCGATGCCGTCGCGGATCAGGCCGGTGATGTAGACGTCGCGGAAGGGCAGGCGCTTGGCGATCTCGGCATCCGTCAGCTCGGTCTTGCCTTCGCCACTGAACTCGAGGCCGGCCATCACCATGCGGGCGACCCACAGGAAGATGATGTCGAAGCCCGTCACGAGGGTGCTCGTGGGGTAAAAGTAATCCAGCTCCTGCTGTTGTTCGCCGGTGGCGTTGGGCCAGCCGAAGTTGGCCAGCGGCCAGAGCCAGGACGAGGCCCAGGTGTCGAGCACGTCTTCTTCCTGCTCCCAGTTGTCGGGATCTTCCGGGCCTTCGACGGAGACGTGGACGAGCTTGCCGTTGGCGTAGTCCTGCTCGGTGAGGGCGCTGCGGTCGATGCCCTTCTTGTACCACACGGGGATGCGGTGGCCCCACCAGAGCTGGCGGCTGACGCACCAGTCGATGTTGTCGCGCTCCATCGTGTCGAGCCAGTGCAGGTAGGTCTTGGCCCAGCGCTGCGGGTGGAAGCGGAGCAGCGGCTGGCCGTTGGCGTCGACGGCTTCGATTGCGCGCTTGGCTTCGGCCACCTTGGGGTAGCGCAGCCACCATTGCATCGTGAGGCGGGGCTCGATCGGCACGTCGGCACGCTCGGAGAAGCCCACGTTGTTTTCGTAGGCTTCCTTCTCGATCAGCAGGCCCAGCTTTTCCAGCTCTTCGGCGGCGGCCTTGCGGGCCTTGAAACGGTCCATACCCACGAAGATCTTTGCGCGCTCGTGGATCGTGCCGTCGGGGTTGAGCACGTCGATGATCGGCAGGTTGTGGCGCTGGCCGATTTCAAAGTCTACCTGGTCGTGGGCGGGCGTCACCTTGAGCGCACCGGTGCCGAACTCCTTGTCCACCGCCGCATCGGCGATGACGGGGATGGGCTCGCGAGGGAAGGGGCGCCAGACCATCTTGCCGACGAGGTGCTGGTAACGCTCGTCTTCCGGGTGCACGGCGACAGCCGTATCGCCCATGATCGTCTCCGGGCGGGTGGTCGAGATTTCGAGGTGGGTGCGCGTGACGCCGTCGGCGCCGGTGGCCGGCTCAACCAGCTCGTAGCGCATCTTGTAGAAGAAGCCCTTTTGCGGCTTCATGATCACCTCTTCATTGGAGAGGGCCGTGAGGCTGACGGGGCACCAGTTGCTCATGCGCAGGCCGCGGTAGATGTAGCCGCGGCGGTAGAGCTCCACAAACGAAGTCAGCACGGCCTTGGAGTAGCCTTCGTCGAGCGTAAAGCTCGTGCGGCTCCAGTCGCAGGACGCGCCCAGCTTGCGCAGCTGGTTGAGGATGATGCCGCCGTAGTCTTCCTTCCACTGCCACACCTCTTCGAGGAACTTCTCGCGCCCGAGGTCGCGGCGGTGCTGGCCGCGCTCGCGCAGCTTCTTCTCGACGCGCGTCTGCGTGGCAATGCCGGCGTGGTCGGTGCCGGGGAACCAGAGGGCTTCCTTGCCTTCGAGGCGCGCGCGGCGGGTAAAGATGTCCTGCAACGTATTGTTGAGGATGTGGCCCATGTGGAGCATGCCCGTCACGTTGGGCGGCGGGATCATGATGGTGTGCGGCTGCTTGTCGGGGGCAACGTGCGCCGCGAAGGCGCCCTGCTGCTCCCAGGCAGCGTACCACTTGTCTTCCACCTGCGAGGGGTCGTATGCTTTGGCGAGTTCAGGCATGGCCGTCTGGTAACTGAAGAATCGAAGGCGCGGCCGCACCACTCGTGTCGACCGCAAAGGATCGAAAATCACCAGCGCAGCCCCCGGTAGTCAAAGGAAAAGACGCGGGGAGGGGGCTAGGAAGCTTCGGTCGACGCTTCCGCCTGGATGAGCCCGTGCAGATACTCCGGCGCAAAGTCGGCGCCGTTTGGCCAGGCAAGCGTGTGCCCCTCAAGGTGAAACTCTCGAAAGTAGGCGAGGTCCTTGACCTCAGGTCGGCCACGCCGGATGAGCCGTCGTTGAAGCGAAGCTCCACGCGGTGCCCACTCGCATAGCGTGCATCTATCACGTGTAAAAAGGGCATGGAGGCAGGCTGTTTTAATCGTTTGAGATCGCAACCTTCCCCTCCCTTGCAGCCCATCGTTGACGCCGCATCGCCAAGCAGTTAACGATGTCTTGGTTTTACGTCGTTCGGTGTCTGCCCATGGCTTTTTCCCTTCTCAACCGCGAGCAACTCGTCCGTTTCGTCCAGCGGATACCGGCGGCGGTGGCTGTGTTCGACCGCGAGATGCGTTACATCGCCTACACGCAGCGGTGGTTGGTAGACTACAATCTGCCGGAGAATATGGAGCTGGCGGGGCGCAGCCATTACGAGATTTTTCCCGAGGTGCCGGAGCGCTGGAAGCAGATCCACCGCGAGTGTCTGGGCGGGCGAGCGCTGCGCAGCGATGAAGACTATTTTGTGCGCTCCGACGGGCGCACGGTGTGGGTGAAGTTCGAGCTCGACCCCTGGTACGACGACCATACGGGCGAGATCGGGGGCATGATCATGTATACCGAGGTGATCACCGAGCGTGTGGAGCAGCGCCTGGCCTGGCAAAAACAGGTCGAGCGCATGCAGCTGCTCTACCAGGCCGCCTCGCAGGATGCCGAGAACATTGCCGCGCAGCTGACGGAGACCTTGCGGGTGGGCACGCTTTCGCTGGGCCTCTCCATGGGCATCATCAGCGAGATCAAGGGCAATTCCTATCGCGTTCTTTATACCTACGACGAGAGCGACCAGCTCCAGCCGGGGGCCGAGTTCCCCCTGCAGCAGACTTATTGTCAGTTGACCCTCGATCGTGGCACGATCACTTACACCGAACACGCCCAAAACTCGATTTTCCAGGGCCACCCCTGCTATGCCGCCTTTGGCCTCGAATCTTACGTGGGGGTGCCCATCCGGCGGCGCGGCAAAGTGATCGGCACGCTCAACTTTTCCAGCTCGCAGCCCCGCAAAACGCCCTTCACCGCGCTGGAGGTCGAGTTTATCAACCTGATGAGCCGCTGGGTGGCCAATACGCTGGAGCGCCAGGAGATCGAGCAAGACCTTAACGAAGCCCGCCGCCGCGCCGAGGAAGCGAACCAGGCCAAGAGCAGCTTTTTGGCCAACGTCAGCCACGAGATCCGCACGCCGATGAACGCCATCCTCGGCTTCAGCGAGTTACTTGCGCAACGGGTCAACGAGCCGGTGGCGCGCCGCTACCTGCAGTCGATCACCAACAGCGGGCGCATCCTGCTCAACCTGATCAACGACCTGCTCGACCTGTCGAAAGTCGAGGCGGGCAAAATCGAGCTCAGCCCCGTGCCGGTGGACTTGCGCGAGCTGATGATGGAGCTGGAGAGCATCTTCTCGCTGCAAATGGCCCACAAGGGACTCGACTTCAGCATCGTGCTCCCGGAAACGGTGCCGACGGTTTACCTCGACCATGCGCGCTTCCAGCAGGTGCTCGTGAACCTCGTGAGCAACGCGATGAAGTATACCGTGAAGGGGCATGTGAGGTTGAGCGTGCAATTTGAGGACGGCGAGGAGTCCGACCAGGTGCACCTGTGCGTGGCGGTGGAAGACACGGGTATCGGGATTGCGGATGAGAAGAAATCCATGATCTTTTCCCCGTTTGTACAGCTGCACCGCGAGCAGGATGTGAAGGCGGGCGGCACCGGGCTGGGGCTCGCCATCTGCCACCGCCTCGTGCTCCTGATGGAGGGGGAGATCACGCTCGATAGCCAGCAAGGGAGGGGCAGCACCTTCCACATCTCGCTGCCCAACCTGCGCGTGGCCCGTCGCGAATCCTCTGCCCCGCGCCCACGCAAGAAGCATCAGCACTTTGCCCGACAGGGTAATGGCGAGCGCATCCTCGTGGTCGACGACGACATCAGTAACCGCTACCTGCTGGTCAACTTCCTCAATCAGCTCGGCTATTCGCCTTACGAAGCCGTCAACGGGCGTGATGCGCTGGACAAAGTTCGCCAGTCGCCCCCCGCGCTGATCTTCCTCGACCTTTCGATGCCGCAGATGGACGGGGTCACGTTTTGCGAGACGATGCTGCAAAGCGAAGAGATCCCCACCTGCCCGGTGATCATCAACAGCGCCACCTACCAGATCGAAAAGGTCTCCATCGCGCGGCTCCCCAATGTGGTGGCCAAGATCCCCAAGCCTGTCTCGCTGGAGCAGGTGGCGCAGCTGTTGCGCGACTTCTTCCGCAAGCTGGCAGAAGAGGGCATGGGCCCGGCGGAAGGCGTCGAGCGCGCTCACCTTGCCTCCACCGCCCGCCAGATCATCGTCAACGCCCAAGGCCTGCCGGATATGGACCGGCTGGTGCGCACCCTCGATTTTCGCCTGCTCGACCAGTTGATCCACCTGCTGCAAGCCGTGAAGCATATCCATGCCGACTTGCGCCGCCTGGGGGATGAATTGCAGCAAGCCAAAGACCGCCTGGAGCTGGAGCAGATCCGCCAGACGCTGACCTGGCTCCAGCAGGAGCTGAAAGACCCGACGCCATGAGCAAAGTTACCTCCAGCTGCATCTTGATCGTGGACGACAATGTGGAGAACCAGCGTGTCATCGCCGGCCACCTGATCGAACACGGCCACGCCCCGCTTTTCGCCGGCAACGGGTTTCACGCACTCGACATCCTCGACGAAGAAAAACCCGACCTCGTGCTGCTCGACATCATGATGCCCGGGATCGACGGCTGGGAAACTTGCCGCCGCATCCGCGAGGACCATAGCGCGCTCGAGCTGCCCGTCGTAATGCTCTCGGCCAAGAACTCGCTCAACGACATCATGCGCTCGTTCGACGTGGGCGCCAACGATTACGTGACCAAGCCCATCATCGGCCGCGAGCTGATTGCGCGGGTGCAAAACCAGCTGCTGGTAAAGCACGGGGTCCGCGAACGCGACGCCCTCAACGATTCGTTGCGCGAGCTGACCGAAAACCAGCAGACCTTCTTCTCCGTCCTCGCCCACGACCTGCGCAACCGCCTCGCCAGCAGCATCAGCCTGATCGATGTGGTGACGCACCAGGTCAAGCTCGAGCCCAACTACCATGAGCTCTGCCAGATCGCCGGGCAGGAGCTGGCGCGAACTCACCTCTTCCTCGACAATCTCCTGACTTGGGGGATGCGTGAGATGCGCCAGGCCGATTACCAGCCCATCACCTTCCGCTTCGACGAGCTCAGCTCCAAGCTGCACCTCTTTGCCGAGATGCACCTCGCACGGCACCAGCTCGAGCTGATCAACGAAATCCCTGCCAAGCTGGACGTATATGGCGACTTCGACCTCGTCTTCGCCATCCTGCGCAACTTCCTCGACAACGCGCAGAAGTTCAGCGAGCCGGGCAGCCGCATCTGGCTCCAGAGCCGCGACGAGCCCGATTTTCTGTGCATCACCGTCAAGGACGAAGGGCCGGGGATGAGCGAAGAGCAGGTGGCACAACTGCGCCAGAACGGGCCCGTGATCCCGCAAGATACGATCGAGCGGGCCGGGAGCGGCTTCGGCCTCCAGCTCAGCCGATCGTTTGCAGCTCGGCACGGCGGCAGGATCGAGATCGCCTCACAGTTGGGGGAGGGGAGCGCATTCACGCTTTGTTTACCGCGCAAGTCCTAGATTACGTACCAGGGTAACGTGTGGAGCGAGCACGGCCGAATGTCGCCGGTCCCGCTTGCAATAGTGTAGTTCGCCGCCATAATTGCAGTTGCTTGATCCATGTTTACGCCGAGCGATTCCACCGCACCGGAGTCCGGTCCTGCCCAGGAGTTGCTGGCGCTGGCCCGCGTGCCCATTTTCCGCTTCCAGCCTGCCGAAGATCGCTGGACCTTCGACGCGGTGGCTGCGGCATTGACGGGTGGCCACACCACCTTGACCACCGACGACTGGCGCTCGCACTTTGAGCCCGCCGCCGGGGAGGCCCTGGACAAGTGGATTGCCTACGTCTGTGGCGAGCAGGCGGGCGCGCTGGTGGAGCACCGCTGCCGCTACCACGCCCAGGGCAGGCCTCACGTTGTCCTGCTCCGCGCGAAAGTGCAGCCCGACGGGAGCCTGCGCGGCGTGATGCTCGACGAAACGGCCCACCACCTCCAGCAGCGCAGCCTCGATGTGGCCCATGCCCGGCTCGACGCCTTGCTCGAAGCCTTTCCCGTCGCGACTATTATCGTCGATGCAGAGTTCAACCTCTTGCGCTGCAATCAGGAAGCCCGCCGGATCTGGGGCGATGCCCTGGAAGAAGGGCAACCCCTTCCGCAGCGGCAGGCCACCTTTGTCGACACCGGCGAGCCTGTGGCGCCCAGCCAATGGGCCATCTACCGGGCCGTGAAAGAGAGCCGGCCCGTCGTCAACGATTTGCTCCACGTCCGCCCGGCGCGCGATGGCGAGCCCTGTTACGTGCTCAACTGCGCCGCGCCCGTCTTCAACTCTGCGGGAGAGGTCGAGGGGGGCGTCAGTGTGGCTTTCGATGTCACCGAACGTATGCGCCACCTCAACGCCCTGCGCAACAGCGAAGCCCAGCTGCGCATCAGCAACGAAGTGGCCAAGCTCGGCTCGTTTGTCTGGGACGTGGTGAACGACGACGACCAGTGGTCGCCCGAGCTGGAAAAGCTCTACGGCTTCGAGCCCGGCGGCTTCCCCGGCGCATTCAAAGACTGGGAAGACCGCCTGCACCCCGACGACCGGGTATATGCGCGAGCCGCTGCGATCGACGCCCTCAAGACCGGCGAGATGAACGTCGAGTTTCGCATTGTCATGCCCGACGGTGGCACCCGCTGGCTCGCGGCCCGCGCATCCGTCTTTTTCGATGAGGAAGGTAAGCCTCAGAAAATGATCGGGGTTAACATTGACATTACGGACCAAAAGGAGGCAGAAGAGGCTATGCGGGCGAGCGAAGAACGCTACCGCCAGTTGGCGGACGCTATGCCTCAGTTGGTATGGACGGCTGCAGGCGATGGTCGCGTCACGTACTACAACGTACGAGCCCAGGAATACAAAGGCCTGCGCGAAGAAAGCCCCGGCAACTGGGTATGGGAGCCCATCGTGCATGCCGACGATATGGGGGAGACCCGCGATGCCTGGCAACACGCCCTCTCCACCCGCGAGCCCTACCAGTGCGAGCACCGCGTGGCCATGGCCGACGGCTCCTACCGCTGGCACCTCAGCCGCGCCCTGCCCCGAATCGACCAGGAAACAGGCAGCATCACCTGGTATGGCACCGCGACCGACATTCAGGACTTCCGCGAAACCGAGGAAACGCTGCATGGCTTCTTCGAAGGCAACGAAGTCTACCTCGCGGTGATGGAGCTGCGGGAAAGCGATTTCCACTATCTGCTGGTCAACCAGCACATGGCCAATTTCTATCGACGGCCCCCGGAGTCCATGGTCGGCAGCAGCAGCAGCGAGATGGGGGTCGACGACGAGATTCGCAACTGGTGGATCCGCACGATGCGCCTCTGTGCCCGCTCGGGCAAGCCCCTCAAGTTTGAATACCAGATCAACCGCTGGGGCCGTAAGGAGTGGCTGCAGTGCAGCCTCAACCAGATTGCTTCCGGCACGATGGACTGCCCCCGCTTCGCGCTCACGGGGGTCGACATTACGGCGCTCAAGCAAAGCGAGGAAGACCTGCGTGTGAAGTCGGAGGAAGCCGACCGGGCCAACCGGGCCAAGAGCGAATTCCTTGCTCACATGAGCCATGAGATCCGCAGCCCGATGACGGCCATCCTCGGCTATACCGAGTTGTTGACCCAGATGGTACGCGGTGAGACGGAGCAGGACTTCCTCCAGACGATCCGGACGGAAGGCGAGCACCTCGTGCAGGTGATCAACGACATCCTCGACCTCTCCCGCATCGAGGCCGGTCGGGTGGAGCTGAACCTCCGCCTCGTCAGCCCGCTGGAGCTGGTGGAGAGCGTAATATCGCTCATGAATGCCACTGCGGTGGAAAAAGGCCTCCCGCTGCGCCTGGAGTTGGGCGACAACCTGCCGGCGCAGATCGAGACCGACCCGACCCGCCTCCGCCAGATCCTGCTCAACCTCGTGGGCAATGCGATCAAGTTTACCGAGAAAGGCGAAGTGGCCCTGCGCCTCTTCCGCCGCGAAGACGATTGCCTCTGCTTTGTGATCGAAGACACCGGCATCGGCATCAGCGAAGAGCAGCAAGAGCGCCTCTTCCAGCCCTTCTCGCAAGGCGACCCCTCCGTCACCCGCAAATACGGGGGCACTGGGCTCGGGCTCGTCATCTCGCGCCGCCTGGCCGATCTGCTGGGCGCGAGCATCCACCTTACCAGCGAGATCGGGCAAGGCAGCACCTTTACTGTCTGTGTGCCGATCCCCGAAGAGTTGGCGGAAGGCGAGACGGCGACGCCCGCTGCCGGCGGCACCAAGACCGAAGAAACGGAGCGTTCCGCAGCGTTGAGCGGCGTCGAAATCCTGCTGGTCGACGACCGGCGGGAGACGCGCGAGCTGGTTTGCCGCCTGCTGGAGCGCGCCGAGGCCAACGTCCGCATCGCGCAGGACGGCAAGCAGGCCGTCGACGAGGTCACTCGCAAGGAGCCCGACCTCGTGGTGATGGACATGCAGATGCCGGTGATGGATGGCTACCAGGCCAGCCGCCGCCTGCGGGCCAACGGCTTTGTGCGCCCTATTGTGGCCCTGACAGCCCACGCCATGCAGGGTGAGCGCGAAAAGTGCCTCCAGGCCGGCTGCGACGAGCACCTCATCAAGCCGATCAACGCCCGCAAGCTCGTGGATGTGCTCCGCCGCCTCGCGGCGGGCCAGTAGAGCAGGGCCAGCTGACATCAGCCTCGGGGTGGCCCGGCTTCTTCTCCTTTAAAACGGAAAACCCGCTCGGCCATGTGGCCGAGCGGGCTCGGGACCTCCTCCTCAGGTCACCTACTATCTCAGATAAAGAATGCGGCGGTTCCAGCTTTCGGAGTGGACGTAGCGCACCATGATTTGCACCACGCGGTCGTTGGTATTGGCCGGGACGGTGAAGGGGATGGCCAGCTTGCCATCTTGCACCGCGTAGTAGCCGGATCCATCGAGCTCTTGAAGGTCGGACGTGACGATCTTGACTTCGACTGGCACGCTTCCTTTGCCGTTGCAGAGCACTTGGATCGTATTCTGGTCGCCACGAGCGGTGATGAACGGGGCGGCGAGGCTGGGAATGTCGAGGGTGTAGGGCACCACGAGCAGGGCGCGGCCATCGGCTTTGCCGAGTTGCAGGTTTTTGATCGTGATGGTGCCATCCTTGTTGGTGGTATGGCTCAGCGTCTTGCGTTGCAGGAGGTCGTAGACCTTCACGCTGCCGTTCACCTTCAGGTGCAGGTTCGTGGTTTGAGCGATGCCGTCGGCCTGGGCGGAAGTGTCGGTGCGCAGGTCGTTGACTACGAAGACGTAGCGGGCGTCGCCATCGCGCAGTTCATTGACCACGGCGGAAGTGGTGTCGACCCAGGCGTCGGGGCGGAAGCCAGCCTTGAAGAACGCGCTGCGCAGCACTTGGGCGGCCTTGTAGTAGTCGCTGATGATGCGGGCATCATGCTGGGTGGGCCACCAGCGGGACTGGTTGTCGATCACGAAGAAGTCAGGATCGACCACTTGGGTGTTCGGCAGGGTGGGGAAAGTGTCCCGGGCCTTCTTGTCCATGAAGATGGTGCCGCCGTTCTGGGCGAAGGTCTTCAGCTTGGCGAACACGTCGTCGGGCAGCACCTCGGTGGCGAGGACGAAGACGGCGTCGAAGTCTTCGAGGGCGCCTTCGCGGACGTCGCTGTCGTGCACCGGCTCCCAGGGAATGTTGGCGAGGGCGAGGGCACGCTCACGATACTTCAGCAAGCCCTGGCTGCGCCAGTCGTGCATGTATTCGGAGGCGCGGCCACCACGGTAGAGCCAGGCTGCTTCGCTGTTGATGAAGCCCACCTTGGCGTAGGGGCGCTCCGTATTCGCGATGGCGGGGAAAAGGGGCTTGGCGAGCGTCTCTTGCATGCGCTCCATTTCGGCGATCTGCTCGTTGAAGGCGGCCTGGCGCTCGGGCGAGTTGCTCGGGTCGAGGGCTCGGTCGGTGCCCCAGTGGCCCATGCGGTCGGGGCGGTTGGAGAACACTGTCCAGAACGATTCGCGGAAGATGGCGCGGGAGAGAGGCTCTTCGCTCGCCACAAACTGGAACAGGGCGGAGTTCTTGTGGCCATACTTGCGAGCGCTGTAGCGCATGTCTGCCATGTGGCCGTTGTAGAAGACCGGGTCGTTTTCGCCGCCACCGCCGGTGCGATACCAGAACTCGAGCCAGTCGGCGCCTTCGGGGGCGAATTCGACCGTCATCTCCACTTCCGGGAAGTGCTGGTCGATCGCTTCGCCCAAGGCCTTGTGGATGGGCTGATAGCCGCCGTGGCGCTTCCACCACAGCCAGGTGCGGTAGTGCAGGTTGTTGGCCGAGATCAGGCCCTTGGCCGGCTTTTCCACCGAGGGGTGGTTGAGGTCGAGCTCGGGCACATCGCTGGTGGTAAAGCCAGCGGGGAAGTTCTCATTGGCCTTCAGGTATCCGCGAGCGCGGGCGTCGGCCAAGGCTTCGGGGTTGTAGGCGAGAGGGCCTTCCTTCTTCTCGGTATTGACGAGCAGGTTGTTGAAGGCTTGGTGATCGCCCACGTTGCCCAACTGGTCGAGCACGTAGTTGACGATCACGTCGTGGTAGGTCTGCGAAAAGGGGTTGATGCGGTCCAGCTCCTGACCGTTGACGCCGAGCGTCTGGAATTGCTCATGGGTGCGCAGCTGCGCGACTTCTTCCTTGAAGAGCCCGGTGGTCGAGCCGAGGTGGCCGCCGTGCATGAAGCCCTTGGCCAAGTGCAGGTCGAGCTGCTCGGTCGTGGGGAGCGAAAGGGTGCTCGACCACATCTTGTTCTGGTTGAAGCCCCAGCTGGCGGTCAAGTCGAGCTGGTCGACCTCGAAGCGGTTCCAGGTCTCGTAGGGCAGCTGGGTGATGTGGCGGCTGGGGGCGACGGTCAAGGGCAGCTTGAGCGTCTCGGTGGCGCCGTCATTGAGCTGCATGACCAGCTCCAGCTCGTATTCGCCGGGCTTGAAGTCGGCGGGCTCGAAGGGCAGCTCCACTTGGGTCGTGCTGAGGGCTGCCGCGTCAAAGGCTTGCTTGCCGAGCTGCACCCCGTCGAGCATGGCCGTCATCTGGCCGCTGCGGCGGGAGAGGGAAAGGTTGTCGTAGCTCAGCTTGAGCGTCTGGGCCTGCTCGTCGCGGGCAAAAATGTGGCGGCTCTTCCAGTTGGTGCCGAAGGTGACCTTGGTGCCGTTTTCGCGTTGGATCTTGCGGACTTCCACCCGGGTGAGGCCGTCGCCGGTGGTGGCGGCGGAATTGAAGTTGCCGACCTGGATCACGCCCTGGCCGCGCCAGTCTTCGATGCCGGTGCCTTGGCGGTAGGGCATCACGAAGGGGTTGCAGAGGGCTTGGCCATTGGCGTCGGTGTAGCCGATCTCGATGCGGTCGCCGTAGAAGCTGAGGTTGATGCGGTACCATACGCCCGGCTTGAAGGGCACGCCCCCGAAGTGGGAGCCATCGGTGCCGCCCCATTGGATGCGTTGGCCGTCGCCCGTGAAGCGCACCCAGATGTAGCGCGAGCCAAAGCGGGCGAGCAGGCCGGGGCCTTGGGTGCGGCTGTTCAGCGTGACGGGGTGGGAGAGGCGGAACTCGGCGCTGAAGCTCTTTACGGCGCTGCCGTCGACCGGCACTTCGAAGAAGCTGGTGGCGTAGGCCGGGTTGTAGAGGCCGATGACGCCGTCGGCGGCGTCGAAAGTCGTGCGGCTGAGCTGCTTGCCGAAGTCGATGAATTCGTGGACCATGCCGTCGACCCCCACCAGATCGGGGTGAGCGTAGGCGATCTCGTTGATTTCTTCGGCGGCGGGCACGGGCTCGAGCCCTTCCAGCTTGTAATTGCGAACCTGGACCGTCGTTTCGCCGGCGTTGCAGCTGGCGAGGTGGTTGAAGGCACCGAGGCGCACTTCACCCTGGCCCATCCAGCGGGCAGCTTGCTCGGCATCCTTGAAGGCCAGCTTTTGCGGGCTGTTCAGCGCCATGCCGGTTTCGTTGAAATACTGCAGCTCCAGGCCGTCGTTTTGCCAGGTGATGGCGACCTTGTACCACTGGCCGGGCACAAAGCCGGGGCCACCGTAGTTTTGGCCGAGAGCGCCGGCGTGTTGGATGCGCTGGCCGTCGGGCGAGAAGGCCACGATCAGCTCGTCGTTGCCGAACTTGAGGCGCAGGCCGGGGGAAGTGCCGCGGTAGGGCACGTTCACCGCTTCAGAGAAGCGGAATTCGGCGGAAAGCTGACGGGCCTTGCGGCCGTCGATTTGCGTGGAAAGGTAGTTGGTGCCAAAGTCGCTGGACCGGAGCGCGTAGCCGTTGCCGGAGAGGGGGAGCACTTCGGGCTCGCAAGTCCCAACCGGCGTAGAAGTCCAGGTCACCTGAGTGGAGGCGGTATCAAGCTGCGGTGCTTCCAACCCAACGGTGGCCCCCTGCACGGGCAGGGCGATTAGCATTAAGGTGGTCAGTGACGCTGCAATGCGCGGGATCATGATGATAGTATGTCGCGGAGGAGGAGGAGGAATCTGTCCGTCCCACACTTCAGCCGAAAGGGTCTGTCGTGGGGAACTGTGGTGGCGGTGTCAAAGCCGCTCTCCCTTTCTTTCGGATTCACCTCATTCCCTTAAAGCGCATCGAATCGAGCATTCTAAAATCTCAAAAAGCAACAACTTGCATGCTGCAATGGGGATTTGTTAATAAATTGTAAGCAAAATCCAAAATACGTAGAAGGACTTACGCCTTGTCGGTGTTTGTTTCAGGCTGAACGCATGAATCTGTTCGGAATAAAATCTCAACTGATGCAGTTTGCATTTGACCCTAGCATAGGGCTGATCTCCTAGCTGCACCTTGCGAATCGCCTAAAAAATGCAAAAAAATCGTTCTTGCACGAAAAATGGGCGTGGTGGGTGACAAAGTAACGTTCCAGGGCCTTCGAGAATGATTGATCGGTCTCATCTGGGTGCTGAAAGGCCGCCGGTTTGGGGTGGTCGGTTGCAGGCCGGTGGGCGGGTGACCCGTTTAAAACGACGCAGCGCCGGTGGGTAGACCGGCGCTGCGTCATTGGGAAAATTTAACGATGGAAGGGCAGGAGGCGCTCAGGCTTCCTCGAACTTGCGGTCGAAGAGGTCTGCCAGATCGGCCAACATTTGCTCCGCGCCTTCCCCGCTGGTGGTGAAGCGCAGGTTGGAGCCTTGGCCGGCGGCGAGCATCATCAAGCCCATGATGCTCTTGCCGTTCACCTGCTCGTCGTCCTTCTCCACATACACTTCGGCCGGGTACTTGTTGGCGATCCGGACGATCATCGCGGCGGGGCGGGCGTGAATGCCCATCTTGTTCTTAACCGTTAGTGTAATGGTATGTTCCATGGCTGTCACCGAGGCGAGACGACTTTCGAGGCTACAGCGTGCATGCATGCCGCGCTTTAGCAACGTCAAATTATTGTACAGAGGCTGCAGCCTTCATTCATTGTAGGCGGGTTCGGCCTCAGGGATGAGATCCCTTTGGTAGGACCAGAGGCGCGCGTAGTGGCCGCCGAAGGCGCACAGCTCGTCGTGCGTGCCGCGCTCGATCATGCGGCCACGCTCGAGCACCACAATCTGGTCGGCCTTGCGCACGGTGGAGAGGCGGTGGGCGATCACAAGCACGGTGCGGTCGGCCATGAGGTTTTCGAGGGCCTCCTGGATCAGGCGCTCCGTCAGCGTGTCGACCGAGGCGGTGGCCTCGTCGAGGATGACGAAGGGCGGGTTCTTGAGCAGCACGCGCGCGATGGTCAGGCGCTGCTTCTCCCCCTGCGAGAGGCGGATGCCCTTTTCGCCGATGTTGGTGTCGAGCCCCTCGGGCAGGCGTTCCACAAAATCCCACGCCGCTGCGCCTTCGAGTGCCGCGCGCATCTGGGCCTCGGTCGCCTCCGGGCGGGCCAACAGCAGGTTGTCCTTCACCGTGCCCTCAAAAAGGAAGGGGTCTTGCGCCACGTGGCCGATCTGCCCGTGGATGTCCTTCAGCGACAAGTCGCGGATGTCGACGCCATTGAGCAAAATCCGGCCGCTCGTCACGTCGTAGGCGCGCATGGAGAGGTTGGCCACGGTGCTCTTGCCCGCGCCGGTGTGGCCGACGAGGGCCGTCACCTTGCCGGCGGGGATGGTCAGCTCAAAGCTGTCCAGCACGTCCGGGCGGCCCGGATAGGCAAAGGAGACGTTGTCGTAATGCACTTCCACCTTGCCGCTGGGGAAAGGCTTGGGCTCGGCCGGCTCCTGCACCTCAATCGGCGCATCGAGGATCTCGAACACGCGCTCGCCGCTCGCCTTGCCCGCTGCCAGCAGGTGGTTGATGCCGTGCAGCTGGCCGAGGGGCTGGTAAATCATGTTGGCATACATGAGGAAGCTGACCAGCTGCGGCATGCCAAAGCTGCCGTCGCCGCTGATCATGAGGTAGCCGCCGACCGCGATCACGCTGCCGGTGCCGAGCTTCGTCATGATGTTGGTAAAGGGGCTGTACTTCGCCCAACGGTACATCGCGCGCAGGGTGGCGTCGCGCAGGCTCTCGGCCTTGTCGTTGAAGCGGCGACTCTCGCGGTCTTGCAGGGCGAAGGTCTGGATCAGGCGATTGCCCTGGATGTCTTCGACCAGCAGGCTGTTGAGGTCGCCCGACGACTCGCGCACCTGCTTCCACACCTTGCGGGAGTTGCGCGCGTAGAAAATGCCGATCACCAGCAGCAGCGGCACCGGCAGGAAGACGAACCACGCCAGAAACGCATTGGTGTAAAAGAGCATCGCCGTGACGCCGATCAACATCACGATCGCCTGGCTGCCCTGTTCGGTGCCATCCAGCAACGCGCGCTCGACCGAGGCCACGTCTTCGATCACGCGGCTGGAGATCTCGCCGCTCTTGCGCTGGTCGTAAAACGAGACCGGCAGGTGCAACAGCTTCTGGTGCAGATCGCTCCGCATATCCAGCAACACCTTCTGCTCCAGCGTATTGTTGATCGCGATGCGCAGGCCGTTGAAGATTTCGCTGCCCACATAGAGCGCGACGATAATAACGGTTCCCGTGATCAACCCGCTATAGTCCTGCGTGTCCGCAATGTTCTGCAGGATCGCCTCGACCACCTTGGGCACGGCGATCATCAGCCCGACCATGCCCACGGCCAGCGCCATGGTGCCCCAAAACAGCCCGGGATAGCGAAAAAGGTATTTGGAAACCCGCCAGATTACCTTGCCGGATTTCTTCTGCTCAGCCTCGTCCATCCTTTAACCTCAAACACTTGTTCGGCCCCATGGCAAGAATCGGTCTCAATTTGCTCCAACTCCGGGCCGCGATCGGTAAAATAGTCTGCGCTTCCCGGTTGCGTGCGACGGGCAAGGCCACAAAATACGTGGGGTTATGGACGTGCCCTATCACACGACGGATGTCTTTGGCGTATCGCACATGGCCCCGGATGAGGACCAGATGCGCGAGGTGCTGGAGTCGCTGGAGGATGCCGATTTTGGCGAACACCCCTACGTCAGCCTTACCCATTCGACCGGCTGGACGCTCAGCTACTACGAAAGCGGCGTCCTGCTCTGGGAAAACCTCTCCGACGACGAAGACGACGACACCCCGAGCCAGCCCCAGCGCTACCTGCGCAACGTCTCCCCCGAAGCCGCCTTGCGCTACTGGACCCAACTGGCCGAAGGCCGCCTCCGCGACCTGCAACGCCTCCAATGGCAACGCCATGCCCCCAGCGAAGAAGAAGAAGAGTAGGGAAGCGGAAGGGGATATTTTACCAGAAAAGGCAGAGAAGAGGGTCAGGAAAGCGATGGAAGCTCCCCCGTTCTCTGGTGTCTCCCCTTCTTATAGAATTGGGCATAATCCCAAACCCCTTTATAGAGTTTTAATGAGAATCCAGAATCATCTCGATTGTCGCCTGCTTTCCTGACCCTCTTCTCTGCCTTTTCTGGTCAGAATTTCCGCCCCATTCGCCTACCCGCGCAGCTTTTTGAGTTCGCGTTCGACGCTGTCGCTGAGGGCGGGTTCGAGTTCGCGGGCCTGCACGAGACTGGCGCGGGCGGCTTCATGCTGGTCGAGAGCGGAGAGAATCTGTCCAAGGCGCCAATGGGCGGCGCCTTCGCTCGGCATCATCAGGGCGATGGGCAGTTGCAAACCCAGGTAGTGCTCCAGGTGCTGGCGGCCCTTGTCGAGCTCCTGGCCGGAGAGGGCGCTGAGGCGGCCCGATTGATACAAGGCCAGCGGGTTGTCCGGCGAGGCGGCGATGACCTCGTCCAGGTTTTGGCGCGCCTCGTCGAAGCGCTTCTGCTCGATGGCAGTGAGGCCGCTCATCAGCTTGGCCTCCAGCGGATCAAGCTCCTGCAGGCGCTCCATCGTGCTGGCGGCCTTGTCCTTGCTGCCGCCGGCGATGCCCGGCGCGAGCAGGTAAAACTGCTGCAGCCCGCGCAATGCATCCTGATTCTTCGGGTCGAGCGCGAGCGTCTGCTGAAAGGCTGCCTGCAAGCCGCGCGCGACCCCCATCTTTTGCATCATGCCCACCTCGTCGACCCGCTCCACGTAGGCGTAGCCGAGGGTGGCAAAATATTGGGCCTTCGATGCGTCCAGCTCGGTTGCGAGCTTGGCGTTGTCGACGGCGGCTTCGCCGTCGCCCCGGGCCAGAGCCATCAGGGCCAGCCAATAGCACGCTTCTGCATCCTGCTGCTCCGCCAGTTCCTGCACGGCCGGCTCGGCTTCGCGCCATTGCGGCGAATTGAGCACCGGGTGCAGCTGTTCCCAGGTCGGCAAGTCTTTGGCGAGGAGGGGGCAGACGCCGGCCAGGGCGAGCAGAAGGGTAAAAACGATCTTCATACGGGCAAGCTAGCAGCAACAACGCCAGATTCCCCTCGCGCGTCAAGGGCGAGGCGCGACAGGGAAGGCGAGGGTAGCTGTATAAACGCCAGTGCGCCTACGGACGTTGCAGGCGGGGGATCAACTCGTCGATGCGCACGTGGTCGTGGATCAAGTCCTTGATGATCGGGATCTTGTCGGCGTCTTCCGGCTGCGTCTTGACCGTCATCGAGTGAATCTTGGAGGCCACGGCGTAGCTTTCCTCACTGCTGATCACCAGCGGCACCTCCGTCTGCGAGAACATCTCCATCAGCTTGGGGTGGGGCAGCAGGTTGCGCGTCAGGATGACGCCCGAGACCGGGCGGCGACCGGAAATGCCAGCGGCGGCGATGGTCGCGAGCAGGATGTCGTCGCGGTCGCCCGGGGTGATGATCAGCGTGCCGGGGCGCAGGTAATCGACTACGCCCTTGGCCGCCATCGCGCCCACGACGACTTGCTTGATGCGCTCGTGGCGGCCCGTGTCGCGTGCATTGAGCCAGCGGCCATTCACCTCTTCCACGATCTGGCTGAGGTTGGGCGCGGCCAACTGCGGCTGGGTGGGGATGACGCCGAGCAGGGGCACGCCGATGCGCTCCAGCGCCTTGCGGGTGTAGTGCTCGATCACGTCCAGCTTGTCGGGCAGCACCTTGTTGATGATCGCGCCGACCACCTCCACGCCGTAGCGGTCGAAAAGGCTCTTGTTCAGCGCGATCTCGTCGACCGGCTTGCCGATGCCGCCCCGGCTTACGATCACGGCCTTGGCCCCGAGCAGTCGGGCCACCTGGGCGTTGGAAAGGTCGCAGATGGCACCCACGCCGGCGTGGCCCGAGCCCTCGATGATCACGGCATCCTTCTCATACGTCGCACGGTCGAAGGCGCGTACAATGCGGTCGACGAGCTGCGGGTGGATGTTCTCCGGATCGTCGAGGTAGCGGCGGGTAAAAGTCGTGTCGATGGCGACCGGGCTCATGGCCTCGATCGGCACCTCCACGCGGTAGATGTGGTTGAGCAGAAACGAGTCTTCGTCGATCTTCAGGCCTTCGACCTCGATGAAGCGCTGGCCGATGGGCTTGATGTAGGCCACGCGCTTGAAGTGCTGCTCCAGTGCGTTGAAGAGGCCGAGGCAGGTCGTGGTCTTGCCGTCGTTCTGGCGGGTGGCGGCCACGAAGAGCCGGGGGATCTCGCGATTGAGCGGGGTGAGCTGCAGCGCCTGGCTAGGCTGGCGCGGAAACCCGCCGTCCGGCGAGTAATAGCTGAGTCGAGCGGTGTCCACGGAGGTGGTGGGACTGGGTTTCTTGGGATCGCGGGCCGTTTCGCCGGAAGACATCATGAACCTTCAGTAAGGACGGTTTCAGAATCGTTGGAATAAAGCAGGCGTCGGTCGATGGACTGGCACGCGGCCACCACCGCCGTCCCGAAGATGTCGTAGGCGTGGGCGCCCCGGCTGATCTCGGCGCAAGGCTTGTCCAGGCCGATGATGAGCTGCCCGTAGGTGCGGGCGCCCGCCACCAGCTGGATCATCTTGGAGGCGATGTTGCCAGAGTTGAGGTCGGGGAACACCAGCACATTGGCGCGCCCCGCCACCGGGTCGTCCGGCAGGCCCTTTTGGCCCGCCACGAGCGGGCTCAGGGCGGCGTCGAGCTGCAGCTCGCCCTCGATCTGGCAGCGCAGGCCCAGCGCGTCGGCCCGCTTGCGCGCGATGTCCCGCGCCTCCCGGATCTTGGAAATCGACGGGTGCACGATCTTTTGCGCATGGGTGGCAAAGCTCAGCATGGCCACCCGAGGCTCCTCGTTGGTCAAGTGGTGGGCGATGCGCGCGGTGGAGACGGCGATGTCGGCCAGTTGCTCGACCGTCGGCTCCGGGATCACGCCGCAGTCCGCGAGGAAGAGCAGCCCGTTGAGCCCGAAATTCGGGTTTTCCTGGTCGAGGATCAGCATCGAGGAGGCGCTCTTGACGCCCTTTTGCGTCGGGATAAACCGGAAGAGCGAGCGCAGGCCGCTGGAGGCCGACATGGTGGCGCCGGCCACGAGTGCGTCGACGCGGTGGTTTTCCAGCATCAGCGCGGCAAAGTTGTGCCGGTCGAGCAGGATGCTCCGCTTCTCATCCTCCGTGGCCTCCGCATACTTGGGATGCTGGTCGATCATCGGGCGGAAGATCTCGAAGTCTTCGCTCCGGTCGGGCTCCAGGATGCGGATGCCGTCGAGGCGGATGTCGAGACGCCGTGCGCGCTCCTTGATCTCGGCCCGGTCGCCGAGGAGGACGGGTACGCCGCAACGCCGCGTCACAAACTGGCGCGCGGTCTGGATGATCCGGGGGTCGTGCCCTTCCGGGAAGACCACACGCTTGGGGTGACGCTGCAGCTTGCCGAGGAGTTGGTCTATGAGGCCCATCGGTAATTGGCGGCAGACAAAATGGTGAGGTGAGCCTGTGGGCTAAGGCCCTCGGTCTCAAGTGGAAAGTCGTACATGGGAGAATCTTCGAGATGTAAAAAGCCCCTGTCCGAAGACCGGCGCAGGGGCTAGCGAACGAAGGGCCGCTTATGCGCGGCAGGGCTGGGCGAGACCACGCTGGAACACCTCGGCGCGCCAGATTTCGCGCGCGTCGCGGCTCAGCCCTTCGACTTCGACGGCCAGGAGTTGGCGGTCGCTCAAGTGGCGGTAGAGCAGGCGCAGGTATTCCTTGTCGATGGGGGTCTCGCGCAGGTTCTCCCAGATGGATTTTACAAAATGCAGCATCATGATGACGAATATTCTAACGTTTGAGGGCGCCGGTTTCAGTGAGGCGCCCTATGCACTGCAGCCGGGCGGGGCTGCGCCGTCGTCATGCTGCGTGCGGCGGCCCCACTATCGGGCAGGCGCGCTTGTGCCAATCGGTCAGCCAGCGATGGCTGCCATCCAAAAAGGTGCTCGGCTGGGCGGGCAGGGCCGCCCAGGTAGGGCGTTGGGCAGGCGATACATCGTCGCCTCCCGCGACAAACCAGTCGTCTTCGGCCGTTTTGCTGCTGGCGGTGCCCAGCTCGCTGCAAGTCGCCTGCCGGGCCACGCAGGCCGCCGTGTCGGAGGCTCCCGGCAACAGGATAGGCCCTTGCGCAGAGGAAAGCTCCGCATGAGCTGCTTCCGGCCCCAGCAGGAGCAGCGTCCACCACAACCAGACTTGAAGTAGGGTGCCGATGGGGACCATTGTCGCCGAAACCGCCCGGGAGTCAATCGCCGCCGCTCCAGGCCGGGCATTTTGCGCAATAATGACCGTGTTTAGCGTCCCTGCCACGCTTTCTCCCTTGTTTCAGGGATTCTGTGCGAGCTGCAGATGCGTTATTATTAGCAGGCCTCATGCAGGTTGTTAGGTGCGGCCCGCCAGTGCCCCCCCATTACGCTGGCCAGCCCGACCCCGGCTCATCCGCACCCCATCCCCCAAAAGAGCTTCCGCCCCCCCCGGAAGAACGGCCCGGCGCGCCCAAATCTGCGTATCCGGCCCGTTTCGTTACCGAACACTCCCAAACCCCACCTATGAACTCCAAAAAACTACTGCCCAGCCTCCTCGCCCTCTCCTTGCTCCCGCTCGGGCTGCAAGGGCAAAGAGAGATGGAGAAGCTGGATCGTGGCGTCGTGGCCGTCCGCACCGGCTCCAGCGCCACCTTTATCAGCTGGCGCGTGCTCGGCCTGGATGCCTCCAGCACCCAGTACAACCTCTACCGCTCGACCAACGGCGGCCCGGCGGTGAAGCTCAACGGCTCGCCCCTGCAGGTCAGCAATTATACCGACACCTCGGCCCCCACCAGCTCGGCCTACACCTATACCGTGCGGCCCGTCGTCGGCGGGGTGGAGCAGGCTTCGAGCGTGCCGTTTACCCTCTCGGCCAACGGCCCCTACGAGCCGGCGGTGCGCATCCCCGTGCGCAACCTGCCGGGCTACACCGTGCACTTCGTATGGGTGGGCGACCTCGACGGCGATGGCGAATACGATTACATCCTCGACCGCCTGCCGTCCGACACGGTCAACAGCCAGAAGCTCGAAGCCTACACCCGAACCGGCGAACTGCTGTGGGTCGTCGACCTCGGGCCCGGCAGCGTCGCCCCCAATAACATCGAGCCCGGCCCCTCCGCCATCGACGTGGGCCACTGGGACGGGGTGACAGTCTACGACCTCGATGGCGACGGGCGGGCGGAAGTCGCGCTGCGCACCGCCAATGGCGTCGTTTTTGGCGACGGCAGCACGCTCTCCGGCCTCGGCAACAACGTGCAGGCCCTCTCGATCCTCAACGGCCTGACCGGCGCCGAGCGGGCGCGCGCCACCCTGCCGCAAGACTACCTCAGCGATGGCCCGCTGGCGGCACACCTAGGCATCGGCTACCTCGACGGCAACGCCCCCAGCGTGGTGGCCAAGCTCAAGAACCGCATCGGCTCCGGCGCCTTCAACCTCATGGTGGTGGCCTATGACTTCGAGGCCGACAACAGCCTCTCGCAGCGCTGGAAGTGGAACCGGGGCTCGACAGACGCCCCCGACTTCCACCAGATCCGCCTCTTCGACGTGAATGGCGACGGCACGGATGAGTTTTCCGACGGCGGCTACGTGCTCAACGCCAACGGTACCTTCCGCTACAAGACGGGCGGCTCCAGCGCCGGGGTCGTCCATGGCGATCGCTTCCACTTTGGCGACCTCAACCCCAACCGGCCCGGCCTCGAAGGGTTCGCCATCCAGCAAGACAACGCCAACGGCCTGCACTACCTCGTATTCGATGCCTCTTCCGGCTCCCCCATCCACCTGCACTGGGGCTCGCCCGAAGACACCGCGCGCGGCGTAGTGGCCGACATCGACCCAAACTACCCCGGCTACGAATACTGGTCGTTCCACGGCTACCACCGCATCGACACCGGAGCGACCGTCCACGCCACCACTCCGTGGCCCAACTTCCGCATCTGGTGGGATGGCGACTTGCTCAGCGAGACCCTCAACGACGGCAAGGTGGAGAAATACAACGCCTCGAACCACACCATCTCGCGCCTCTTCACCGTGGGCAGCACCTCCAGCGGGGTGGGCGGGCAGACGAGCCACCGCGGCGCGCCCTTCTTCTACGGCGACATCCTGGGCGACTGGCGGGAGGAGATTGTGTCGTTCAACAGCAATTACACGCAGCTGATCATCTGCACCACGCCGACCCCCACCAGCACGCGCCTCTATACGCTCGCCCACAACCCGGCCTACCGGGTCGACATGACGGTGAAGGGCTACATGCAGTCGCACCAGCCCGACTATTACCTCGGCACGGGCATGAGCACCCCGCCCACGCCCAACATCGCCTACGTCCCGCTGACCTTGCAGGCCGAGCTGAACACGAGTGTCGGCGGTGGGGCTGTCGTCACCAACAACCGCAACCACTACACCGGCACGGGCTTCGTCGATTTCAATAGCTCGGGCGGCAGCGTGCAGTGGGCTCGCGTCAACGGTAGCGGCGGGGGCACTAAGACCCTGCGCTTCCGCTATGCCAATGGCAGCGCCGGCACCCGCACAGGCCAGCTCACGGTCAACGGCAGCACTCAGTCGATCAGCTTCCCTTCCACCGGCGGCTGGACGAATTGGGCGACGCTCGACGTGGCGGTGCCGCTCAACCCAGGGGCGGTCAACACCGTGCGCGTGCAGTCCACCGGGCAAGACCTCGCCAATATCGACTACCTCGCCATCCCCTGATCGGCGGGTAACGGATCTGCACGGCCCTGTCGCGAGGCAGGGCCGTTTTTTTGTTTCGCATTTTCCGCTGGGCGAGGGAGCGCGCGTCGCGTATCACCAGCGTTTGTGTGTGCGCGCCTTCGTAGCATCTCGATTGTCAGCCTCGCCACCTCGGCCAGCCGCGTGCTGGGCCTGCTGCGCGACGTCTGCCTGTTTGCCTTCCTCGGCACGGGGCCGGTCAGCTCGGCCTTCATCCTGGCCTTTACGCTGCCCAACCTCTTCCGCCGGTTGCTGGGCGAGGGCGCGCTGACCTCCGCCGTGGTGCCCGTGCTCTCCCGCAAGCTGGAGCAGGACGGGCCCGCCGCGCAGGACGCCTTGCTCAATGCCGTCCTGCGGCGGCTGGCGGTGGTGTTGTGCGGGCTCTCGGTGCTGATGGCGCTCGGTTGGCTGGCGTTGCCGCTGATTCCGGGGCTGGCGGAGCGCTGGTACCTCAGCAGCGGCTATGGTGTCGTGCTGACGCCCTACCTGATCCTGATCTGTCTGGCGGCCATCCTCAGCGCGGCCCTCAATGTGCGGGAGCGTTTTTTCGTGCCCGCGATGTCGCAGGTATGGCTCAACCTCAGCATGATTGCGGCGCTGGGCGGCCTCGGCTGGGCCTTTGGCGACACGCCGGAGCAGCGCGCGTGGTGGCTCAGCGGCGGGGTGCTGGTCGGCGGCATCCTCCAGTGGCTGACTCCTTGGCTCGACCTGCAAAAGGCGGGCTGGGATCGCACGGCAGGGCGCGGTGAAAAGACCGACTTGCGCCCGGTGTGGAACCTCTTCCTGCCGGGGGTCTTCGGCGCGGCCATCTTTCAGGTCAACGTGCTGGTTTCGCGGCTGCTCGCGTTCAGCCTCAACGACCAGGCCACGGGCATTCTCTACCTCGCCAACCGGCTGATCGAGCTGCCGCTGGGCGTGTTTGCGGTCGCGGTCAGCACCGTGCTCTTCCCGGAGCTGGCGCGCTACGCCGCCCGCGAAGACGGTCAGGAAGCCTTTGCGGAGGGCTACCACCACGGGTGGCGGCTCATCATGCTCATCACGGTGCCGGCCGCACTAGGCCTGGCGGTGCTGGCCGAGCCGATCCTCAGCGCCCTGTTTGCCTGGGGCCTCTTCGGTGCCGACGACGTGGCCGCAACGGTGCTGCCCCTGCAGATTTTCGCCATCGCGGTGCCGTTTTACTCCTGGGCCACGCTGGCGACCCGTGCGTTCCACGCCCAGCAAGACATGCGGACGCCCGTGCGGCTGGCGGTGCTCAACCTCGTGCTCAACCTCGGCCTCAGCCTCGCGTTGATGGGGCCGCTCGGCACCCCCGGCCTTGCGCTGGCCAACCTGCTGACGAGTGTCGTGCACTGCCTGCTGCTCGCCTGGCTGCTGCGTCGCTACCGGGTGGCGCTCGTCACCCCCGCCACCGGCTGGGCCGCCGTGAAGATCATGGCCGCCGGCGCGGTGATGGTTGCGGCGATCTACTTTGCCGAACCCATCGGCACGGGCCTGGTGGGTGGCCTGCTGCAGGCGCTGAAGCTCGGGACCGAGCCCAAGCTGCTCGACGCCGGCCTCATCGCACTACTCATCCCGCTGGGCATGGCCCTTTATTTCGCCACGCTCTTCCTCCTCCGCGAGACGGAGCTACACGCGCTCTTTGCCGCCGTGCGCAAAAAGCTTGGGCGATAGCGCAGGGCCCGCTACTTCCCCGCTTGTGCCTTCGCCATCTTCTCCAGCTTGGGCTTGATGACGTAGACGCTGTAGGGGTGGTTCGGGTTGTTGGCGTAAAAGTCCTGGTGGTAGTCTTCAGCCGGGTAGAAGTCCGTCATCGGCTTGATCTCGGTGACGATCTTGCTCTTGAAGCTGGCCTGCGCGTCTTTGAGCGACTTTTCCGCGATTTCCTTCTGCTGATCGTTGTGGTAGAGGATGATCGAGCGGTATTGCGGGCCCACGTCGGCCCCTTGGCGGTTGAGCGTCGTCGGGTCGTGCGCCTGCCAGAAGAGGTGAAGGATCTCTTCGTAGGAAATCGTTTCGGGGTCGAAGGTGATCTGCGTCACTTCGGCGTGGCCGGTGGTGCCGGAAGTCACTTGCTTGTAGGTGGGGTGGTCGACATGGCCGCCGGCATAGCCGCTGACGACCGAGGTGACGCCCTTGATCGGCTGATAGACGGCCTCGGTGCACCAGAAGCAGCCGCCGCCGATGGTGGCGACTTCGTAGCGGGAGAGATCGGGTTCGGTCTGGTCGGAAGGTTTCATCTGCGCGTTGAGTTCCGGGCTGGAAAACGCAGGATAGACCAAAACTCCGATCAGCGCGACCAGCGTCACGATTTCGAGCGGCAATCTCCAACTGGGCAACTTCATGATGCTACGATACAACCCCATTCTTTGGAATTCGTCTCAACTTCGGAGCAGCGGCGCAAAGGCAGGATGGGTTGCAGCTTGTCGGGGTTTTCGGCAGCACCGAATTTTGAACGCAGCCCTGGGCACAATTCGGGTGGGCGGGAGCCCCCAAAGGCGTATAATGACACCGTAATCCGAACGACCCATGCCTTCCCACTACCACATGATGGCCCGCGCCATCGAGCGCCTGGCCGAGACCGACGCGGAGCAGCTGCCGATGGAGACGGTGGCCGCAGAGCTGGGCCTGAGCCGCGCCCATTTTCAACGGCTGTTTGTCGACTACGTGGGCCTCAGCCCGCACCGCTACCGCCAGTATCTGCATCTGGAGGGCGCGAAAGCCGACTTGCGGGCAGGTGGCAGCGTGTTGGAGGCGGCGCTGGCGAACGGCTTTTCCGGCCCCGGTCGCCTGCACGATACGCTGGTTCAGTTCGAGAGCATGACGCCGGGCGAGTTCAAGCAAGGCGGGCTGCCGCTGGTCTGGGGCGTGCACGAGTCGATCTTTGGCGCGTATCTGCTGGCCCTGTCGCCGCGCGGGATTTCGGCGCTGTTCTTCCTGGAAAACGCGGAAGCAGTGGAAGCCGCTCTGGCTGCCTTGAGTCGCCAATACCCGGAGGCAGCCCTGCGCCATGCGCCTGCCGAGACCGCGCCCGTAGCGGCCCGACTCTTCTGCCTCGCTGAGGGTGGCGACCCGGCCCCGCTGCGCTTGTGGGTGCGGGGGACCAATTTTCAGGTGCAAGTGTGGCGGGCACTCTTGCGCATCCCTACCGGCAGCTGCGTCAGCTACCGGCAACTGGCCGCGAGCTTGGGGCGCCCCAGTGCCAGCCGTGCGGTGGGGCAGGCGGTGGGGGCCAATCCCATCTCGTGGCTCATCCCCTGCCACCGGGTATTGCGAGGCACCGGCGGGCTCAGTGGGTATCGCTGGGGCCCCGAGCGCAAGCGTCGCCTGCTGGCCTGGGAGCTGGCCCAAGAAAACGTCGCCCAACTGAAGCCAGCGGGCGACGACGAAATCTTCGCAGGTGCGAAAAGGATGCTGCCGTAGTCTTTAGTTCAGGCTGGCCTGGCGGGAGGACAGTTGCTGGAGGCGCTGCTGAGCGTGGGTGGAGCCTTCGCGGGAGGCGCGGCGATACCACGACTGGGCTTCGGAGAGGCTGCGGTCGACGCCCTGGCCCAGCTCGTAGAGGCGGCCGATGCAATACATCGCACCCTCGTGGCCCTTGTCGGCTGCTTCGCGGTAGAGCTTCATGGCGCGCTTCACATCGCGCTGCACGCCCTGACCGTTTTCGTAGCGGTAGGCGAGGTTGAAGAGGCTGGTCGAGTGGCCGAGCTTGGCGGCCTTCTCATAATATTCCACTGCCTTGGCCTCGTCCTTCTCCACCCCAAAACCGGCGGAGTAGGCGTAGCCGAGGTTGTTCAGCGCGTTGGCCTGGTCTTGCTCGGCGGCGCGTTGATACCAGTAGACGGCGGTCTTGGCGTTTTGCTCCACGCCGTCGCCCATCTGATACATCACGCCCAGGTTGTATTGGGCGTCGCCAAAGTCCTGATCCGCCGCACGCACAAACCAGTCGAAGGCGCGCTTCGGCTCCGGCAACACGTCGCCGAGGCCGTGGTAATAAATCTCACCCACGCGGTTCTGGGCGATCGCGCTGCCCGCGTCGGCCAGCTCGCGGTTGGTGGCAAGGCCGAGCAGGGAGTAGGCGATGCGGTAATCGAAATCCCCTTCCTCATTGGGGCGGAAGTAGACGATCTTGCGCACTTCGCGGTCATTGCGCTGGGCTTCTTCGAAGCGGTTGCGCTCCTGCGTGGCGGCTTCGACGGCGGAGGGGGTCAGCTTGGCGTCGGTGCTGTGGAGCACGTGCACCATGCCCTTCACCTTGCCCTGGTCGTCCACATCGTAGGAGAGGAGGACGAATTCCTGGCCTTCGGAGGGCGGCTGAAAGCCGAGGCGTTCGAAGGTGGCGTCGCTCCAGTTGGCTTTGGCTGCGGTCTGCGGGGCCTCCTGCGCGTCGCTTTGCGTGGTGGCCGGGGCGGCGTAGCCGCAGCTGAGGGCCAGAAGGAGGGAACCGAGTAGACTGAGTCGTTGCTTCATGAGAAAGGTTGAATCGTTTCTTTGCGACTGGCGGGGCCCGTCGCGGGTGGCAGGATAGGGGCGGGAGGAAGTCCCGCGAGCGTTGCGATCCCCTAGAGAGGATCCGTGTAGTTGTCCTTATCGGTAAGCAGCCCCGGGTTTTTAATCTAACCAAGGCACTTTTGTTTCCTCGGGGGCTGAGGGAAGACAGGCCCTGCTTGTGGAAAGGAATCCCCACCCAAAGGTGAAGAGCCTGCATTGCAGGATGATCGGCTGCTCTTGCAGCGCGCACGACCCCTTTCCTCTTTTCTGGCCTCTTTGGCGGGGTGAGCTTGCAGGATTACCCCTGTGTGCTGAGATGTTTGGCCTTAATTTGGGTAGGCATTTATCGTTGGGAATAGGATCTGCGAAGGAGAGCGCGATGCGCTCTATTTTTGTCCTGCTGACCTTGATTTTTGCAGCCCCCTTCCTGTCGAGTCGCCTTGCGGCCCAACCGGAAGATGCGGAGGTGTTGCCTGCCGTGGCCGACGACTCCACGCTGGAGCTCGACTTTGCTTCCGCGCCGACGGTAGACGACCGCAAAATCGTCTGGTACCGCGCCGACATGATCCTCGGGGCCTACCGTTTTACGGGCGACTTCTTCAGCCCCAACGTGGCAATCGAAATTGCGCTCTACGACTTCAACACCGAGGGCATCGGCACCCGCCTCTGGAGCGGCGAACTCAACGCGAGCGACCCGCTGACCGATATTGTGAGCGACGACGTGCTGCCAAAGGGCGACCTCTTTCTTCGCTTTTCGGTGCCCGAGGCCGATGCCCCGACGGCAGCCGTCCAGATCTTTTACGACTTCTGGTACCCTTGGTACGACCAGCAGTGGCAGACGCTGAACATCCGCGATTTTCGCGAGGGTAACCTCGACCGCATCGAGCAGCGCTCCACCGCCAACCCTTACCAGACGATCTGGGAAGCGCCGCAGGATGGCTACATCGCCTTTCGCCTCGACGAGCAGACCTACCCGGGCGACACCATCGTGCTGGTCGAGATCGACTACGACCGCGCGACCAAGGAAATCTCCGAAGTGCGCGAAGTCGCCCGCGCCAAGACCTACCGCTGCTTTTATGCCGAGTGGACGGCCCACAACGAGCGCGGCTTCGTCGAAGAGGGTAAGTGGTATGCCGCCCGCGTGGTGCAGGAAGAGCAGCAATACGATGTGACGGTCGGTGCCTTTATCGAATGGACTTCCGGGCCGGAAGCCCATGCCGACCCCGCCGACGCCTTGCCCCTCCCGGCTGCCGGTGCAGTCGAAGCCTTTAACGACATCAGCGAGCCGGCCCGCTACTACCAATGGGTGGCAAGCGCCGACGGTCAGGTGCTGCTGGCCGGCAACGTCTTGCCCGGCGATTACGACCCGGCCTACGAATACGGCCAAGTGGGCGTCAGCTTGGTGGAGGGAGACGCAGCCAGCACGGCTGCCGCCACGTTTCCCGCCTACGGCGACACCGTCCTGACGGTGCACGCGGGCGATGTCTACCAGATCGCGCTGCAGGCTCCCGGTTATCTCTTTTGCGCCGAGACGGTTGACCAGGTCGGCGTGGCGCTCGCCTATCTGGAGGCTCCCGCCAACACGGCCCCGGCCACCGCTGCCGAAGTCGTGCTCCCCAACGGCACCTTTACCGTCTATGACTACCAACCCTCCGAGCCCGAAGCCGCGCTCTGGTTTCTCTACACCGCGCCCGAAGACGGTGCGGTCGACATCTGGGCCGAAGGCGTTGCCCTGCAGACGGTGGCCGATTCCGAGCCGCTGACCCCCTCACTGGCCGAAGAGGGCACGCCTGGCCTGCCGCATTACCAGTTTTCCCTGACCGCCGGTGCCGCCTATTACATTTCGCTGAGCCCCCGCACCGATTACCGGGGCTTCGATCAGCACTTTTACGAGGTCGAGCTGGCCTTCAGCTTTACCGATGTGGATGGCGACGGCTTGGCCGACAGCTGGGAAATGCGCCACTTTGGCGGACTGGCCATGACCAACGGCTCCGGCGATGCGGACCGTGATGGCCGGATCGATGCCGCCGAGTTCTTCCTCGCCTCCGACCCGCGCGATCCGGCGCTGAAGAATTGCATCCAGATCGAACTGGTCGAGGGGCAGGTGCAGTTGCAGGCGGTGGTTAACCGCAGCGCCGCCCACCGTATCAGCTGGCAGACTTTCGACCAGATGCAGGACCAGTGGCAGACCGTGGCGCTCAACCAGAGCGCTTCCCTCCGGGACGACCCGAGCGAGCTGCTGCTCACCGCCACTGGCGAAGGGCTGCTCGACGGCAACGGCAGCCTCTTCCGCCTCCGCTACGAGTAATGTTTCGGATCACCCCGTTGCCCAAAATACACCCTTCCGGTTTGACAGCTTCCGGGCCTGTGCCCGTAGTAGGGTGAGTTTTCCCCGAGATGCACGACACGCGGATTGTCATTACCGGAGTGGGCCTGACCTCGCCCATCGGCAACACCCTGGCGGAGATGCGAGCCAACCTGCTCGCCGGCCGGGCCAATATCGTCAACATCGACATGCGCTACATGGGCACCGTCCATGCTGGCGTGTGCGACTACGACGCACGCAAATACCAGAGCCGGCGCGAGCTGCGCCACAGCACCAGAGCTGGCAGCGTGGCGATCTTCTGCAGCCGCGAGGCGGTGCAGGACTGCGGCGTGGCCTGGGAGGGGCTCGACAAGGCACGCGTCGGCGTCTACATCGGCACGACCGAGCACGGCAACGTCGAAACCGAAAACGAGGTGTATAACATCTCGAAGTTCGAATACGACGTGCGCTACTGGAGCCACCACCACAACCCCCGCACCGTGGCCAACAACCCGGCGGGCGAGGTGACGCTCAACCTCGGCATCACCGGGCCGCACTACACGATCGGCGCCGCCTGTGCCGCCGGTAACGCGGGCCTGATCCAGGCCGTGCAGATGCTCCGCCTCGGCGAAGTCGACTTTGCCCTCGCCGGCGGCGTCAGCGAGTCGATCCACACTTTCGGTATCTTCGCCGGCTTCAAGAGCCAGGGCGCGCTCGGCCATCACGAAGACCCCAACCAGGCGAGCCGCCCGTTTGACAAGGGCCGCAACGGCATCGTCGTCAGCGAGGGTGGGGCCATTTACACCGTCGAGCGCCTCGACGACGCCCTCGCCCGCGGTGCCAAGATCTACGCCGAGATCGTGGGCTACCACATGAATTCCGACGCTACCGACGCCGTGCTGCCCAATGCCGAGCGTCAGGTGGAGTGCATGCAGGCTGCGCTGAAGAAGGCCAAGCTGCAGGCCTGCGACATCGACATCGTCAGCACCCACGCCACCAGCACCCCCGCTGGCGACTTGCAGGAGTGTCAGGCGATCAAGACGCTTTTCCCGGTCGATACCTGCCCGAATACCCGCGTCAACAACGCCAAGAGCTACATCGGCCACGCGATGGGCGCGGCAGGTGCGCTCGAGCTGGCGGCGAACCTGCCATCGTTCGAAGACAGCCAGATCCACCCCACGATCAACGTCGTCGACCTCGACCCCGGCTGCGACACCGGCAATCTCGTGCTCAACACCCCCGAGACGCGCCCCGACGGCATCCGCACCATCCTCAACAACTCCTTCGGCATGCTCGGCATCAACTCCTGCCTGATCGTGAAGAAGTGGGAGGCGTAAGGGGCGGGGTGGGCGTTTAGCTTGCGCTAGCAGCGGTTAACGGATAAAGAATGAGTATCTTCTCTCGCGGAGATGCTCTCTTTCCCTTTCACCTCCGTTACTAGCCCCATGAAAGTCCAGAGGTTCCTTTGGTTGTTCGTTTGCGCATTTGCGTTCTCCAACGCTCTCGCGGAAATGTGCGAGTGCTGTTGGGGCGGCCGCCGCGTGGATGCCCTCTACGAGTATCGCACCTTGGATGAGGCGTTCGAGAACCTCCGGAGGCGGGATCACTTGGTCGAAATCACCGAAGCGATAATCCTGATGGGGGAGGAAGGTCTAGGTGCGCTGGTCGTTTCCTCAAATAAATCCCAACACCGTGATCGGAGGATTCATCTTTATACCTACCGGGAATCGCTACACCGTAAGTTGATCGAATATTCAGGATATAAGGTGAGAATCTGGGGCGATCTCTCTGGGATCTGGGCGGGTAACCCAGAGACCTCACAACTCTTTATGGAGGCAGACGGATTTGCGCTGATTGAATGTGGAGACTCAGGCAATTCGGAGGAGCTGGAGCCGTAATCCCGTTTGGCACTTGAGCACTCGTTTTGCTCTCTTGATCCTGCGCCAATCCCCGATTTTCCGCACTTCCGGCTGTACAAATCACTGAACTTGAGCCATGATACATGGCATGGCTTACTTCGCGGAAGTTGTACCTGTACGACCCAGGGACGGAGAAGCTTCACTATCGGGCTTCTTCCAATGCGGCCTTCTACCTCCCATGGGCGGTGCCTGATGCGCAAATTCCCTGAAATTCAGCTTGTACAGGTACCGAAACTGGTCCACCGTACTGGGATGGCTTATCCCGCGGAAGTTGTACCGTTTCTTGAAGAGCTGGCGCAATTTCGTCTGCGGCCGGAGGGCGGGCAGGTAGAAACCCGTCCGTATGGCGATGACGAGAGCGCTTTCCTCGTGCCCACCTACTTCAACGAATTCTGGACCGCCCAGCAGCGCCAGGCGGCCGCGATCCACGAGATACCATACCGCGCGTGCTTCAAGCCGCAGCTGCCCCGGTTCTTTATCGACCGGCTCTCGTCCCCCGGCGACCTGATCTACGACCCCTTCATGGGGCGCGGCACTACGGTGATCGAGGCGGCGTTGCTCGGGCGTCGCGTGGCGGGGTGCGACCTCAACCTGCTGTCGCGCTGCTTCACCGAGCCGCGGCTCAACCCGCCGACCGTCGAAGCGGTGCAGGAGCGCCTCGACAGTCTCGACCTGGAGAAGCGCACCACGGTGCGAAACGACCTACGCGCCTTCTACCACCCGGCGACCTTGCGCGAGATCACGCACCTGCGCCGCTACCTGCACGAGCGTGGCAAGGAGGCCGATGCGGTCGACAACTGGCTGCGGCTGGTCGCGCTGACTCGCCTCACGGGGCACTCCAGCGGCTTCCTTTCGGTTTACACCCTGCCGCCCAACCAGGCCGTCAGCATCGCCGCGCAGCGCCGAATCAACGAGCGTCGCGACCAGACGCCGCCGCGTCGCGAACTGCGCCCGATCCTCGTCAAAAAGACGCAGGCCCTCTTGCGTGGCATGCAGCCCGAGGCGCTCGACGCCCTGCGCCAGGCCGGCCGCGATGCGCTGATCATGACCCAGGATGCGCGCCATACCGTGCAGGTCCCGGATAATTCGGTGCAGCTCACCGTCACCTCTCCCCCCTTCCTCGATGTGGTGGACTACCAGGGCGACAACTGGCTGCGCCTGTGGTTCGCCGGGGTGCCGGGTAAGCTGCAGGGCCTCATCACGCCGCGCACGCCCCAGGCTTGGGCGACGGCGATGGCGCAAGTCTTTGCCGAAACGCTCCGTATCACTCGCCCGGGCGGTTACCTCGTGTGCGAGGTGGGCGAAGTGCGCCACGGTCAGGTGCAGCTCGAGCAATACTTGATCCCTGCCGTCGCCAAGGTCGGCTGGCAACCGGTCGCCGTACTCCAGCACCAGCAGGAATTTACCAAGACGGCCCACTGCTGGGGCGTCTCCAATAATTCCGGCGGCACCAACTCCCACCGCATCGCCGTCTTCCGTAAGGGGTGAGGTGAGGGGGCTAGTCCTTACGCCAGTGGTGTGGTCGCCGTTTTAGATGCGGCAAATATTCAACTAGAATTTCTTTGTCCGTAGCTGTGTAGGCGAGAGCATAGGGAAAGCCAGCAACGAGCGCCAAACGGTAACGCCCTGCTAGTCGCGAGTGTCCGCTCTCAGGAAATTGCAGGAGCCGGTCTCGCAGCTTTTCCACTTCGCGTAAGAAGCGGATAGCGAGGACCGGATCTATGGTGTGATAGTAGTCGAGGATCTGATTGAGTTCGGCTTCAGCCTCAGAAGTAAACCGTAGCTTCATGATTGGAGCCGTTGCCAAGCGCGCTGAAGGACCTCATCTCCATCTACGATAGAGACATCGCCTTTCTCGCGTGCAGCCATTCTACGCTCCATTTCGCGGTCTATCTCATCCCACTGATGCGGATCGCGATCCAGTTGCAAGCTTTCCAACAGGATGTCCGCGAGACGAGCGCGATCAGCAAGTCCGAGCTCTAATGCGTCTTGAGCTACTTCAGTAAGAACACGCATACGTCTTATCTAGACCAGTCGTGGTTGCCGCGCAAGAAGGTACCTTGGCAAGGCACCAAAAGAAAACGGGCCCTTCGCTTGGAAGGAGCCCGTCTCGCAATGAAGTAAAAGTGCTTGCTAGAAACTAGAAGCGGAAGAGCACACCAGCGGTGTAGGTGTCGTAGTCGTCGGCATCCTGGATGTTGGTGTGGTCGAAGCCCACGTTGAGGCCCACGACTTCGGTCAGCCAGTAGTTGGCGCTCACGCCGACGGAGTAGGCGGTGGCGTTGGCTTCTTCGTTGCGGGCCGCACCGGTATTGACGATGAACGAAAGCTGGTCGTTGGCGGACAGCTCGAGGCCGATGGTGCCGCCGAACACGAAGTCGGATTCGTCACCGGCGTTTTGCCAGTCGTTGCCAATCTGGACGCCGACGAAGGGCGTGACCACGTTGTTGAGCGGGAAGTAGGCCACGACACCGCCGTTGAGGCTGACGAGGTCGTCGTCACCCCAGTAGCGACCGTAGTCGATATTGGCGTACTGCACACCCACGGTGGCATCGATACCGAAGCGCTCTTGCTGCACGACCGGCAGGTTGTAGGCGATCGCGGCACCATTGCCGTCGAAGCCGTCGCCGTCGACATAAGCGCCTTGCACGCCGATGTACTGTTGGCCAAAGGTACCAGCGTTAGCAGCAACTGCCAGCAGGGGGAGGCTGGCCAAGATAGTCAGTTTGTTCAGATTCATGTGCTTACGAGTTCTAACAGTCAGTTTCCAATTAAGGGGAAGCGGCACATGTTCCACTCTTTGCCCAGTGGGTCAAGAAGCCGACGGCCTATGAAATACATTCATAGCTAACGCTAATGGGTGTTATTAGCGCTTCCGATATCTTGCTAATTCGCTTGGTGGGCCGGCCGGAAAGCGGGGGAGATGAGCGAATTTAATAGCGGAAAAACAGCGACAACGTGCAGAGGTGGGCGTTGCGACGGTCCCCGTCGTAGTTGTAGTAACGATACCCGATTTGGGTGCCGAGCACCTCTGTTACCCAAAAATGGGCACCGGCGAACCATTGGTAAGCTTCCTCCTGCCGATGGTCGTCTTTTTCAATTCCAGCCCCGCCCAGAAGGGAAAATTTGTCGTTGAACGCGAATTCGAGCCCCAGATCTGCCCCGTACGTGAAGTAATTGTAGTCCGCCGTTTCGACTTCGCCGTACGGCGCTCTGAGGTCGAATTCGAAGCGATCTGCCCAGGTGGTGATGGCGTGGGCGCGGGCGAACAGCTTGAGGCGCTCGTGCACCGGGAGGTAAGCCGTCAGATCGAGGCCGAGCGAGCGGTGCTCGTTTTCACCCGCAAAGAGCATCACGCGTTGCCCGGTGGAGCCGGTGTAATAGAGCTGCGCTTCCTGAGTCTCGTAGCGTCCAAAGAAGCCCACATCCAGGCCCCATTGCTCCTGCTCGATCAAGGGCAGGTTATAGCGCAGCCCCAGCCGCTCCGCATCGGTGCGCTTTTGGGCGATATAGCCGGCGTCGATGCTGATGTATTGCTCGCCCAAGGTGCTGGCGTAGCTGGTGCCGGCGAGGGCGGCAAAAACGGAGAAGACGGTCAGGTGCTTCAGGATCATAGGCTTGGACATAGTCGCTGCAGAAAAAAGCAGCCTATGTTTGACGCACGTTTGTGTCCGTCAAGCCTGTATATTTACCTGACTGAGGTATACATGCCGGGCGTTGCATATTCGCCCGGCTCTGTATCCCTTAAGACTCCAGCCAATAGGCCATGCCATCGGCCTGCGCGCCGGCAAGGCTGGCGGCGAGGCGCTCCTGCTCTTCGCGACAGGTGGCCTCGTGATGGCAGACGGCTTCGGCCACCCGTTGAAGGCGGCTCGTCAGGCGCTCTGCGAGGGCGGCTTGGGCGGCCAGGGGCAGTGAATAGACGGAAGTAACGATATGCGGGGGTACTGGCATAGTGCCAGCGAATCGCCGCAAATCACGGATCGCAACGGTTACAGCCCGGGCTTTGCCCGTTAACACCTCGGCTGATAAGCCCTAGGACTTGAGCTGTTCGATCTCGACTTCGAACTGCTGCACGGCGCGGTCATACTCCGCGCGGATGTGGCGGGCGATTTCGGGCAGCGCGGCCAGGTTGCCCGCGTTCGTTTCGGTTTCGAGCTTGCGGCACAGCTTGGAGAGGCGCAATGCACCCAGGTTGGCGCTGGCTCCGGCCAAGGAGTGGGCGTGTTTGCCGATCGCTACGGTATCGTTTTGGCCCAGAGAGGCTTGCAGCGCGTCGAGGCGGGGGCCCGACTCTTCTCGAAAGAGGTCGAGCAGTTCCTGAATCAGTTCGGCGGCCGCATCTTCACCAGTCTCGACCAACATGTCGAACTGTTCGCGGTCCACGACCGGCTCGGCTAGGATATGGGACAATTCCATGGTCAAAACAAGTGGGGACTCGTGAGGGCAGAGAACAGCTTGTGCCGTTGAAGCGCAAGGTGAAAGCTTGATCTCAGTTAAAAGTGCGGCACCTTGAAAGATCGACCGATGCCGCACGTTCTCTATCGCCCCGCCCACTTTTTCCAGCCGAAGACGACGTTGGGTTTCGATCCCACCTACGGTTACGGCCTCGAAGCCCTCCAGCAGATCGCGCCCCCCCGCCCACCGGCGGGTTTCGCGGCTTTCTGGCAGCGCCGTTATGAGGAAGCCCGCAATATCGAGCCGGCGGCCACGACCGAGACTTCTCCCTTCAGCACGCGCGAGCGCGAGGTGCTCAAGGTCTACTTCAACAGTGCGGGTGGTCGTCGCATCGGGGGCTGGCTCAGCCTGCCGCGCAAAAAGGAGATCCGGCTCGGCCTCGTCGTGGGCCACGGCTACGGTGGCCGCAACGCGCCCGACGCCGAAGAGCTGCTGCCCGAGGCGGCCACGCTCTACTTCTGCGCCCGCGGCTTCCACCTCAGCCGCTTTCCCGACATCCCGGAGTCGAGCGTCTTTCACGTGATCCAGGGCCTGCGCGACCGTGAGCAATACGTGCATGCGGGCTGCGTGCAAGACATCTGGTGCGCTGCCAACGCGCTGGAAAGCCTCTGCACGGAGGTCGACGGCAATATCTTTTACGACGGCGTCAGCTTCGGTGGCGGCATCGGCGCCTTGGCCTTGCCCTGGGACGACCGCTTCTGCGGCGGCCACCTCGGCCTGCCCAGCTTTGGCCACCACCCACTGCGCTTGCGCATGCCCTGCCAAGGCTCCGGCGAGGCCGTCCGCAAAGTCCACCAGCACTACCCCCAGGAGGTCGAAGACACGCTGGCCTACCACGATGCCGCCTCCGCCGCCCAGTTTGCAGACAAGCCGGTGCTCGTCTCTGCCGCTCGTTGGGACCCCTCGGTGCCGCCGCCCGGCCAATTCGCGATCTACAACGCCTGGCAAGGCCCCAAACACCTCTTTGTGCTCAACGCCGGCCACTGGTCTTACCCGGGCGAGCACGACGAGCAACACCGCCTCCGCCACGCCATCCGCGACTTCATCCGCGCTCGCTCCACCCACGACGCCCCGGCTTCCTGAGGCCGTTTCTGCGATGCCGATACGGTTGGAGCAGCGGGATTTGTCGGTGGCCCGCGATTAAACAAGAGTCGCACCCCTTAGCACCAGATCGGCGGGGCGTCCGTTGTCTCCAGCGTACCGACGTTGACCTTGAGGCCGTCGTAGGCGAGGCGCACGTTGTCGGGCAGCGTCTCGCTGTAGCTCTCATGGTCGACCGCAAAGGTCATGTGGATGAAATAGGTGCGGTGGGCCTGGAGTTCGAGCGCCACCTTGAGCGCGCCGTCGAGGTGCAGGTGGCTGGGGTGGGGGTCGGGCCGGAGGGCGTCGATCACCAGCACCTCGGCGCCTTGGGCCAGCGCCTTGGCGGCAGGCGTCACTTCCTTGCAATCGGTAAAATAGGCGAGGCGCTGGCCGGTCTGCTTTTCGGTAAAGACGAGCCCGAGCGTGTCCGAGCGCCCGTGCGGCAACGGCGTGGCCGAGATGCGACCGCAGGGCAAGTCGAGCGTGGCCGGCATCTCGCGCAGGCTGAAGGCCGGGTAGCCGGGCACGGGCGCCTCTTCGTGCATGGCGTAGGGGAAGACCTGTTGCAGGCGGTCAAGCGTCTCGCGGTTACCATAGACGGGCAGGGCTTTGCCGCCGCGCAAGTCCACATGACGGCGCAAGTCGTCCATCCCCATGATGTGGTCGGCATGGGCATGGGTCATCAACACGTAGTCCACCTGGTCGATGCCGTTACGCAGGCACTGCAGGCGAAACTCCGGCCCCACGTCGATCTGGATCCGCTGGCCGCCCATCCAGATGTGAGCGCTCGTGCGGGTGCGCCAGTTGCGCGCGTCCTGCACGTCGAGCCCGTGGGAATGGTGGGCGATCATGGGGACGCCTTGCGACGTGCCGGTGCCAAGGAATGCAATGTCCATCGCGTGGGCCATGAGGGCAGAACGACACCCGTAGTGCAAGCCCCTTAACGGAACCTCGCCCACGGGTTACGATCTTGCGCTTGGGGCGGGGGCCAGTTGACTGGGAGACACGTTGCCGATGTTTCGACTGCCCCCGCTACGCACTTTTGTCGACCTCTGTTTCCCACCCAGCTGCGCCTTTTGCGGCGACGTGGTAGAGGAGGGGCCGGTTCGCCATGTCTGCGCGGCCTGTCGGGCGAGCTGGGAATTTATCGAACCGCCCTGCTGCGAAACTTGTGGCTACCCCTACATGGGCGCGGTAGAGGCGGACCGGAAATGCCCGCGCTGTGTGGACCTGCAGCCGGCCTTCGAGCGTGGTCGGGCGATCTTTCGCTATACCGAAACGGGCCGGGCGTGGGTGCACGAGCTGAAATACCACGCTGGGCTTTACCTGCTCCACGATGTGCCCTGGCTGCTCAAGCGACGGCCCGAATTCCTGCACCTCGCCGCCGGAGCGGTGCTCGTGCCAGTGCCGCTCTACCCGCGCAAGGAGCGGGAGCGCGGCTTCAACCAGAGCTACGAGCTGGCGGCGGCCTTTGCCCGTGCCGTCCCGGGGGCTGAAGTTGCTCCGCTGATCCGGCGGGTCCGTGAGACGCCGACGCAGACCGACCTGACCCGCGCCCAGCGGCAGGAAAACGTGCGCGGTGCCTTCGCCTTGGCCAAAGGCGCGCGCCCCGACCCGAAACGCCTGCATGTGGTGGTCGACGATGTGCTGACTACGGGGGCGACGGTCAACGCCTGCGCGAAGGTGCTGGCGAGGGCTGGGGTGGGGCGGGTGCGCGTGTTGACGGCCGCCCATGGCTGACGTGTTGACGTCGCCCGTTCAACTGCGCAATCTTTGTCGTAATGGCCTTCTTTTCCAAGCCACGCTACAGCACCGTCAAGCCGCCGGAACGCAAACGCGACATCCCGCGCGACCTCTATACCCGTTGCCCGAAGTCCGGGGAGCTGATCTATACCAAGCAGCTTGAGGAGAATTTGATGGTGGTGCCGAAGAGCGGTCACCACTTCCGCCTCGACGGCCCCCGCCGCATCGAGAGCCTGATCGACGCCGGCACCTGGCAGGAACTCGACCTGGGCGTCACTGCCGTCGACAGCCTCAAGTTTACCGATACCAAGCCCTACCAGGAGCGCCTCGAAGGCTACATTGCCAAGACGGGCCTCAACGAAGCCGTGCTGTGCGGCCTCGGCCAGATGGACGGCCTGCCCGTGAGCCTCGCGGTGATGGACTTCCGCTTTGCCGGTGCCTCGATGAGTGCGGCGGTGGGCGAAAAGCTGACCCGCACGATTGAGCGCGGCATCGAGCAAAAGCTGCCCGTCATCATCGTTTGCGCCTCCGGTGGTGCGCGGATGCAGGAGGGCATCTTCAGCCTCATGCAGATGGCCAAGACCAGCGCGGCCCTCGCGCGCCTGTCCGACGCCGGGCTGCCCTACATCTCGATCTTGACCGACCCGACCACGGGCGGCGTCACCGCCAGCTTTGCGACCTTGGGGGATTTGATCCTGGCCGAGCCGGAAGCGCTGATCTGCTTCGCCGGCCCGCGCGTGATCAAGGAAGGCACCAACCAGGAGCTGCCCGAAGGCTTCCAGCGCTCGGAGTTCCTGCTTGAGCGGGGCCTGATCGACCAGATTGTGCACCGCCACGAGATGAAGCCGCGCATCGTCAGCTTCCTCCGCGCCTTCCTGCACCAGCCCGCTCCGGCCACCGCCTAGCGCCCAGACAAGGAGGCCCATCTTGCAGACGCCCGATCTTTCCGATTACGGCGCGGTCCAGCGCTACCTCTATGGCCTGCGCCATCACGGCGCCCGCTACGGCATCGACCGCATGCCCCCCATGCTGGCGCGCCTTGGCAACCCGCACCGTCGCTACCCCGTCATCCACGTCGCGGGCACCAACGGCAAGGGCTCGACCTGTGCCATGCTGGAGGCGATCTATCGCAGTGCCGGCAATTGTACGGGGCTCTTTACCTCGCCGCACCTCGTCTACCAAGGCGAGCGTGTGCAGGTAAACCGCCAACGTCTCGGCCACGAAGAGATTGCCGATTACACACGGCAGCTCCAGCCGATTGCCGCTCAAATGGCGGCTGAAGACCCGGAAAGCCACCCGAGCTTCTTCGAGTTCATGACGGCGATGGCCTTTCTGCGCTTCTCGGAAGCTCCCGTCGACGTGGCGCTGATCGAAACCGGCCTCGGCGGCCGCCTCGATGCGACCAACGTCGTGGACCCGGCGTTGTCGATCATCACTTCGGTCAGCTTCGACCATACCGAGATTCTGGGCGACACTTTGGCCAAGATCGCGTTTGAGAAGGCGGGCATCATCAAGGCGGGCAAGCCGGTGGTGATGGGTTGCCTGCCGCCCGAAGCCGAGGCGGTCGTGCGCGCACGGGCCGAGGAACTGGGCTCGCCGCTCTACTCGGTGCGCGAACGCTTTGGGCGTTACGAAGAGCGTTACCCCGAGACGATCCTGCCGGGCGACTTCCAGCGCCTGAACGCGGCCGCCGCCACGCTGGCCGCCGAGGTCTTGCGCGAGCAGTTCCCCGTAACGGACCACCAGATCCGCCAGGCCCTCATGCAGGTGGCTTGGGCCGGCCGTTGGGAACGCCACTCGGCGGGCGACCGCGAGGTGATTCTCGACGCGACGCACAATCCCGAAGGCGCGCGCTTTCTCGATCAGCAACTCGCCCGCCTCGTCCGCCAGACAGGGGTGAAGCCGGTGATCGCGGCGGGCAGCCTGGGCGACCTGCGCGCGAAGGCCCTGCTGGAGGTGATCGCCCGCCACGCCCGCGAGATCGTGCTCATCCGCCCGCACCAGCCGCGCGCCTGCAGCTTTGAGGCGCTCGAAGCGGCAGTGCCCGCCGATTTCCATGGCCGGGTCAGCCGTGGCTCCGTGCGCGAAGTCTTCCCGGTGCCCGGCGTCTGCACCCTCGGCCACCCCGGCGAGACGGTCGTCGTCACCGGCAGCATCTACCTGATTGGCGAGGCGATGGAAGCTCTCTATCACGAGACGCGCATCGGCGAAGAGCTGCTGCAGGACTGATCCCCTTACGCCGCCTTTTGCCGGCGCCAGAGGTAAAAGGCGAGGCCGCCGAGGCCCAAGGCAAAGAGCGCATAGGTCTGCGGCTCGGGCACGGCTTCCACTTCGAGGCCCAGCGTCAGGTCGAGCGTGCCTTGACCAAAAAGCTCACCGTTGAGGAGGGAGGAGGCGAGGCCGTATTGGTCAAAGCGGACATAGACATTGCCGATGGCGTCGCGCGTCAGCAGCTCCGGCGTCGGCAGACCGAAGGCGAGCAGAAATTCCGCCTCCGTAAAGGTGGTGGTGCTGGGAAAGGCGAGCAACTGGTCAAGCGAGTTGTAGAGGTCGACGTGGATCGAGAATTCGAGGTCGTCGCCATTGGTCAGCTCGTTCAGCAGGCCATCGAGGGCGGCGTCGCTCAGGTCGAGCGGCTGGTAATTGCCCAGCGAGAGCGGCATCCGGGGCAAGGTGTAGGTCTCGACGCCGAAATCAAAGGTAAGCCCCACTGCCAGGTTGCTCTGGAAGGCCGCAATCACGGTCGGCGAACCGATGGGGTTCAGCAGTTGCAGGGATTCCTGCGCCGTCAGCATCGGCTCTTCGGCCATGAGCGGGCAGGCGAGGAGCGTGACGAGGGCGAGGTGGGAGCAAATGCGCGGCATGATATCAAAACCCATGCCGCCAATGCCTGGTGGCCGCAACCCAGAATGGTGACGCGCTAGACCAGCTCCTTCAGCCAGAACGACATCGGGTGGGTCGACATGGCGGGCTGGCCGATCTCTTTCCAGTCGAAGTTGGCCTTCAACTCCGGGTGCTTGACGAAACCGAGGCGCTGCCACCACCGGTCGAGCGGGGAGTAGTCTACCGGACGGCGTGGGTGCTCGTCGGGGCGCTCGACTGCGCAAAAACTGGCCCAGCGGAATTTACCCGCCCGGGCTGCCGCCTCGCGCTGCTCAAAAAAGACGCGCCCGGCTCCATACCCTCGGTAATGGGGGTCGAGCACGCTTTCGCCAAAGTAGAAGACCTCCTTGAGGTCGTAGCCGTGGCGTTGAAACGGTTCCTGAAAGTCCGCATCAGCCTCGGCGAGGGGCAGGGCGGTGGAGCAACCCACCACCAAGTCCTTGTCTTTGGCGATGACGAGGAAGCTGCTTTCGCAGCGGGCGAGATGCGAAAGGTATTCGCGCTCGTAGGTCAACCCGCCGTCGTAGAGGTACGGGTATTCCGCGAAAACGCTGATCCGAAGCCGGGCGAGGTCGTCGATATACGGGACCACGCCCTTTCCGGAAACCGTTTCGTAAATCAGCTGCGCCATTAAACCGTGGTGCGGCTAGGCCGTCTGATCGCTCGGCGCGGGCTTCTTCTCTTCCGTTTCGCCGGCCGGTGCTTCCACTTCCTCGGTCGAGGCAGCTTCTTCACTCGGCTGGCTCACTTCGGAGGCGACGCTGACAGAGCTTTCGCTGGCGACGGCGGCTTCTTCGGCCACGGCTTGCTCGGCGACAGGTGCTTCTGCCGTCGGCGCTTCTTCGGCCGGGGTCGGCTCAGGCGCTGCCTCTGCTTCCACCGGGGTAGCGGCGGTCGCTTCCGGAGCGGCCTCAGCGGGCTTCTCCTTCTTCGGGCGGTTGCGCTTGCCGCTCTTGGCCGGAGGCGCGTCGTCATCGTCGTCCGAGCCGTCGATATCGCGCGGCGAGGGGGCGAAGAGCGTGCCGTCGCTGTATTCGATCACGTAGCCTTGGGTGATGAGGTAGCGCAGGTCGCGCTTGAGGGCCATCAGCTGTTCCTTCTCCTCGGCGGAGACATCGGGCTGGGCTTCGGCGGCCTCTTCACCTTCCTTGGCTTCCGGGATCTGCACGCCGAGGTATTCGCGCGGCAGGTCTTTGACGGAGAGCTTCGGGTGGGCTTCGATGAAAGTGATCAGGTCGTTCAGGTTGTCGGCCAGCACTTCGCCGGGCTTGCGGAAGCGGCGCTTGACGGCGCATACGTAGGAGACGCCCTTGCTGCCCTTCTTGTAGACGGCGAAGTTGAGGCGACGCAGGCGGCCGCGCAGGTGATTGGCCGTATCCAGCGGGAAGCGCAGCTGTTGCTCGAGCAGCGTCTCCACCGAGCGGCGGATTGGGTCGCTCGCGGGCAGCAGCGGCAGGTCCTTGCCGAGGAATCGGGCGCTGTAGGCCGGGCGCACCAGCTGTTCCTTACGGTGCGTCACGAGGTAAAAGCGGGCGCTTTCGAGGTCGAGGAAGGTCTTCGGCTCTTCACCCTCGGGCGTACCCTTGAGGGTGTAGCGCTGGGCCTTCTTCATCTGCGCGGTCCACTGCTGGATCGACTCTTCGTCGCGCACCGATTCGATGCGGCTCTTGAAGCGGTCGAAGGGCACGTGGGCCAGCTTGGCCGCGTGGTGCTCCTGGATCAGGGCCGGGTAGCGGTGGTAGTTGGGCGGCCCGAGCAGTTCGCCCGTCATGCCGCACTTGTGGATCACCTGGAAGTTGCCCGAGGGCGCTTCCACTTCCACTTCTTCCACCGAGAAATAGTCGTCGAGGTAGCTCTTGAAGACGTGGCTGAGGGCCTCCTGCTCGCTGAGGAAGGGCAGGCCGTCTTTGACGCAGGCGAAGAGCTGGGCCGGCTCGCCCTGGCGCTGCTCCGGATGCTTCACGAGGCACACAAAGCGCTCGGGCTTTTCCAGGATCAGGCGGGCGATCTCGAACAGCTCGAACGTGCGGTACGAGTTCTTGATCGCGGTCGTCAGCGCCTTGAAGGGGGCGTCATCCGCGTAGAACGTGCACTCGACGATCGGCTGAAACAGCTCGCGTGGCTCCCGGCGACCGCCTCCTTGGCGGCGTTCGCGACGGTCACCGCCCCGTTCACCGCGCTCGCGGCGATCAGGCCGGTCGCCTCGTTCTGCACGCGGGGCCCCACCTTCTTCGCCGCCCTCGCGGGGCGTACGCTCAAAGCGGTCACCACGACGGTCACGACGGGGCGCGCCTTCACGGCGCGGGCCGCCACGACCCTTGCGGCGATCATCCCGGTCACTACGCTCGGTATGGATCGTGACCTTGGGCGTGCTGCCAGAACCCCAGTTAGGGCCCAGCGACAAACTATCCAGTGAGCTCAGATCAAGCGAGCTAGACAGCGACTTTTCCTTCGATTTCCCGGAATCGGACATGGTAAGCACCTCGAAGCGCAAAGCACACGGGGTTTTCTCGGTGAGGTCAAGCATGATAGGGCCAACTTATGGAAGCTTTCTTGCCCACTTGCCGGTGCTGCCCGGCCTCTCAACCGGCCAAAACCTCCAAATGCTTAAAAGTATGAAAAAAGACTTGTCAGCCTTCCTGTGTTATGGATGATCTAGGTTTTTCTCCCAGCGAGAAATCAGTCAATGCTCAGGTGGTGGAATTGGTAGACACGCTATCTTGAGGGGGTAGTGCCGTAAGGTGTATGGGTTCAAGTCCCATCCTGAGCACCATTTTTAGAAAGCACCTCGAAGTAAGCCACTCGATAAACCGGGTGGCTTTTTTCATGCCCGGGCAGGATGGGACACTCTTGATCGCTTCTAGTACATAGAAAGCCCGCAGGTCGCCGGGCGGGCAACTGCGGGCAGTTCGTAAAATGATGCAGAAAACCGTGCGGGGCTAGCGGGTATGCTTGCGACGGCGGATCAGTGCGAGGGCACCGGCGCCGAGGCCGAGCAAGGCTGCGGTGGTGGTAGGCTCGGGCACGGCTACTGTGCCGAGGTCGCCAGCGGTGATGGGCTTGTTCAGCTCGCTCTCGATCGCGTAGGAGTCGACTTTCAGGTAGCCATTGCCGTTCTGGGGCATGCCGTAGGAGCTCCAAGGATAGGTGACGGTAAGGGAGAGCCAGCCATAGTTGTAGTTCCCGCTGTCCCCATCTTCGATGCGGAAACCGATATAGCCGCTTACGTAGCTGGTGGTGTTCCAGTTCGTAGTTCCGCTGTTGCCGCTGAAGTAGCTGGTGGTGGCGGAATTGAAAAGGCTGGCGGCTTCGATGGATGCGCCCTCCGCGAGATAAGCAGGTTGACTGCTGGAAGATGTGTACAAGAATTCCACATTTGCCCCGGTGGTAAAATAGCCCGAGTGGCTGTTGTTGGAGGGCATGTACATCGGTGTGCCGGGGCCGGGCATGCCCGGGTTCGGCATGTAGATGGTCGTGCTGGGGGTATAGGTCCAGCGATGCTCCAGGCTGAAGAGGGTATTCAGCTCGCTGTCGCTCACCGTCAGGGTCGAGCCCACGCTTAGGCCGCTGCTGCTGTCCGTATCCTGGGCGAAAGAATTGACCGGGAAAACGTTGATCGCAGCGTTGGCTTGGGCGACAAGCGCGAAGAGAGAAAAGCCGATGGCAGCGCCAAATGACAGAGAAAAACGTGATTGGGATGAAGTGCTCATGTTGAGCGTAGAGGTATAACCCCTTTTAAATTCGTCAATCGAATTCTCTAACTGGTTAACAGCCTATGGTGTCACCGGCTCGCTAACTCTTTGCCCCCTCATCTCCTGCCCCTGTCGGAAACAGGGGAACTGTCGTTGGTCAAGAGAATGGGAGGCAGAAACAGCCCGAGGCGGCAAAACCGCTGGTGCCTAGCGGGCGCGCTTGCGGCGCAGGAACACGAAGGCACCGGCGCCGAGGCCGAGCAAGGCTGCGGTGGTGGTAGGCTCGGGCACGACTACCCCCATGTCGCCAGCGAGGATCGGCTTGTTCAGCTCGGTTTCGATCGCGTAGGAGTTGATCGTCACGTAGCCATTGCCGTCCAGGGCCGGGTCATATCTGGAGCCCGGGTAGGTGATTGAGATGGATATCCAACCGTAGTTGTAACCACCGCTTTCTACATCCGTGATCCGAAAACCCATGTAGCCGCTGGTGGAACTGGTGGTGTGCCAGGCATTATCCTCCATGTTGCCGGCGAAATAGGTGTCGTTCTTGGAATAGAAAGGGACACCTGTTCCGATGGACGCTCCCTCTTCGAGGAAAGTAGGTGCGCCATACTGGGATGAGGAGATAACTCGCACATTTTGGCCGGTGGTGAAATAGGCCGTGTGGCTGTTTTCGGAATCGCCGTAAATATACCGCCAGGTATGCCGCAGGCTGAAGAGCGTATTCGAGTCGAGGTCGCTTACCGTCTGGCTCGCGCCTGCACTATAGCTGCTACCGCTTAGCGTATCCTGCGCGACGGCATTCACCGGGAAGACCTCGATCGCAGCATTGGCTTGGGCGACGAGCGCGAGGAAAGAAAAGCCGATGGCAGCGCCAAAAGACAGCGAAGAACGTGATTGAGAGAAGATACTCATACCAAGCGCAGGGTATAACCCCTGTGGTATTCGTCAATTAAATTCTCTAACTGTTTAACAGACTATCGCCGCGCCGGATCGCTTACTATTTGCCCACCAAGCCCTTTACTCCGCCGGAGATAAGCGAGCCCACATTAGTCAGAATAATGGGGAGCTGCAGCACGCCGGGGGCCGCGAGGTAGCGCGGCGTCCACTCCGGGTCGAACTTCTCCTTGTAGGCGCGCAGGCCCTGGAAGTGGTAAAAGTGCTCCCCGTGCTCGTAGAGCAGCGCACCCAAACGGTGCCACGTGGGGGCCAGCGCGTGCTTTTCCATCCCCGAGAGCGGGGCCATGCCGAGGCTGAACCAGCTGTAGCCCGCCTTGGCGCCCCAGAGCATCATCTGGATAAAGAGATACTCCATCGTCTCCTTGGGCGCTTCTTCGCCGTAGCGCATCAGGTCGACCGACAGCTCGCCCCCCGCCGCACCGCGCCAGATATTGGCAAACGCCACCACGCGGCCCTCCTTCTTCACCACGCCCAGCGGACAGTGGCTCAGGTAAGCCTCATCAAAGTAGCCGAGTGAAAAGCGCTTCTCCCGCGTCGCCCGCTTGGTCAGCCAGGCATCGGACACGGCCCGCAGCTCCGGTAACAAAGGCGGCACGTCGGCAGGCTCCACCCATTCAAAGACCGCCCCTTCGCGCTCCACCCGGCGGATCGTCTGGCGCAGGCCCTTGCGCGCGCCCCCCTCCAGTGAAAACGTCGTCAGCGGCACGCGGGCCTCTTCGCCCAGCTTGGTCAACGTCAGGCCTGCGTCCAGATACAGGTGCAGATGGCGCGGGCTGACTTCGTAAAACACCGACCACCCACCATGCTGGTCTGCCAGCTCGCGGAACGACCAGATGAGCGCCTCCTTCTCGGCATCGGGCCCCACCGGATCGCCCAAGGCCACCCAACTGCGCCCCTGGACGCCATACATGATAAAGCTCTTGCCCGACGGGCTCCGCAGCAGGGCCTTGTCGCCCAACAGCGCCAGGTGGGCCAACGCTTCGGGGCTGGCGGTGACGACCGGAGTAATTTCCTCGATGGTAGCCGCATCGGCAGGTGTCGTGCGGATCGTACGCCCGCCGAGCAGGCGCCACAGCGCCAGGCCGCCCGCCACCGCCGCAATCGCGACCGAAGCTCGCAGGAAGCGCGGGGCATCGCCGCGGATCGCGAACTGCCACCACAGCTCGTCCCGGTATTGCACATGGCGGTAGGAGAAAAAGCCGAGCCAGATGGCCGCCGCCACCGCCAGCACGATCGCCGCCAGCCAGCCGGGAGAAAATGAAGCGTCGAACAGGGACGAGCGCCGCTGGAAGGCCTCCCGACAAGGCAGCATGAGGCCCAGCATCCCGAGCAGCACGAGCGCTTCTTCCCAATCGAAGCCCTTGAGCAGCGAAAAGAGTGCGCCGCCGGCCAGCAGGCACAGCGTCAAGACGTAGGCCGCATCCATGCGCCGTTGCAGGCCTCGCGCAAGGAAGAGCAGCAGCACGCCGATTACGCTGCCCATCAGGTGAGAAAGCTCCAGCACCGGCAGCGGCAGCACCGAGGTCAGCCACTCTACCCGGCTGCGCACCGAAGGTGTGGCACCCGACGCCAGCAGCACGAGCCCGGCGATAAAAGTCGTCGTGGCAAGAAAACGTGGGGCCACTCGAGGCAGCCAGCGCCCCGCACCCGTCGCCAGCCCGCGCACCCGCTCCTTCTGCCGGTAGAGTTCAAAACCCGAGAGCAGCGCCACCGCGGTCAGCAACGGCAGCAAATAGTAGATGGCGCGAAAGGCGATCAACGCACCCAACACCGCCGGGGCATCCACCGCCTCCGGGCGGCCATACAGCACCACGGTCTCCAACACGCCCACGCCTCCCGGCACGTGACTGATCAGACCGGCAGTCATGCCCAGCACATGCACGCCGATAAAGTCCGGGAACGACCAGCCGGCGGGCATCAGCACCCACGCGACCGACCCCGCCAGCACGACGTCGAGGCTGCCCAGCGCGAGTTGTTGCAGCGCCGTCGGCCACGAAGGCAGGGGCAGTTGCCAACCCCGGATCTTCAAAGGCTCGCGGCGACTCGCGCAGAGGCCCACATAGGCGGCAGCAGACGCCAAAAAGAGCCCGCCGATGGCCTGTAAACTCCCGCCTGTCACCACCCAGTCGGGCGGGAGGTCGACCATGCCGCTGATAAAGAGCCCGCCTGCCACCGCCATCAGGCCGAGCCAGAAGGTGACGCCCGAAAATGTGATCACACGCGCGATCTCGCCCGTGGTAAAGCCCCACGCACCATACATCCGTACCCGCACCGCCGTGCCGCTCACGATCGACAGCCCCAGGTTGTAGCTGAGCACAAAGGCGACAAACGACGTTGCCGCCGTCTTGGGGTAGCCCGGCGACCTGCCGACCTGCCGCAGCGCGAGCACGTCGTAGAGCGTCAAGACGAAGTAGCTTACCCCGGTCAACGCCAGCGCGATGAGCAGCTTGCCCGTGGGGATCGCCTTCAGGTTGGCCACCACCTCCCGGTAATGGTAATGCCGCAGCTCGTGCTGGAGCAGAAACAAAATCGCCACGCCCACCCCCAGGATCACCAGCGAGACCAACCACTTGCGCCAACGCTCCATTGTGTAAGAGTTAATTCGACTTGAAGATGTGGCAAGGGCGAAGGCCGAAGCTTTTGCTGTCCAGAAAGTAAAAGATTGCGTCTGGTGTAGTTGCCCCCGTTTGGCCGACGGCTAGATTTGTAACGCTGAGTAGTTCCTGTTCCTAAGCGCGGTGGGTGGGCTGAGGGCATGAAAAGCTGCTGATCGCCGAGCGATACGGCCACTTTCTCGTCTTGAAGCCGGATAGGCGTAACGAGGGGCGCAGCGGCTGCTTAATAATCCAGGCGACCAATCGGCACACGGTCGACGCCCCTTTCGTGGCCAAAGTAAAGCTGGATAGGAGGTGGCAGCGTATCAACCACGACTCCGTTTCTACCCATTCTTCAACTCGTTCCTCAAGTGGATGGAAACCAGTAGCGGCTACAAGCTCGGCTCGAAACCGTTACGAGAATCGATCGCAATCGACGAATTTACCCCAGTCACGTCCGAGTCGTAGCTGGCTATTTTAGTCTGCCAATCCTCGAATCGGCTCAAAATCAACCCGAAATATGAGCCGATTGCGGGCGCTAATCGGCTCAGGTAGGGCCGGCGCTAGGCCTGGGCGGCGATTTGCTGGACCGCGCGCTCTTCGAATTCGCCCATCTGGCGATACTTCTGGTAGCGCTGCTCGAGCAAGGTCTCGGTGTCGAGGGCCATCAGCTCACCCAAATGCTGGGTGATGGCCTGGCGGACCTGCTGGGTGGCAAAGTCGATATCGCGGTGGGCGCCGCCGAGAGGCTCTTCAATCACCAGGTCGGCGATCTTTTGCTCCATCAGCTCGCGGGCGCCGAGGCGCAGGGCATTGGCGGCCGTCTCCGCAAATTCGCGGCTGCGCCAAAGGATCGCGGCGCAACCTTCGGGCGGGATCACGGAGTAGTAGGCATGTTGCTGCACCAGCAGGCGGTCTACCACCGCGATGCCGAGCGCGCCGCCGGAGCCGCCTTCGCCGATGATCAGGCCGAGCAGCGGCGTCTTGAGGTGGGCCATCTCGCGCAGGTTGCGGGCAATGGCTTCGGACACGTGGCGCTCTTCGGAGCCGACGCCTGCGTAGGCGGCCTTGGTGTCGATAAAGCAAATGACAGGCAACTTGAACTTTTCGGCCATCTGCATCAGGCGCAACGCCTTGCGGTAGCCCTCGGGGTGGGGCATGCCGAAGTTACGCTTGATGTTTTCCTTCACGTCGCGGCCCTTTTGCTGCGCGATGATCATCACCGGCTGCTCGCCAAACCACGCAGTGCCGCCGATCAGGGCCTGGTCGTCGCCAAAGGCACGGTCGCCATGCAACTCCTGAAAATCGCGGAAGATACGGTGGATATAGTCGAGCGCGAAGGGGCGCTTCGGGTGGCGGGCCAGCTGCACACGCTGCCAGGGCGTGAGATTCTGGTAGATATCCCGCTTCGTTTGCTCAATGCGTTGCTCGATCGCGACGACTTCCTTGGAAACATCGAAGTGGTGTTCCTGTCCCGCGGTTTTCAGTTCATCGAGCCGACGCTTCAAATCGCGCAACGGCTTCTCAAACTCCAGAATGAATTCAGGCTGCTCCATGTGCTGCGTAAGGGGAGAACGCTAAACGCTCCACTCCCGCGCTGTCAACCGCTGTGGCGGGGTAGGGGCGATTGGCGAAACGCTTCGGTGGTGTGGGGCGTGCAGAAAAAGGGCAGGATCAACAGTCCGAAGAGGCCGTAGCTCCAGCTTCGGATGGTGTCGTAAAGTTGCACTTCAGGAGGCAACCCTTCCGAATTAGCCAGATCCGCAAACGCCCACATCATCCAGATATAGCCGCCCGCTGCGCCGATCAAAAGCACTCTCGTTGCCCGCAGCGGCAGCAACCCCCCGCGAAGCAGGACGATTCCCCAGGCAGCTGGAAGACTGGCCGCAAGCACCGAAAGAGGTAAAAGCGGGGTTCGTGTTGGATTTGCCAGCGTCGTCAGTGCCTGTGTAGCAACCAAGATAAGCGTGCAGTAGAGGAAAGGAGCTGCCAACAAGGAGCGTGGTTCCGCGCCCAGCCAGGCGAATGCCCGGTCGAGGGTGGACAAGGGCACCCATGGTCTGTCGGGCTTGAGAGGGCTTGAACTCGGACGACCGTTGCGCAAAAACGCTTGTGTGGCAGAGTTGCTATAAAAGAAGGTCAGTAGAAATGGCGGAGGCAGCAAGAGAGCTAAAACTATTGCCGCGCGACCGTTGAGAGCCACGTCTGCTCCTGGGGGGAGGAGGGATATTACCACCGGAAGGTCAGAAAGCGTCGCAATTGCCAGCGCCACTGCACAAACCAAATAGAACCACGCGAGATAACGGAGGTAGCTCAGCGTCATGAAGCTGCCCCGCATAATCAGGATTCCCAACCCGAGATACAGCCCGACATGAAGAGCTGCCATGGGGGCTTGGCTGCCGCCTTCCGGCGCTAGCACGATGAAAGGTGCCCAGTCCGCCAATTCCCAAATTCCATAAGCGGAGACGATGCTGCCAAGTGCAGTGCGCGGGTCTAGGCGCAGCGCCGTGATCAGCCGATCCATAAAGGAGGTAAGTATCATCGGATGGGCGTTGATCAACTAGCAGGCTCACCATTCAACGCTCCGGGGAACGCGCTTCTACTCATCGTCGTCGCGCTGACCGCTGAGTTCGGCTTTCCAGCCTTTGATGCGGGCTTGCGCGCCGTGGTGCTCGGCCTGCTGCTTGTCGCCGCGCTCCATATAAATGCGGGAGAGGGTGGTGTGGATGTGCGCCTGGTCGGGGTCGAGCTTCAGGGCTTCCTGGGCGGCGGCGAGAGCGTCGTCGAGCTGGCGCTGGTCGAAGTGGACCTCGGCCTTGGCCAGCCAGGCATCGAAGCACGCGGGGTCTTGCGCCAGGGCCTGCTCGATGAGCTGGAGGGCCTTGGCGTGGTCCCCCATCGTGAATTCGAAGGTTGCTTCGTCGACCAGTGCGCGCACGTCTGCCATGGGGGAGCACGCTGGGGAAGGCGGAGGCGGGGTGCAAGGCAAACTGTGCCCTGTGGCGCCCATCGGTGCTACTTCCAGCGCTTGATGAATTGGTGGACGGCCTGGGGCGTGATCTTGAGCAGGCGGGCGGCTTCGCTCTGGTTGCCCCGCGACTCGTCGAGCGCTTTGCGGACGATGCGGCTGCGCAGCTCGCTCATGTAGGTTTCGAGCGAGAACTCTTCCGTAAAGTCTGGCAACATGAGCCCGTTGGCTTCGTTGACGTTGGGGGCCCCACCTTCGGTCGAAAGGTCGCGCGGGTGAAGCACTTCGTCGCGGGCGTAGAGGGCGGCGCGCTCGATTGCGGCGTGGAGGTCTTGCAGGTTACGGCTCCACACCTGGTTTTCGAGGAATTCGAGGGCCTCGACGGTCAGGCGCTTGGGGTGGCGCAGCGAGCGGTTGATGCGGGCGAGGAAGTGCAGGGCCAGCTTGGGGATGTCGGTGCGGCGTTCGCGCAGGGCCGGGAGGATGATTTCCCGGTCGGCCACGAGGTCGTGCAGCTCCTGGATCAGCAGCTTGCTGCGCAGGCTGCGGGCGGGTTGCAGCTCGGTGCCGAGGATGAGGCGCACGTTGCGCGGCTGGTCGTCGCTGGATCCTTGGGGGCGCACCACACCATCGCGCAGGTAGTGGACGAGCGCTTCCTGGATGTGGGTGGGCAGGTTTTCGAGGTTGTAAAGGTAGAGCGTGCCGTTGTGGGCGAGGCCCATTTTGCCGTCGTCATCCTGCCGGGCGCCGACGAAGGCACCTTTAATGTGCCCGAAGAGCACGCTGTCGAGGTAGTGTGAGGGCAGGTGGTTGCAGTTGACCCACACAAAGTCGAAGTCGCGACGGTCGCCCATGCGGTGGATGAGGCGGGCGAGGGCTTCGCGTCCGGTGCCCACTTCGCCGCGCAGCAGCAGCACGCCGTCGTGCGCAGCGAGGCTCAGGGCAGCATCGAGGGCCTGGAGGTAGGCTGGGTGATTGCCGATGCAGCCCAGCTCTTCCATCACATACTCCAGCTGCGGCGGCGAAGACTCGCGCAACATGGAGGCGCGCGGGATCGTGTCGAGCCGGAGTTGTTCGATGCGCGGGCCGCTGAGGGGCAGGCGCTGCGAGACGCCTACGCGGAAGACTTCGGCGGGCAGGGAGCCTTCTTCCACCAGCGTCCGCCAGACAGACATGATGGAGTTGCTCTCTTCGTTGCAGGCGATGCGGACGGTGTCGAAAGGGAAGGCGCGGAGTAGCCGGTGCGCCTCCTGGCGCATCTCCTGCAGCAGCTCTTCGCGGTCGGTCGGGTTGCGCAGCGCCAGCGGGCGGATTTCGCAACTAAGCTCAGGGTGGGCCTGATTCAGTGCCGCACGCAGCGTCTCGTCCTGCCCGGCATGGGGGGGCAGCAGGTAGACGATACAGTGGTCGGGCCGTTGGTCGGAGAGAAACGACAGCAATGGACCCGCCTGCTCCTGATGAGCCAGGAGCCCGGGCATATAGGGGTCATGGTGATCTGCGATCGCGAGTACGAGGTCCATGCGGTATCAACTCAGGTTTAAATGCTATAATCTACATTTAAACTGAGCCTCACTTTGCTAGCTATTAGAGGTAGAGTGACGGCTGGCGCGACCGAGGGTGCGTCAAGTTAGTTTTTTCGCAAATCGTTGATTTAGAAGTGGGATGCATGGATAAAGATGAGTGTTTATCTGGCGGATGGAAAGATTGGAGCAAGCTTTTGAGGCGCTGGCATCTCCACCGCGTTCATGTCGCAGGCCATTGTGACCGTGGTGGTTATTGCGTTCGTTATATTGAGTTACGAAGGTCGTTTGGCAAGTCCTGAGAGAGGCTTTCTTCTACCAAATGGATCGGCTTCCAGCTTGCCACCGGCAGGGCCAGTCATCCTCATGGGGAGATGCAGAGTACCGGAGGAGCAAAAACAGCGACGGCCCCCGAGACGGTAGTGGCCGTAAACGAGCTGCTGGAGCTGCGCCGATCGGCCATTCACGGGCAGGGGATCTTTGCCCGGGTGGACATCGCCCAGGGCGCCCGCCTCGTCGAATACGTCGGGGAGAAGATCGACAAGGAAGAGAGCAACCGGCGCGGCCTTGCGCAGTTTGACAAAGCGCAGCAGACCGGCGAGGCCGCTGTTTATATCTTTGACCTCGACGACGAGTGGGACCTCGACGGCGATGTGCCCGATAACTACGCCAAGTTTATCAACCACTCTTGCGAGCCCAACGCCGAGGCCGTCAACGAAGACAACCGCCTCTGGATCTTTGCGCTGGCCGACATCCCCGCTGGCGGCGAAATCGTTTTTGACTACGGCTACGACATCGAGCATTACCTCGACCACCCCTGCCGCTGCGGCACCCCGAGCTGCGTCGGCTACATCGTGAGCCGCGTGCAGTGGCCCAAGCTCCGCCGCATCCTCACCCGCACCCGTGCCGCCCAGAAGCGTGCCGCTGCGGAGAAGGCAGCCCAGAAAACCGCCAAGAAGACGAAAAAGACCAGCCGCAAGGGCACCCGCAAATCCTCATGAAAATCATTTCCTGGAATGTGAACGGCCTGCGCTCCGTGCTCGGCAAGGGTCTGGCCGACTTTATCCACCAAGAGCAGCCCGACATCCTTTGCCTGCAGGAGATCAAGGCCCGGGCGGACAACATCGCCGACCTCGCCTGGTGCGAAGGCTACACGCTGCACTGGAATCCGGCGCAAAAGCCCGGCTACTCCGGCACCCTTACCCTCAGCCGCCAGCCGGTCGAGGGCGTGCAAATGGGGGTCGGCGAGCCGGAGGGCGATGCCGAGGGCCGCGTCGTCACCACCGATCACGGTCGCTTCTACCTCGTCAACGTCTACACGCCCAACTCCAAGAACGAGCTGCTGCGCCTCGACTACCGCACCCAGGTGTGGGATCCGGCCTTCCGCCGCCACCTGCAAAAGCTGGCTGAGGAAAAGCCCGTGCTCTTTTGCGGCGACCTCAACGTAGCGCACCAGGAGATCGACCTCGCCCGCCCACAGGCCAATCGCCGCAACGCCGGCTTTACCGACGAGGAGCGCGCAGAATTCACCCAGCACCTCGACGCGGGCTTTGTCGACAGCTTCCGTCTGCTCCACCCCGACCGTCGCGACGCCTATAGCTGGTGGAGTTTCCGGGCCGGCGCGCGCAAGCGCAACATCGGGTGGCGCATCGACTACGTCTGCATCAGCAACGGCACGCGCGACTGGGTGCAGGAGGCCTTTATCCGCGACCAGACCCTCGGCAGCGACCACGCACCGGTGGGGGTTGTGCTGGGCGCGTGAGCCCACTTGCGGCGCTCGGGCAAATAAGCTACGTTGATGCGTGGCTATAGAATTGCGCGAGTTTGTTGAGCAAATGGGGCAACTGTATCAAGGCGCGCTGGCGCTCTCGGCCGACCGGGACGACGCGCCGGAGCTGACACCGCCGGACTTGCCTGAGCTGAAGGCCGATGCCCCCGTGGCCCTCCTGTTCTCGCCGCACCCCGACGACGAGTGCCTGACGGGTGGCTGGGCCCTGCGCCTGCGCCGCGAAGCCGGATGGCGCGTGATCAACGTTGCCGTGACCCTCGGCAGTCGCGAAGACCGCCGCGATGCGCGTCTGGTCGAGCTGAAGGATGCTTGCACGCACCTCGGGTTCGACTTGTTTCTCGCCGCCGGCAAAGGGCTTGAAAACATCCAGTTGCAGACCCGACGGGATCACCCCGACTACTGGACCTACGCGGTCAACGGCATTGCGCACGTCTTGCGTGAGCTGCAGCCCGACCTCGTTTTCCTGCCCCACACGGCCGACAACCACCCGACGCACATCGGGACGCACGCGCTTGTACGCCACGCGTTGATCCGCTCGCGCGAGGCCGTGCGCTGCTTTGTGGCGGAAACCGAGTTCTGGTCTCCCCAGGAAAATCCCAACGTGATGGTTGAGCTGCCGACCGAAATTGTGGTGCAGCTGGCCGAAGCCCTCTCGTTGCACCACGGAGAAGTGTCGCGCAACCCCTATCACCTGCGCCTCCCCGCCTGGCTGATGGACAACGTACGCCGTGGCGGCGAAATCCTGGCCGGCCCCGGCGGCACCCCGCCTGACATGACCTTTGGCATCCTCTACCACCTGCGCCATTGGGACGGCAAAGCCTACCATTCGCCCAGCGAGCCGGTTTTCATCAGCCAAGGAGCCTCCCCGGAGAGCTGCCTGGCACAGATCGCCGGATAGGGTAGAGGGAGTTCTGTGTTTGGGGCTTTCGTAAGGAAAGCATGGGCGTTAGTTGACGCTTCTGTAGATGATGATCATGATGGCAGAGGTGCCGGAGTGCTGACTCTCCGGCGCGTCTGACGTCAAACCCTGCTTCCTATCACATGAGATCTCTGCTTGTTTCCCTCGCCTGTACGATGCCTATGTTGGCGCAAGCGCGCGGCTTAACCACCGACGCTTACGACTTCGCTGCCCCGCAGTCTATGGCCGCCACCCATGCCGACGGCGGCGTCAACAGCTGGTGGGCCGAGGGCAATATAGGCGTGCCCGAATTTACGGACACGGCCACCTATGGCCAGGCCGGCATCGGCTGGATCAACGACAAGGACTGGCCTACCATCTTTTGCTACACCGATGCCGCCACCGCAGCGCCCAGCAACTACACCACTGGCGGCTACTGGCTGTGGATTGACCGCGCCTCGGGTAACCGCTTTGACGGGTTCTACGCCTACCGTTGGGGTGGTGACTACTACATCTGGGCCGAACCGAACAGCGGCTGGTATTATAGCTACCAAGCCGGCAACGAAGGTTGGTTCCCCTTCGTGCTGCAGCCCTGGTAATGGCCTGAGGCTGGCTCCTGCCTATTCGCCCTCCAAATCGGAGGGCTTTTTTGTGGTCGCCATTCTGGGAGCTTCCCATTGGCAACTGAAACCTTTAACGTCTTCGCGATGGAAACCCTGCTCCTGATCTTTGTGGTGCTGCTGGTCGCGCGTACCAGCGTGCAACTGTGGCTCGACAACCTCAACCGCCAGGAAGTGCGGCGCCACGAGAGCGGGATCCCCGAAGCCTTCGCCGGTGTGATGGATGCCGAGACCTACCAGAAGGCGGTCCGCTACACGCTCGACAAGAGCCGCCTGGGCTCGTGGGAGACGATCTACGATGCGGCGGTGCTGGCCATCGTGGTGCTTAGCGGCCTGCTGCCGTGGCTCTGGGACAGCCTTACGGGCGCGTTCGGGCTCGGCATCTGGGGGCAAAGCGGGGCCCTGCTCGTCATCATGATGCTGCTTTCGCTGCCGGGCCTGCCGTGGGAGTATTACAATCAGTTCAAGCTGGAGGAGCGTTACGGCTTCAACCAGAGCAATGTCGCCCTGTGGCTGACGGACAAGGTAAAGGGCATCGCGCTGAGCCTGATCATCGGCGTGCCGCTGCTGGCGCTGATCCTGTGGCTGGTGGAGCTGTCTCCCCTCTGGTGGCTGTGGGCCTTCATCGCGCTCTTTGCCTTCCAGCTGCTCATGCTGGTGCTCGCGCCGATGGTCATCATGCCGCTCTTCAACAAGTTTACCGACCTGCCCGAGGGCGAGCTGCGCGACCGCCTGATGGCGTTGGCCGACCGCACGGGCTTTGCCGCCAAGACGATCCAGATCATGGACGGCAGCAAGCGCAGTCGCCACTCCAACGCCTTTTTCACTGGGTTTGGCTCTTTCCGCCGCATCGTGCTCTTCGACACCCTGGTCGAACAGCTGCAGCAAGACGAGCTGGAGGCGGTGCTGGCCCACGAGATCGGCCACTATCGTTGCGGCCATATCCCCAAGCGCCTCGTGCTCGCCGCCGTGAGCCTGTTTGGCATGTTTGCCCTGCTCGGCTGGCTGATCGGGGAGGCGTGGTTTGTCGAGGCGTTTGGCTTTACCTATGCCGAGGGTGTACTCGGGCCCACGCTGCTGATGGTCAGCCTGCTCAGCGGCCTCGTCATGTTCTGGTTCAACCCGCTTTCCAACCAGATGTCGCGCAAGCACGAGTACGAGGCCGACGCCTTTGCCCGCCGCGCAATGGACAACCGCCCGGAGCCACTGATCGGCGCCCTGCGTGGCCTGACGAGCAAAAACCTCGGCAACCTGACGCCGCACCCGCTCTACAGCGCCTTCTATTACTCGCACCCCACGCTACTGGAGCGCGAGAAGGCGTTGCGCGAATCTCAGGCGTAACCCTCCATGCTGCGCATCGTGGCCTTGCTGCTTGGGTTGGGAAGTGTCGCAACGCCCGTTCAGGCTGAGCGCGTGCGCGTGGCCAGCTACAACGTGCGTAATTACCTCGTGACCGACCGGCAGGTCGACGGCGAGTGGCGCTTTGCCTACCCCAAACCCGCAGTGGAAGTGGCGGCGCTCCAGCGGGTGATTCTCGAAGTGCGCCCCGATGTGCTGGCGCTGCAGGAGATCGGGCCCGCCTACCTGCGCGAGTTGCAGCGCGACTTGGCGGCGCAGGGGCTCGACTACCCTTATACATTCCAGCTCGTGGCCGACGACGAAGACCGCTGCCTGGCCGTGCTCGCCCGCGTCCCGGTGGTCGAGGCGCGCCTGCACCGCGACTTGCGCTTCCGCTACTTCGAGGGCGAGATCCCGGTCAAACGCGGCCTGCTGGAGGTCGAGTTCCTCGTGCGTGGCGTCTCGTGGCACCTCTTCACCTTCCACCTCAAGTCGCGCCTGACCGAAGACGCGCGCGACCCGGATTCGGTCCTGCGGCGCGGGGGCGAAGCCGAAGCCGTCGCGACCCTCTTGCGGGAGCGCTGGCCGGAGGGGCAGGGGCGCTTCATCCTGCTCGGCGACGCCAACGACGACTACCGCAGCCCTGCGCTTGAGCACCTGCGCGGCCCGGCGCTGGCGCCTCTCGCCCAGCCGATTCCCGCGCGCGACAGCCGGGGCGAGGTGTGGACGTATTTCTCCAACTGGGCCGATCGGTATGAGCGGATCGACTACGCGCTGCTGTCCGCCCGCCTGCAGCCGCACCTCGTAACGCCCGACGCGAGGCTCTTTGACGGCCCGGATAGCATGCTGGCGAGCGACCACCGGCTGCTGTTCCTCGATCTTCAGTTCCCCGAACCATCGGTGGCACTTGAAAAGGAGACGATTCTTACCGATCAGTAGTGCCATGGGTGCCGCCAACCGTCCGCCAGTCGAGCCTACACCTCCACCGCCGAGCGCCGTGCGCCGCACGACCACGCCCGAACCGGCGGTAGACCGGGCCGTCAGCATGCTGCGGATGTCCAAAGCCACCCAATACTCGCTGATGGGATTGGCCGCGGCCTGGCGCGAAGAAGCTTCATTTCGCTTCGAGGTGATCCTCGGCATCATGCTCTTCCCGGCAGCCATCTTCCTGCCCATGGGCCTCGCATTCAAGGGCCTGCTCTGCGCCAGCATGTTTATGGTGCTGGCGATGGAGTGCATCAACAGTGCGGTCGAGGCCTGCGTGGATTATATTTCGGCCGAGCGGCACCCGCTGGCCAAGCGCGCCAAAGACCTTGGCAGCGCCGCCGTGTTTTTTTGCCTGCTCAACTGTGGCAGCCTGTGGGTTATTGCCGTGGTCGAGCACTGGCAGCGCTGGTTTGCGATCTGGCGCTAGTTATTTGCGGCGGCGCCAGAAGGCGAGCCCGAGCACTGCAACGCCCGCGCCCATGGCGTAAGTAGAGGGCTCCGGAATCGCAGCAAAACTGACCTCGGAGAGCATCGTCCACTGGGAGTTTCGGGTGAAGGAGACGCTCAGGGTATCGCTCAGGACGTAAAAACCCGAGAAGGTGGTGGCTACGGTCGAGCCACTTCCACTGGGGTTGGTGACGTTGAAGGTCTGTGAAAAGTCCGCGCCGTCGGAGATGGTGACGGTGCTGGGCATGCCGACCCCGGCCGCATTGTCGCTGTCGGCAAAGAAGGCCGTTACGGAGTAGAAGACCTGCGGTTCGGCAAAGCTGAAGGTGATGGAGGAGTCCGTATTGAGCCAGCCCACGAGGGGTGCGGTCTGGCCCGACATATTGATGCCGTTGCCCCAGGCAAGCGTGATGTCGACGCCGTCCGTCAACTCGGTGCCTCCGGTATCGGGATAGCTGCCAGAGGGGGCAACCGAGTAGGAATAGCTTTCGGGGATGACAACAATAGCCGCCGCGTTGGAGACGAGGGCCAGCAAGGCCGCACCAGTGAGAAGAGAGACTTTTAGCATCGAAAAAGAGATAAGAGACGCTTCTCAAGTAGGATAGATACGCTGTTTCGACAAGCGCGAAGGGGGTGAAAACGTCGTGGGGAGTCGCTTTTACGCCTTACTGACGTTAGCATGCCTCTCAGGCCGCTAAAAGGTTGTCGCAACCTTCCAGCCGGTGGGGCTCGACCTTTGCGCAAATTGTTCTACATTATGTAATCGTGCCCTCTACCCCTCTCTATGACGACGAGCCGATGGACGCGCTGGACTTTGATTGGTGCCAGGCGGCGGAGGCTTTGTTGCGGGAGGTGCCGGTGGGGCAATGGGAGCGGCAGGCGCTGGCTTGGCTCGAACCGCGTCAGGCCGAGCCCTGGGTTGTCGCATGCTCCGGCGGGGCCGATTCTATGGCGCTGCTGTTGCTCACGTGGGCGGCCTTCCCCGAGGCGCGCTCGCAGCTGATGGTCGTCAACTACAACCACGGGCTGCGACCGGAGGCGGAGGAGGAAACGATTTTCGTACGCGGGATCGGTGCGGCGCTCGGCATCAAGGCGCTGACCAACCAGGAGGTGCCGGTGTGGCCGGAGACGCCCTCCGAGGCCCAGTTGCGCAAGGTGCGGTTCGACTTCCTGCGCGCCATCGCCAACAGCCATGGGGCGACCAATATCCTGCAAGGGCACCAGGCCGACGACGTGCTCGAAAGCTTTTTGCTGCGGGCAGGGCGGGGGAGCAGCTTGCGCGCGCTGACCGGGCCGCGCCCGTTGGAGACTTTTGCCGAGCAGCCCGCCCATGTGCGCCCGTTGCTCACCGTGCCGCGCGAGCGCCTGCGCGAAGCCCTGCGCGCGCTCGACATTCCTTGGCGGGAAGACCAGAGCAACCGGGACGCTCGCTATCGCCGCAACCGCGTGCGCGAAGAAGTGATCCCCGTCTGGCGGCAGGCCTTGCCGCACGAGCCTTTGGCCGGGGTGCTGGCAATCCGTGAAGAGCTGGCCGACGCCGAAGCTGTCGTCGAAGCTGCCCTCGACGCGGTGCCGGTCGACTACGATGCGCCGGAGCTGTGCGCGCGCGCCTTTTCGAGCCAGACGGCTCTGCGCCGTTGGGCGCTCCAACGCTGGCTGCACCGTCAGGATCTGGGGGAAACCGTCACCCGTGCTGCCCGGGCTCAACTCCTGGAGGCGTGGATCCGCCCGGTTGACCTGACGCTCAGTTTTGGCCCGACGGTGTTGAAGGCCGGGCACGGCAAGCTGACCCGCCTGACGCCTCGGCTGCCATGCCCTCCCGCTTCGCCCTTTGACGCTTGCCTGGCCAGTGGAGCCGTTTGCTTCCAGCCCGACGGCCGCGTCACCGCCGTCCATGCGCAACGGGTGACGCCTCAACTGTGGGAGCGCTTCCGCCAACGTGGCGTTGAAGTGCAACGCGAAGCCTGGATCCGGGGTTTACCGGATACTGTCGTCCAGGTGCGTAACTGGCAGCCCGGCGACGCCTACCGTCCGCTGGGCGCACCCGGGCGCAAAAAGCTGCAGGACTGGTTTACGGACCGCAAGATCCCGGAGCGCGAGCGCCACCGCCTGCCTGTGTTTCTCAACGCGCAGAACGACCTCCTGTGGGTGCCCGGCCTTCCGCCGGCCCAGGTCGCCTGCCTGCAACCACAAGATGTTTGGGCTCTAAAATTGACTTACTGCCCAAGCTCAGCTGATTATAACCTATTTTCCCATGCCCGAGAATCCGAACAATCAACGGAATAAGCCACTGCGGGGTGGCGGACAGTTCAAGATGCTCACCATCTGGATGATGGTGATCGGGCTGATCGTGATCCTGCTGTACACCACCAGTCAACAGAAGTACGTGGAGACCAAGACCTTGACGATAAATCAGGTCGTGGAAGCCGCTCGCCAGGAAAGCAGCCCCGTCAAATCGGGTGTGCTGCGCCCGGAGCCCTCCAATGGTTACATGTGGCACGAGATCACCGGTACATGGGAGGAGGCTGGTCAAGACCCCCAACAGTTTCGCGCCACCGGCCAGTTGACGGAGAACAACCTCGCCGCCTTGCAGGCCACCAATCTCTTCAAGGAAGAAGCGCCCAACCACCTCTGGAGTTCGGTGCTCGGCTTCTTGCCCTTCCTGCTGATCTTCGCCCTTATCTACATCTTCTTCGTCCGCCAGATCCGTCAGGCCGGGCGCGGAGCGATGAGCTTTGGCAAGAGCCGCGCCCGCATGCTCACCCGCGACCGTGAGAAGATCACGTTCAAGGACGTGGCAGGCTGCGACGAGGCCAAGGAAGAAGTGGCCGAGATCGTCGAATTCCTGAAAGACCCGAAGAAGTTCCAGCGCATTGGCGGTCGCATCCCCAAGGGTGCCCTGCTGGTCGGCCCGCCCGGCACCGGCAAGACGCTGCTGGCCCGCGCCGTGGCCGGTGAAGCCGATGTGCCCTTCTTCAGCATCAGCGGTTCGGACTTTGTCGAAATGTTTGTCGGCGTGGGCGCGGCCCGCGTGCGCGACATGTTCGAGCAAGGTCGCAAGAATGCCCCCTGTATCATTTTCATCGACGAAATCGACGCCGTCGGTCGCCAACGCGGCGCCGGTCTCGGTGGCGGTAACGACGAGCGCGAGCAGACCCTGAACTCGCTGCTGGTCGAGATGGACGGCTTTGACGGCCACGAGGGCGTCATCATCATGGCCGCGACCAACCGCCCCGACGTGCTCGACAACGCGCTGATGCGCCCGGGCCGTTTCGACCGCCAGATCGTGATCGACCTGCCGGACCTGACGGGCCGTGAGGAAATTCTTCGCGTGCACGCCAAGAAGATCAAGCTCTCCAGCTCGGTCAACCTGGCCGAAATCGCGCGCGGCACCCCCGGTTTCTCCGGCGCTGACCTCGCCAACCTGCTCAACGAGAGTGCCCTGTTGGCTGCCCGCCGCAACAAGAGCGAAGTCGACCGCCTCGATATCGACGATGCGCGCGACAAGATCGCCTATGGCCGCGAGCGTCGCAAGCTGATGGACGACGAGGATAAGCGCATCACCGCCTACCACGAGGCCGGTCACGCCCTCGTCCAGGCCCTGCTCGACGACCGCAAGCTCAAGCTGCACAAGGTCACGATCATCCCGCGCGGTCGCGCGCTCGGCCTCACCATCGCCACCCCGGTCAAGGACATCCTGGGCCTCTCCAAGCAGGAGCTGATCAACCAGATCTGCTTCGCCATGGGTGGCCGGATCGGTGAAGAGGTGGAAACGGGCGACTTCTCCAACGGCGCCGCCATGGACATCAAGCAGGCCACCAAGATCGCCCGCCACATGGTGTGCGACTGGGGCATGAGCGACCTTGGCCCCATCGCCTACGGCGAAAATCAGGACCAGGTGTTCCTCGCCCGCGAGATTACCCGCAACCAGAATTACAGCGAGGAGACCGCCAAGCGCATCGACGCCGCGATCGCCGAGATCATCAACGCGCAATTCGAGCGCGCCCGCGAGCTGATCTCGGCCAACAAGGAGGCGCTCGAAAAGGTGGCCGAAGCGCTGCTCAAATACGAGACGGTCGAAGCCGTGCACGTGCATGAGATCATCAAGTATGGTGAGATTCGCACGCCCGTGATGGCCCAGCACAACACGCCGCCGCCCAAGCAGGAAGAGCAGAAGAGCAAGCCGCCGAAGGCCAAGGAGACCGAAAAGGAAGATCCCGACCTGCCCGGTGCCGAGCCCGCGCTCGCCTAAAACGCAGACTTTTTATTCCAGCCCGTCCCGCTTCTTGCGAGGCGGGCTTTTTTATCGCCCGCGCAGGATGCCGATGACGATGTAGATGCCGAGGCCGAAGGAAAAGAGGTAGCCGAGCACGCCGAGCAGGGGGTAGCCGAATAGCTTGGGCTCTACGCCGGTGGTGATGACGAGCGAGCTACCGACGATCAGGGCGGCGATGATCACCGCGACCGAGAGGCGGTTGAAGGCGTGCCCGATCTGGTTGCCCAGTTGGTCGACGTGCTGGTGGTCGAGCTTCACCGCGAGGCGGCCGTCTTCGATCCGGTGGAGCAGGCGCTGGAGGTCGTTGGGTAGCTCTGCCACCGTACCCAGGCGCTCGCGAATCTCCGCCGCGCTATGCCGGAGGATCTTCCATGGGTTCCAGCGTTCCCAGGAGAGCTGCTGGATGTAAGGCTTGCCCACGCTGGCGAGGTTGAAGCCCGGGTCGATCTGCCGCGCCGACTGCTCGATCGAGATCACCGCGCGGGCCAGCAGCGTGTAATCGCGGGCCACGTTGATGCCGTTGGAGCCGAAGATGTAGATCAGGTCGAAGATCAGGTGCCCCAGCTCCTGCATGCGGCTGAGCGTCTGCTGGTGCTTGAATAGCGCCGCCACCACCTGCTTTTCCATCCGCACGCGGTCGATTCGGTGCGTGCCGCGGCCCATTTGCACCGCGATCTGCGTTACCTTCTCCGCGTCCTGCTCCTGGCAGGCGGCAAAGAGGTCGATCAGGTGGTAACGCATCTGGCGGGTCAGTTGACCAGCCAAGCCCCAGTCGATAAAGCATAGACGGCCATCGGGTGTCACCAGCAGGTTGCCGGGGTGGGGGTCGCCGTGGAAAAAGCCCGTCACCGCGATCTGGGCAAAAAACGAACGCCCTCCGATTGTCGCCAGCTCATGCGCCTCCTCCGGCGGCAGGGCCGTCTCGCCAATCGGCGTGCCGGCGATCCATTCCATCACGATCACGCGCGCGCCGCTGTAGTCGCCGAACACCCGCGGGGCGAAGACGTGCTCCGGGTCGCGGTTCAGCTCGTTGAAAAGCGCGGCGTTGCGGGCCTCGCGGGTAAAGTCCAGCTCGTCGAGCAATGCCTGACGCAGTTGCGCGACCACTGTGGGCAGGTCGAAGGGGCGCAGGCGCATGAACGACTGGTGCATGCGCTCGGCAAACCACGCCATGATCTCGAAGTCGGCCGCCACCTCGTCATGCAGATCGGGCCGCTGGATCTTCACGGCCACCTCGACGCCTTCGGCGCGAAGCCGGGCGCGGTAGATCTGACCCAGCGAACCGGCGGCGACAGGCGTGCGGTTGAATTCCGCGAACACCTGTTCCAGCGGCACCCCAAGGGTGTGTTCGAGCTGAGGCAAAAGACGCTCGAAGGGCAGGGGCGTCACGTTATCGCGCAACCGCTGGAATTCTTCGATCAGCTCGCGCGGCAGCACGTCGGGCCGCGTGCTGAGTAGCTGGGCACCTTTGATAAAAGTGGGCCCCAGCTCTTCGGCGGCAAGGCGGATGCGCTGCCAGAGCGTGTAAGGCCCCTTGACGGGCGGGGCAAGGCGACGCAACCAAGTAGCCGGAGCTTCGATACGCTCCAGTAACTCGTCGAATCGATACTTGAGCAGGACGGCGACGATCTCGCGGACCCGCTCGATATCGCGCAGGAGGTGCAGCGAGGCCAAGACCGTGCGGCCCTAGATCTTCGGATCGGTCCCGGCCACCGGCTTTTTCGGAGCGGCTTCCGGGTGGGGTTCGGAGGATGCACCCACGCCCGGCTCAGGGGCGGCGGAGGCGGCTCCCGTGGGCGGCACGGGGTTGTGGGCGGCGTGCACGGCCTGGCCCTCAAGGGCGGCGATGCGGGCCTCCAGCTTGTCGAGGTCGTATTGCGAAACCAGTTTCAGGCGCTTCACCATGTCGCGGAAAAACACGTCGGCTTGCGCGCGAGACTGTTCGTACTCGCCCTTGCTTTCGGTGAACATGTCGTCCATCGCGCGCTGTGCTTCTTCCGAAGACAGCTTACCGCGCTTGACGAGCTCGTTCATCATGTCTTCGACCTTTTCGGCCGTGACTACCGTCGCGCCGATCCCGGCCATTACCGTCTTGCGAAATAAATCCAACATAGCGGAGATAATCTACGGTGAAGCTCGCAAAACAGCAACGACAACCCGCGAATCGTTTCGCGGAGAGGGAAGAGGTGGGGGCGATATCCGAGTCTACCGCGATTGTTCGCTCTTTGCCTGCTGCACTGCGCGTAGTTCTCGATAGCTAATCCGGCGCACCCCGCGCTGATCGAGCAGGGCGGCTACGGTGGGATCGGTTAACGCTGCGGCATCGTGCACACGAATATCTGCGTGGTCGCGATCATAGCCGCGCAGTTCTTCCCCCTCCAAAACCGGATGGGCGAATAGTTCCGTCACGCCGCAAGGTAACACCGGGCACTCTACCAGGATCACATCGCGCGTGCGGCGCGGCCAAGTGTAAATCAGGTGATCGACTGATAGAATTCCCCTCGCCTCTGCCATCTCACGGGCCGGAAAAGCCGGTTGCAGCGGGAGGCGAATCGGAACTTTGAGCTGCTCGGCAAGGTCCAGATAGATCGTAAATAGCTCTGGGCTGGCGTGCAGAACGTCCATGTGCGTGTCGATATGGGTGACATCGACGCCCCACGCCAAAGCTACATCGATCTGAGCATGACATTCTGCGCGGATGTCTTCGATCTTCTGTTGACCAAGAGCAAGTGCAGTCGTTGCGGGGAGAAAGCCCCCGGTGTCGCTTAGTGACGCTGAACCGGTCAGGCTCCGCCAGCGATAGCCCGCGTATTCGCTGGTTAAGGTCAGGTGGACGCCAACCGGCAGGCCCTCGAACATCCTCGCCGCCTCGGCTGCCCAAGGGCAGGGAACCATGAGGGACGCGCTGGTGGCGATGCCGTAGGCCATGGCCCGCCACGCGGCAACGTTGGCGCTGTGGCTCGACCCTACATCATCACAGTTGACGATGAGAAGCCGAGCGTCGGGGGAGTATCCTAGCCGCTGGGCAAGCGAAAGCATCATCAATCCATTTGGATATATTTGACTACGCGCCTCTCGCCAGGCTGAGGTCGTAGTCTTTCCAGACGGGCTCGTATCCTTGTTGGCGGATCATTTCGGCCACGACGTGGGGGGAGCGGGTGTCGGAGATGTGAAACTGCTCACCCTCCTGCGCGGCCTTGGTCTGTACCCATTGCTCTTCGTCGTACGTGCTGTAGCCGCCGGGCTCGGTGCTGCTGCCTGCGCTCATGTGCGTCACGCCCAGGCGCACGAGGCCATTACGCAAGGCCGGGTGCTCGCGCGTGCTCAGCGAGATGGCGGCGTGCGGCAGCAAGAGGCGGAAGGCGGCGATGGCCTGCACGAGGTCGCGGTCGAACATATGGAACTCCGGGTTGGGCGTCCACGTGCCCGCCGCCGGGCGCATCCGGGGCAGGGCCACGCTCAGTTGGGCGCGCCAGCAGTGGCGGAGCAGGTGCAGGCCGTGCGCGGCGGTCGCAAGGGCTTCATAGCGCCAGTTGTGCAGGCCGAAGAGCGGGCCGATGCCGACGCGCTTGAAGCCGGCTTCGTAGCCGCGTTCCGGCGTATCGAGGCGGAAATTGAAGTGCTTCTTGGGGCCGGCGGGGTGCAGGCTGGCGTAAGTCTCGGGATGGTAGCTCTCCTGATAGCAGATCAGGTTTTCCGCGCCCGCGTCGACGATGCTACGGTAGGCCTCCGTCTCCAGCGGCCCCAGTTCGATCCCGATGTTGGGCATGATGGGCAGCAGCTCACGGATCACTTCGGCGACGTAGCCGTTGGAGACATACTTCGGGTGCTCACCCGCCACGAGCAAGAGCGCGCGGAAGCCCTTGCGGGTCAGCTTGCGCGTCTCGTCGACCACCTGGGGCAGGGGCGTGGTGATGCGGGGGATCTGGTTGTGCCGCGAAAACCCGCAATACGTGCAAATGTTGATGCACTCGTTGGACAGGTAGAGCGGCGCAAACATCCGGATCGTCTTGCCGAAGTGCTTTTGCGTCAATCGCATGGAAGCACCGGCGAGGGCTTCGAGGTGCGGCTGTGCGGCCGGGGAGATGAGGGCGGCAAACTCGATGAGGTTCGTCGCCCGCCCGCGCGCGATCACGCGCTGCACGGTCTCCTCGGAGGTGTCGAGCGACTGCTGCACGAGCGCTTCGAGCGGCAAAGTGGGGAGGACGTCGGAAAATCGCATGGGGAAAGGAAAAATGAACAGGAGTTAAAAAGAGTTAAAAAGAGTCAGAATTAGAGAGATCCTAAGATTCCAGTTTCTGAAAACTCCTTTTCACTCTTTTTAACTCCTGTTCCAAAGCATCTTCTATTTTAGCCCAGGAACGCCGTCAGCGGGCTGGTGGCTTCGGCTTTGGCGTGGGCGGTGGGGAGGCCGAGCTCGTAGGCGGTGCGGCCAGCCTGGACGGCGGCGGCGAAGGCGCGGGCCATCTGGGCGGGGTTCGAGGCGACGGCGATGGCGGTGTTGACGAGCACGGCGTCGGCCCCGAGTTCCATCGCCTGGGCTGCGTGGCTGGGGGCACCGATGCCGGCGTCGATCACCACGGGCACGCGGGCCTGCTCGATGATGATGCGTAGCTGGGCGACCGTTTCGAGGCCGCGGTTACTGCCGATGGGGGCGCCGAGCGGCATCACGGTGGCGCAGCCCACGTCTTGCAGGCGGGCGGCGAGGACCGGGTCGGCATTGATGTAGGGCATCACCGTCCAGCCTTCGTTTACCAGCACCTCGGCGGCCTTGAGCGTCTCGATCGGGTCGGGCAGCAGGTAATTCGGGTCGGGGTGGATCTCGAGCTTCACCCACTTGGGCAGACCGGCGGCGGCGGCGAGGCGGGCAATGCGGATGGCTTCCTCCGCATTCATGGCGCCGGCGGTGTTGGGTAGCACCAGATAGCGGTCTTGCTCGAGGTAATCGAGGATGTCGGCAAACTCGTCGGGCCCCTGCAGGGCGGCACGCTTGAGCGCGACCGTTACGAGGCCGGTGCCACTGGCCGCGCAGGCTTCACGCATGAAGTCGCCGGAAGGAAATTTGCCAGTGCCGACGAAGAGGCGGGAGGTGAACTCGCGGTCGCCAATTCGCAGCGGTTGCGTCGTCAACGCATCGATCATATCCCGCTAGTCAATCACGCCCGCCCCGGTTTTGGCAAGGGCGGGCAGCGGTCAATTGATGGCGAGGCAGGAGGGTGGGGCGCTAAAACGCTTCCACGTCGGCATTCGCCTTCTTCTTGATCTCGTCGAACGGGATATCGTTGTTCGTGCGCAAGAGGTAGACGGGCTCCTTCGTCTTGATCCACACCTGTTGCTCCTTGGAGAGGCGGGCGGGGACGGCTTCACAGGCTTCGGCGATCGTCTTTACCGGCATGCGGCGACCCTTGGGGGTCGTATTGAACTCGTAGGCGGCGCGCACCACGCGTTCTTCGGCCGAGAGCGGCGTGTCGTCTTCAGGGATCTGGACGATCCAGCCGGTGAAGTCCTTGCCCTCCAGCTCACCGTTGGGGTCGGACACGATCACGACAAACTGCTTCTTCACCCGTTCCGTCGGCGGTTTCTCGGCATCCATCAGCTTCATCTCTTCTTCAATGTCGCCAATGATCGAGTCCACGCGGCGGGCTTCGATTTCGTTGCGCTGCAAGATATGTTTGACCAGGTCGAGGTCTACTTTCGCCATGAGACTACTGTGCGGTTCGGTGGGGAAGGGAAAAGCAAAAACTGGCGCCCGCCTCAAGAAGTAGGGTTGAGCGCGCCAGGATTGCAGGATGCAGGCATTAGTGAGGCTTTGATTGCAAAATACCCTAGCTGAAAGAGCGCCCGCAGCCGCAGGTGCTTTCTGCATTGGGGTTTTGGATTGAAAAACCTTTGCCCATCAGCCCGTCGTCAAAATCGACGACCGAGCCGCTGAGGCGTTCGAGGCTCTTGCGCTCGACGAAGATGGTGATGCCTTCGCTCGTCACGGCCTCGTCCTTGGGGCCGGCGGCCGCCATCGTCATGCCGTATTCGAAGCCGCTGCAACCGCCGGAGGTGATGAACAGGCGCAGCGATTCGCCGGGGTTGGCCTGGCCTTGCAGCTCCTGCACCTTGCGGGCCGCACGTTGCGTTAAAGTAATCATGCCCTTAATAAATCCTGATCGGGGTGGGCTGTCAATCGGCGCCTGAGCCCTTGCAGCAAGTCGTGTGCTAAGGACGAGAATTGTATCTTGCCAGCAAGGGTTTTCTTTCTGCACAATGCGGGACGTGGGTCATGTGAAACACCTGAAAGACCGTCTCGCTTACCGCCTCGTCCGGCCGCTGGCCGAAGGCGGTATGGGGGTCGTCTATGAGGCAGAGCAGCAGGGCGCGGGCGGCTTTCGCAAGCGCGTTGCGATCAAGATCATCCGCGAGGAATACTCGGCGGTGCCGGAATTCCGGAAAAATTTCGTGGGCGAGGCTCGCCTGGTGGCCAACCTGATCCACACCAACATCGTCCAGACCTACCACCTCGGCGAAATCCTCGGCCAGTATTATATGGTGATGGAATTCGTGGCGGGCATGAACCTGGAGGAGTTCATCCTCCAGCACCGCGCGCTCGGCCAGCAGGTGCCGGTGGATCTGGCGGCGTTCATCGTCTCGCGCGTCTGCCGCGGCCTGCGCTACGCCCATACCAAGACCGATGAGCAGGGCGAAAACCTCGGCATCGTCCACCGCGACGTCAACCCCCGCAACATCCTCATCGCCTACGAGGGCGACGTGAAGCTGACCGACTTCGGGATCGCGAAGGCCGTCAACCTCATGTACAACAAGGAGGGCGACGTGATCGCGGGCAAGGACGAATACCTCTCGCCCGAGCAGGCTCGCCGGGAGGTGACCGACGAGCGCGCCGACATCTTCTCCTGCGGCGTGGTGCTCTTGGAGTTGATCTGCGGCGTCAATATTTTCGAAGCCGAAACAGGGCTGCGCACGCGCCAGAACATCCTGAGCATGTCGCTGCCCCGCATCGCTGATTATAACCGCTATTGCGACCGCCGCCTGGAGGCCATCGTGCAGCGTGCGCTCGCCCGTAAAAGGGAGGAACGCTACCAGACGGCACAGGAAATGCTAACAGCGCTGGAGCTATATCTGTACAGTGATGGTTACGGCCCGACCAACGAAAAGCTGGCGTCTTACCTCCAGCAGATCTTTGCCGACGGCAAGGCCTACGAAGACGATGTCTCTCGGCGGCCCGGCTCGTTCGGCCTGTCGGCTCCGCGCACCCTCTAACACCTCTTCCTCGTAACACCCGATGCCTTCCCAAGGACTCTCCCAAGTCCAGAAACAGACCCAGTCTCTGGTTCTCGCCCCCCAGTTGCGGCAGAGCCTGAAGATCCTGCAAGTGCCCACGCTCGAACTGCGCAACGTCATCCTCGAGGAGCTGCAAACCAACCCGGCCCTCGAAGAGCTGCCGATGGACGAGATGAGCCTCGAAGCCCATGTCGACGACAAGACTGAAAAGGCGGAGCAGAAGGAGACGGAAGAGACCGCGCTGAGCGAAAACGGCACGACCGATGGCGATCTCGATTTCAGCGACGAGTTCAACATCCTGCGCAAGCTCGATGAAGATTGGCAGAACTACTTCCGCGAAGAGGCAGGCGAATACGAATTTACGAGCGACGACGCCAAGCGCCGCCAGCATTTCTTCGACTCCCTTACCGGTGATACCTCGCTCCAGGAAAATCTGATGGAGCAGGCCCGCCTGCAGGAAGCGGACGACGAGACGATGGCTGGCCTCGAATACCTCGTGGGCAGCCTCGACAACAACGGCTTCCTCAACCTCAAGCTCAACGATGTGGCCCTGCTGGCCAACCTGCCGTTGAAGAAGGTCCAGGAGGCCGCCCGCCTGCTCAAGACGCTGGAGCCGGCCGGCATTGGCGCGGAGAACATCCGCGAGTGCCTGCTCATCCAGCTCAAGGCGCAAAACCGCGGCAAGAGCCTCGCCGCCAGTATCATCCGCGACCATTGGGACTTGCTCAAGCGCCGCCGCCTGCCCGACCTCGCCCGCAAGCTCGGCGTCTCGGTCGATATGGTGCAAAGCGCGGTGGAAGAGATCAGCCGCCTCGACCCCGCGCCGGGCCGCCGCTTCAGCGACGACACCAACCGCGTGATCGTGGCCGACGTGACGGTGGAGCAGGACGACAACGGCGAGTGGATCATCCACCTCAACAACGATTACATCCCCCGCCTGCGCATCAGCACCGCCTACAAGCAGATGCTCGCCAAAGGCGTGCTCAAGGGGAAGGAAAAGGAATACATCCAGGACAAGTTCCGTAGCGGCAAGTTCCTGATCAACAGTATCGAGCAGCGCCAGCAGACGATCGAGCGCATCACCCGCGAGCTGCTCAAGTTCCAGTCCGACTTTTTTGAATACGGCACCAGTCAGCTCCGCCCGCTCACCATGAGCCAGGTGGCCGATGCCGTGGGCGTGCACGAGACGACGGTCAGCCGCGCCATCGCCAATAAATACATCCGCACGCCGCAAGGGGTCTTCGAGTTCAAATACTTCTTTACCCCCGGCTATCAGGGGCAAGACGGTCAGGCGGTCTCCAACAAGTCCGTCAAGGAGCGCATCGGCAAGATCATCGAAGGCGAGCCGCCGAACAAGCCCTACAGCGACCAGGCGATCGTCGAGATCCTCAAGGAAGAAGGCGTCAGCATCGCCCGCCGCACCGTGGCCAAATACCGCGAGGAGATGGGCATCCTGCCGACGAATCTGCGCCGCCGCTACGCTTAACGGTTCGCACGCATTTTGTTAGCTTCTAGGGTGTATCGGTGTTAACCTTCGCCGGTTCTGCGTTGCACTCTGCGTTGAGGTTGCTAGACAGTTATTCCTCCCCTTACAGCTCCCTTCTATCCCCTTTTCAGATGTTTGTTGAAGATTCTCCGGATCAGCCTCCCCGGCTGCTCGTAGATGCGTCGTCTCATCGCGTGCAGGTAGGCGTGCTCAATGCCAATGGCACCTGGCGCGCCTTTCAATCGGCCGAGGGCGACGCCCTCGAAACCATTTTTGCCCTCTCCCGGCAGGTCTTGGACGAATCGAGCCTCACGCTCGGCGATGTGCAGGGCTTCGTCCATTGTCAAGGCCCCGGCTCGGTTCTCGGTTTGCGCCTGGCAGCCATGGCGATCGAAGGCTGGCGGGCGGCGGCCAGTGTGGCACCCCTGAGCCTGCACGGCTATTACAGCCTCGCGATGGCGGCGGCTCTTCACCATGCACGCACGCGCGAGCAGGCCTTTACGGTGATCTCGTTTTTCCGCCGCGGGCAATACAACACCCTGCGCGTCGATTGCGGCGAGTTGGGCCCGCTGGAGCTTTCGGACTTGGACGAGCTGCGGCTCGAAAGCGAAGCCGCTCCGCTCCTGCACCTCCCGCAGCGCCGCGTGCGCCACGAATTGCCCGAGAACACGCGCGAGCTGGATTACGACCTGCGCGATTTGCCCAAGGCGCTTGCGCTCTACCACGATCTGGTCGAGCCCCTGGAGCGGGCAGGGGCCTATATGCCGCAGGAGCCGGAGTTTGCCCGATGGTCCGCAGAGCGTCATCGCTAAGGCGTTAGAGCAAGGTTTTTTACAATTTAGGCAGGTGTTTCATAGGTTATAAACCCTATTGGCGAGGTCAAAAGACGGAAGTAGGTGGCGATCTAGGGTGATCGTGACTGATATGCTTCACGCTAATACTCTCTGTTTCACCAGCCTGGGCTTGCTCGCCCTGGCCGCCTCTGCCGTAGAAGGTGCCTACACCTGGAACGACTTCCAATTTGGCGCTTTCGCCAGTCAGGGCTACTTCCAGAGCACGGACAACGACTACTTGGGCGATTCGGAAGACGGCTCGTTCGATTTCCGCGAATACGGGGTCAACGTCTCCTGGTCCAAGGGCAAGTTCCGGGCCGGTGCGCAAGTGTTTGGCCAGAGCCTCGGCTATTATGGCGACGACGAGATCATGCTCGACTGGGCCACGGCGGACTACCAGTTCAGTCAGCAGTTTGGCTTGCGCGCCGGGCGGGTGAAGATGCCGCGTGGCCTCTACAACGAGACGCTCGACCTCGACATGCTGCGCCCCTTCGTCTTCCTGCCCGCCAGCGTCTACGACCCTCGCCTGCGCGACTTCAGCTCGGCCTTCAACGGGGCCATGGCCTACGGCAACGTCGAACTCGGCAAGGCTGGCAGCCTCGATTACAAGATCTTCGGCGGCGACATCCCGATGTCGATCGACTCCGGCGCGGCCAACTACTTCAACAACGACGTTGACTACCCCGTGACTTCGATGGCGATGGACGCCATCTATGGCGGCTCGCTGTTCTGGAACACTCCCGTGGTCGGCCTGCGCTTCGGCTACTCCTACAGCGCCTTCAAGGGCATGGAGTCCACCCGCTTCATCGACGTGCCTCCGCTGAGCTTCTACATTTACAAGGAGTCGGGCACCTACGAGCGCCAGCTGCTCTCGGCCGAATACGCCACGGGCGACTGGGTCTTCGCCTTCGAGGTGGGCCACGATTACACCCGCGCGGGGGTGACGACCACGAGCCCGTTTTATCCGCCTTTTGCCGGCACCAACGAAAGCACCTACGGCTACGTGTCCGCCGCCCGTCGCATCAACGACTGGCTCGAACTGGGCGCCTACTACAGCTACTCGAAGGATACCGCCGAGGTGACCGGGTTCGACCTGACTCTGCCGGATCTGGAGCAGCACGATTTTGCCATCAGCGCCAAGTTCGACGTCACCAGCTACATGATCTTCAAGCTGGAAGCGCACTACATGGACGGCGTGGGCAAGATCTTCAGCTCCTACGAGCATCCGCAGCCCTTCGACCAGCGCGAAGACAACTGGATGTTCTTCGCCGCCAAGGTCTCGTTCTACTATTAAACCTTTGCACCGTCCAATGCACAAGCTAACCCACACCATCCGCCTGCTCTCGCTGCTGGCCGCAGCCTGCTTACCGGTCGGGCTCCTGGCTGAACCCGTCCTGGTGGGCGGCAGCGCTTTCGCCGGGCAAACGTTGTCCGTCGACGAGATCAAGGCCGTGCTCATGGGCAAGAAAGTCACGATCGGCAACACCCGTGTCATCATGCTTATCGCCAAGGAAAGCGCGGCCCAGGACACTTACCTGACAGAGCGCCTCGGGATGAAGACCAGCCAGTTCCAGAACCTCTGGCGGCGCCTCTTCATGACGGGGGGCGGCTCGGCCCCCATGATGGTCGATGACGTTGCTGCCGTGGTGCAGGAGCTCAATACGACCGCCGGCGCGGTAGCGATCATCGACCGCGCAGAAGCCGAAGAGCTGAACGTGCTGCAGGCAAAATAAGCACAAATCTTTGGAGGAAGAGCTGATCGAGGTCGTTCAAGGGGAGCGATTCTTCCCGGTTCTTCTGCTTGGGCCCGTTTCCAGCAAGGGGTGGAAACGGGCCTTCCATTTGGTTGCGAACTGCTACGAAATCGACTGGAGTTCGTGGGGCCCGAGCGGTTAAGCTGCCGGTATGTCACGGGCTCCGGAAAAGTTGCGGGCGTGGGCGGAAATCGACTTGGGTTCGCTGGAGCGCAACCTGGCCAGCATCCGCGCCGCGCTGCCTCCCTATCTCAAGTACATCGCGGTCGTTAAGGCCGACGCCTACGGGCATGGGATGCCGGCGGTGGCGACGCGTCTTATGCGGGGCGGGGCCGACATGTTTGCCGTGGCCAACCTCGCCGAGGCGGCGGCATTGCGCGAGATCGGGACCGGCTGGCCCATCCTGCTGCTCAGCGCCGTGCTGCCCAGCGAAGACCGCGATTTGCTGACCTACCAGGCCACGCCCACCGTCTCCGGCTACGACGAGGTAGAGCGCTTCGGGCGGCTGGGAGAGCTGCAGGGCCGCCCCTTCAAGGTGCACCTCAAGGTGGATACCGGCATGGGGCGCCTCGGCATCTGGCACGAAGAGGCGCGCGGGCTCTACGACGCCATCCTCGCGCATCCCTTCCTCGCGCTGGAGGGGATTTACACGCACTTCTCCAGCGCCGACGTGGACAACGTCTACACGGTGGAGCAGCGCGACTTGTTTGTGCGCACGCTGCAAGGCTTCCCCGGGCTGGACCCGCGTCAGGTGCTCATCCATGCCGACAACAGCGGCGGGCTGGAGACCTTCCCGCGCTCGGGCATCTTTCGCGGCGTACGCATCGGCCTGCTGCAATACGGGGTGGGGCCGTACCCGCGCTCGTTGCTCGGCAGCGCCAAGGTGTACCCGGTGTTCAGCTTCCACGCACGCGTTGGGCTGGTCAAGGAGCTGCCCAACGGGGCCAGTATCAGTTACGGGCGCAGCTACACGCTCAAGCGGCGCTCACGCCTCGCGATCCTCACCGCCGGGTACGGCGACGGCGTGCCTACCACCCTCAGTAACCGTGGCGTGGTGCTTATCTGCGGCCAGCGCTGCCCCATCGTGGGCCGCGTGACGATGGACCAGACGATCGTCGACGTGACGGAGCTGGGCGATGCCGTGCGCCCCGGCGAGCTGGCGACGCTGGTGGGCACACAGGGCGAAGAGCGCATCACGGTGGTAGAGTTTTCGCGCATGTCGGGCCAGGTGCCGTGGGAAGTCTTCTGCGGCGTTACCAAGCGCGTCGAACGCCTCTATAAGACGGACACGGCGGTTTAGGCTCTTTTGCTCATTTGCTGCTTCGCAAGTATTTGAATCTAAACTTTCTGTTGAACGGGCAGATATATAAGATACCCCCAGCTTCGATTCTGCTGTCATGTCGATTTTCCAAAATCTCCTGCGCAATACGGGCCTGATCAAGGACCGACCGGTTTCCAAATCTTCGACCTCGAAGGAGGCCCCCGCGTCGCAACCCGCCAGTCGCATCGATTTTAGCCAGGAGAGGCCGGAACTCGACCCCAAGGAGGGCCTGCGGCAAATCACCTCGCGCTACAACCGCAACGTGGGCGATTGCCTGCCGGTGGGGCGCAGTCAGGTGTTGGAGAGGGTGCGCGTGCTGGAGAGCCTGCCTTCGCTCGCCTCACTTACCCGCACCCTGCAGGAAAACCTCTCCGACAAAGGCGCGGATCTGGAGCGGGTGACGAGCGTGATCGAAAAAGACACCGCCCTTACCAGTCGCATCCTCCGCCTGGCCAATAGCGCCTACTTTACGCAGGGCGAGCAGCTCACCTCCGTCTTTGAGGCCGTCGCCCGCCTCGGGATGACGCAGATCCGCAACATGGTGACGACCCACCGTGTGTTGCAGGACGCCCAGCACCTCGCCCCTAACTTCAACTGGCGCGTGCTCTGGATGCACAACGTGGCCGTCAGCATGGCCTCCGAGGACTTGTGCGACATTCTGGGCCTGGAGACGCCGCCCTTCCTCGCCGCTGGCGGCCTCGTGCACGACCTGGGCAAGGTTATCCTTTCCGATCTCTACCCCGACCACTACCTGCGGGTGCTCACACGCGCCTACGAGACGGCGCGCCCGCTGGTGATCGAAGAGCGCTCGCTTTTCAGCACCGACCACGAGGAAGTGGGCGCGGTCTTTGCCCGCGAGAGTGGCTTCCCGGAGAATTTGACGGCCATCATCGCCTTCCACCGTGCCCCGGAAAACGGCGGCGACTACGCGGTGCAGGCCTCGGTGGTGCAGCTCGCGAATTACTTTGTGAAGGTCTTCGGCCTCGGCTTCAGCGGCGACCGTACCTTCGCGGTCGATCACTACTCGCAGCTCAGCGGCTGGAAGGTGATCCGCGAGCAGTCGCATGCCTCCAACCTCCGCTACATCGAGCAGATGGACTCGCTGCTCAAGGTGAGCCTCGACACCTCCCGCTCCAAAATCCAGCGCGCGCTGCGCACCTGGTTCCAGTAGGGGGCGTCATGCCGGTACCGTCAGGCTCTGGCCGTTGTCTTCGGCGGAGAGACTGAGGATGTAGGGCACGGCCGTCGCGACCCAATCGGCCGGGGTGGGGCGGTCTTCGGCCGCGCGGCCCCAGATCGTGCGCAGCATCTCGGTATTGACCGTGCCCGGGCTCAGCGGGATTACTGCCATGCCGGCAGGCACCTCCTGCGCCACGGCTTTGCTCAAGCCCTCGATCGCCCATTTGCTCGCGCAATACGGGGCCATCTCCGCAATGCCCATGCGGCCGGAGCCCGAGCTGAGGTTGATCACGATGCCGCTGGCGAGGGCGATCATCGCTGGCAGGAAGGCTCGCATCACGCGCGTTACGCCCAGCACGTTGACCTCGAACAGTTGCGCCAGCTCTTCTTCCGAGATCTCCCAGAGCGGTTGCTTGCGCAGGATCACCGCAGCGTTGTTGATCAACAGGTCGGGCGGCCCGCCCTCGGCCAGCACACCCTCTGTCCAGGCCGCAACCGCTGCCGGGTCGGCCACATCGACGCGGGCCCATTGGTGGGGCGCGCCGTGGGCAGCTTGCAGCTCGGCCACGGCCTCGGCGTTGCGCCCGCAGCCGTAGACGGTGTGCCCTGCGGCGATGAAGCCCTCCGCCAGCGCACGGCCGATGCCCTTCGTCGCGCCGGTGATCACGATTCTACGTTCCGCCATGCTGCGACTTTAGCCCGAGTCGGGGCGGAGGTAAAGGCACGCGTGGCAGCTTTGCGCAGGGTGGCGACGCTTTCCGGTTGTGCTGATCGCGCGCGTGCGGCAGCTTTGGGCGCATGGACCTCGTCAATAACTTGTCGATCGCGGAAGAAGTGGCGCGCAAGGCCGGTCGCCTGTTGCAGGAAGGGCGGGCGCAGCTCAACCGCGTGAAGGTGGAAGAAGGCCACGACGTAAAACTGGCCGCCGACATGGCTGCCGAAGAGCTGATCCGCAAGGAGCTGGGCGGCACGGGCTTCCCCATTATCGGCGAGGAGCAGGGCGGTGACGGCGACCTCGTGGACGGCGATGCCTTTTACTGGATCGTCGACCCGCTCGACGGCACCCACAATTACCAGCGCGGCCTGCCGCTCTATTGCGTGAGCATCGCCCTGATGCAGGGCCTGCAGCCCGTGATCGGCGTGATCTACGACGTGGAGCACGACGAGATGTTTACCGGCGGGCCGGAGCTGCCGCTGCTGCGCAACGGCGAGCCGGTGGAGCCCCAGTGGGCGGAGTCGCGCAAAAAGGCCTCCATGTCGACCGGCTTCCCCAGCGTCTACGACCACGGCACGGAGTCGGTCCAGGCCTTTATCGCTCATGTGGGCGGCTACAAGAAGGTGCGCATGATCGGCACCGCCGCCATCGCGGTGGCGTGGGTGGCGTGCGGCCATTTCGACGTCTATTACGAGCCCTGCGTGCGCTTGTGGGACGTGGCAGCGGGCTTGGCCCTGGTCGAGGCCGCTGGCGGCGTCACCATCATCCGCCGGAGCGACACCAGCCACTTCCTCGCCTTCGACGTGTGGGCTGCCGGTCGCGACGATCTTTTGCCCGACGGCGTGAGCCTTTAGCCGCCGCTGCGATGCAATAAAAGGCGCTTTACCGCCTCCGACGCCAAGGAATGATTTATCTGATTCGCCAAGACGGGCAGCAGGAAGGCCCCTACCCAGACGAGGCCGTGCAGGGTATGTACCAGCGCGGCCAGCTGCCGGCCGGTACGCTCTACTGGAAGCAGGGCATGGCCGATTGGGCCCCCGTGCACGATCTCTTCGACGCACCTCCGCCGCTGCCCGAAGATCGTCCTCCGCCCGTGCCGGACTTGCCGGAGCCGGAGCCAAACCCCATCTACGAGCGCTCGCCGGAGCCGCAATGGCGCGCGCGCCGATCTGTCGGCCCTCGCCGCTGGGTGCGCGATGTGCCCGACATGGCCAAGGCGACCTTGATCACCCTTTCGATCATGTTCGGGCTGGGCCTGGTCATCGCAGGGTTCAACTTCGTGGCGTGGCTGCAGCTTAGCGCCGCGCGCGATCTGGAGCTGGCGCAGGGGCTGCAAAGCGTCGGGCTGTTCTTCGACCTGTTTCGCACCGTCTGCTTCCTCGTGTCGCTGACGTGCTTCCTCTTCTGGTTTTACCGCTCGCAGGTCAACCTGCGGGCCTGGGGGGCAGACGACTTGAGCGGCAGCCCGACGAGCACCGTGCTGTGGTTCTTCGTGCCCTTCGCCAACCTCTTCTTTATCTACAAGCACGTCTGCGAGCTGTGGAGGGCAAGCGGCGCGCCGCTGGACTGGCGCGACCAGCCGCTGAGCCGGATCGTGCCGTATTGGTGGATGCTGTGGGTGAGCGCCTATTTCGTCGGCGCCATGTCGGCCCAATTCATTACCAAGGTGGATCCATCGGTCGACGACCACCTGATGTTCTACCTCCTGGCGGCGCTTGCGGAACTGATCCGGGTCGGAGCCGCCTGGTTTGCCATCCAGCTCGTGAAGGGCATCACCGCCCGGCAACAGGCACTGGTGGAAGCGGAGTAAGAATTCCCGCTCCCCAGTGGGCCATTTGCTTTCGCCTTCAGGTCTACTCTTGCAGGCCGTGGAGGTTGGCCATGGAGATGCCGCTGAGCATGGAGCCGATGATGCCGAGGAAGCCTTGGTCGGTGCCGGCCAGCACGAGGTTGTCGAGGTGGGTGCGGCCGTCCTTTTGCTTGTGGGGCGCACCGTAGATGGCGCCGCCGAGGTGGCCGGTAAACTTCGTCACCGTGCGCGGGGTAAACATATCGGTCGCGAGCGTGTGGGCCGCCAGATCGACGCCGGCAGGCAGGGGCGGGAGGAAGCGTAAGGCACTCTTTTGCAGCTCCGCATACCAGTGCTGCTTGCGGGCGCGGTAGGCCGCCTCTTCCAGGCTGGTCCAGCGGCTGTAATTCGCCAGCGCGGTGACGCGCAGGAGGCCTTCGGGCAGCTCCTGGCCATCATCGTAGCGGTAGTTGTTGGGCAGGCAGATGACGCCGCTGCGCGGGTCGACTTCGTCCGCCGGGGCCTCGTAGCGGAAGCGCTCGCTGTCGTTGAAAAAGATGATCGTTTCGTCCCAGCCCAGCTCACGCGGCTGACGGTCGAGCACGGTAATGGTTTCGCAATAGCTGAGGGGCCCGATGTTGTCCTGGCCCGCGTCGGCGGGTCGGTCGTCGCAGAGGCGCTGGGTCTCGACCAAACCGGCGGTGGAAATGACGAGATCGGCCGTGAGGGTTGTGCCATCGTCCAGCTCGACGCCCGTCACGCGCTGGCCGTCGCTATGGAGCTGCCGCACGCCGCACTTCATCTTGCGTTGCCCGCCCACCTCGCGGAAGCGTTGCAAGAGGGCCCGGATGATCACGCGCACGCCGTCGAAGGGCCGCGCGAAGCCCTCCTCGAAGAGCGCCTTCCACATGATGACGAACTGATCCCAGTCCATATCGTTTTCGCGGGCGCTGCCGTAGTAGCACAGGGGGCAGAGCAGCATGTCGACCAACAGCGGGCTGAGGCCATGCTGGGCCAGCACCTCGCGCGAGGAACCGGCCTTGGCCCCGTAGTCGAACTCGTTGTGCTCCAGCACCGCCTGGCGGAGGGCGCGGAAGCGGTCGATCTCGGCGGGGAAGGCGCGGGCCACTTCGGCCTCGAGCACGGCAAAGTCGTTGGTGAAGCGGAGGTCGTGGCCGGGGAAGGCGATGCGGCTGCCCACTTGTTCGCGCAGCTCAAAGGCATCGCGCGGGATGCGGAGCTGGCGGCAGAGCTTGGCCAGCGGTGTGCCCTTGCGGCCCGGCGGCACGTAATTCGTGACCGCGTGCAGGCCTACGTCGTATTTGCGCCCATCGAGCGCGTAAAAGCTGTTCAGGCCGCCCGGGGCGTTGTGGCGCTCGACGATCAACACCCGGCGGTCATACATCGCGAGGCGGATGCCGGCGGCGAGGCCGGCCATGCCGCAGCCAATGATGATGGCGTCGTAGTGGCGGTCGGGGGTGGGGGCGGTGGTGTCGGTCGAGGCGGCCAAGGCAGTCAAAGCGGGCGTGAAGGGTTTGGTTGCAACGGTTGCAACCGCCAATCTTGCGCTTCAGTGCGTGGGGGCAAGCCGGAACCGCCGCCTACGCGCCAGCCTTAGTTCATCGTGCGCTGCAGCTCCAGCTTGGCGCCGCCCGCATCGGTGAGGGATTGGCTGAGCTTTTCTTCGATGCCGCTCAGCACGTCGCCCTTGTCGTCGCCCGACTGGTTGATCAGGGAGACCATGGCCATGGTGCCGCCGGGAGGCACGGCGAGCGAGACGCGCACGTTGGCGCCGCCGCCCTTTTTCTCCCAGATGGTGGTGGGAGGGCGCGCAGGGATGCGCTCGAAGCCCTGCTGCTTCATCACCGCCTCAAATGATTGCATGACCTTGTCGCTGGTCAGGTCGGCGTTGAGCTTTACCGGCTTGTATACACCAAACCAGGAGGCCGATACTTGGGTGGCCAGGGCGGCCAGAAGGGCAAGCAGCAAAAAGGGCTTCATCATGGATGCGGAAGGGAAGGGTGGAATCCGGCCAAGGATTACAACGCCAAAATCGACCGGAAGTAGCGCCACTACAGCGTTTTTTGAGAATTAGGGGTAGGAGAGAAAGTTAGGGGCAGTGCTGACCCCTTTCTAAGGTCGTGATCACGTTGTTCAAGCGATAAGCGCAACGAACTTACAGACTTACGGCGCAGGCGGCAAATCGGGGCACAAAAAAGCCCGGGCGGGCCGGGCGAAAAGGAAAGGGACGGTGCAGACGCCGGGTTAGGCGCCAGCGGCTTCCTTGGCGTTGAACTTGGGCGTCAGATACTCCGCGCAGCTGTCCAGGGAAGCCAGTTGGGGGTAGTCTTCTTCCGGGACTTCGATGCCGTGCTGCTTGCGCAGCTCCATCACGATGTCGAGAAAGTCCATGGAGTCGAGGTCGAGCTGGTCGCGCAAGCGCACATCGGGCTTCACCTCGCTCAGGTCCTCATCGGGGGCAATTTCGGCGATGATGTCGAGGACCACCTGTTTGCACTCTTCTTTGGTCATAATTTCTCCGACGATTATGCATCACCCCACTGCGTGCAACCTTTTTCACTTTTCGGGCGTTGATCCATGCAGGCACCCGGAAGCGTATGGAAAAATCGCTACGGGGGTTAGGGATCGGGCGGCGCCGCCGATTAAAAATGGAGTTGTTCCCGCGCCGGATACCCCATAAAAGAACTGCCACACACGCTTTGCCATGAAATCCGAGCTCTCCAACCTCTACCAGATGGACCGCCCTCGCGAACAGGAAGCGGTCGGCTCGCTGGTAAAGATCTTTGGCCCGCGCAAAGCCGCCGAGGTCTGGGCTCAAGCTTGTGAAGCCCAAGGATTTCATCAGCCGCGAGCCGAGTTGAGCCCCCCGGAATTGATGTCGGTGGCAGAGCAGTTGTGTCGTGAGGCGAGTCTGGTCGGGCTGGTCGGCCAGTCGCTGCGTATCCGCCTCATGGTTTACGATCAAGTGACCCGCCACCATCCCGCCGCGCCGTATGAAAACTGACCCTTTGCACGACGCCGACCGCCTGAGCGAGATCGCCCGCCTCGATATTTTTGCCCCCGAGGTGCGCACGATGTTGCAGGCCTATACCGAAGAGGCCGCCCTGCGGCTGGGCCTGCCCTTGGGCCTCGTGACGGTGGTGTTCAACGAGGTGCAGTATTTTGCCGCCAGCCACGGGCTCCCCGACGGCTGGATGAAGGAAGTGCAAGGCACGCCCGTCGAGTGGTCGTTCTGTCGCTTTGCCGTCGAAGGCAATTGCTCTCTCGTGATCGAAGACGCGACTCGCGACCGGCGCACGCAGAACAACCCGCTGGTGGCGATCGACCACGTGCGGTGTTACGCGGGCGCTCCTCTACGCACTAGCGCCGGCCACACGCTCGGCACCCTCTGCGTGGCCGGGGTCGACGTGCACGAATTCCAGCAGGATGATATCGAGGTCTTGCAAAGCCTGGCCCGCGAAGTCGTGGAAAAGCTCGAAGCCCGCGCCGCTAGCGAGGCCTAGGGGGAATCAAGAGAGATTTAGTAGAGGACGAGAACCCAAGGCTGGCCTTCAATGCCAAGCTGGCGGATTTTGTCCGCTTCCGCCCTCAACCTGGTGATAATAGTACGCGTATTGCAGTTTCCCATCTTAACCAGAACGACCGCTGGTGGGTAGCCATGCAGTTGAGCCCAATCGCCAAAGTCGGTATCTTTGGAAACGATGCAGAAGCCGTTTTCTTTGGCATACTTCCACACTAGGCTGTCTTGACGGCATCCAGTCCAAGTGACGCCACATGCATGGAACCGGGAAAGTCGTGCGTCAGAATTTCCGCGATTCGCGGCGCTAGGTTCTGGTCTAGCAGCAGCTTCATGCCGATGCTAGCAACTGCGTGCGTTCACGGTCCGCCGCATATTCAAGGCAGGCTAGAATGTCATCCTTTTCCAGATAAGGGAAGTCAGACAGAATTTCATCAGTTGACATGCCAGAGGCCAGATAGCTGAGAATATCGTAAACGGTAATTCGCATGCCGCGAATACAGGGGCGCCCGCCACACTTTTCAGGCTCAATGGTAATCCGTCCCCGATAATTCATGGAAGGAGCGTAGCAGGGACCTTGAAAATTGGCAAGAGTCTCCCGACCTACGGCTGCACGATCTCTTCGGGTGGGGGGCGGTTGGTTGGGGCTTGATGGTGGGGCTGGAGGTATTTGCGCTTTATCAGGCGCCAGGCGACGACGAAGAAGGCCGTCAGCGGGATGGCGAGGACCATGCCCAGCAGGCCGTTGAGCGCCACGCCCCAGAAGAAGATCGCGATGATGATCGTGAGCGGGTGGAGCCCTGTTGTTTCGCCCATGATGCGCGGAGTCAGCACGTAGCCTTCGAGCATTTGCACCGCGACGAAGATCCCGAGGGCGATGCCGACAAGCGCGATCCCGCCATCGGGCTGGAAGAACGCGGTGGGCAATACGGTGCCCAAGCCGATGATCGTGCCGAAGTAGGGGATGATGTTGAGGATCCCGGCCAGCAGGCCCAACACGAGGCCGAATTTGACGCCCGCGATGGAAAAGCCCGTGCCCATCAGCACGCCCATGATCAGGCCGATCACCAGCTGCCCGCGGAAGAACGCGACCATGCTGTTGGCAAACTCGCGCAGGAGGAAGATCGCGTCTTCGCGCCAGTCCTGCCGGATGAAGCTGAGTTGGTCGTCGAGGTCGGCCCCGGGGTCGCGGTCGGTCTTGAGGAAAAAGAAGAGGTAGACGGGAATGATCGCGATGCCCGCCAGCAGGCCGAAGATCGAGCCCAGCCACGTGCCCAGTTGGTTGACCGCCGGGAAGGTGAGGCGGGCGAGCTGCCCGGCGTAGTCGCCCAAGCTCGTGGCCAGCTTGGTCGCCAGCTCACGGTCCACATTTTCCTGCAGGAAGGCCGACACCTGCGGGTAGTGGCGGGCGAGAAAGGCGCGGGCGTTGTCGAGAATCTGCGGCAGGAAGTCTGCAAATGCCACCGTCTGCCGAATGATTTCGGGCAACACCAGCCCGATGAGGGCGGAAGTCAGCAGCAGGATCAGCAGGTAGATGATGACGATCACCGTGATGCGGCCCGCCTTGAGTCGCCTTTGCAGGCTCAGCGCGAGGGGCCGTAGCACGAGGGCGAGGATGCCGGCGGCGGCCAGCGGCCAGAGCACGCTGGAAAAAGTCTGCACAAACGCGCGCAGCAACAGGAAGATGCCGGTGAAGAAGGTCGCGATCAGCGCCACGGCCAGGAGGGCCAGCGCGATGCCGACAAGGCGGCGTTGCCAGGGCGAGAGCAGGGGCGGGCGAGGGATCGCAGGCTCAGACGACATACTGCCCTAACATGCGCACCGCGCGGCCTTTGTCGACTCGAAGGCGCGGCAGGAGGACTATAAACCACACCGAGAATTAGAACAGCAGTTAAAAGAGTGAAAAGGAGTAAGAGCCGGAATCCCGCTCCTTTTCCTCCATTCGGGAACGCTCCGATGGCCAGATTACGCTTTTCAACTCCTTTTCACTCCTGTTCTAATACCTGTTCCGATGTCCTCTTCCTCCCAACCGCGTGCCACGGTGCACACGCTCGGCTGCCGCCTCAATCAGGCGGAGAGTCAGGTGTTGCGCGACCGGCTGGAGCGCGACGGCTATCAGGTGGTGCCGTGGGGCGAGCGGGCCGATCTCGGGATCATCAACACCTGCACCGTTACGCGCGAGGCCGACGCGAAGTGCCGCAAGACGATCCGCCAGTTTATCCAGCGCAACCCGCAGGCCTTTACCGCCGTCATCGGTTGCTACTCGCAGATGGGGGCCAAGGCCATCGCCAGCATCGAAGGCGTCGACCTGATTGTGGGCAACCAGGATAAGCTGAGCGTGCTCGATCACGCCCGCCTGGGCAAAAACGAGCGCCCCGTGATCTTGCGCGAGCGCATCAGCGGCGAAGACTTCGCCGTCACCTTTGTCGGCGATCTGCCGTCGACCCTGCGGGCCAACCTCAAGATCCAGGACGGGTGCGACTTTTACTGCAGCTTTTGCATCATCCCCACTGCCCGGGGCCGTGCCCGGTCGCGCGATTGGGACAATACCCTCGCCGAGGCCCGCCAACTGGCTGAAAACGGCGTGCGCGAGGTCGTGCTGACGGGCGTCAATCTGGGCACCTACGCCTCACAGGGGCACGATCTAGTGGCGCTGGTCGATGCGCTTGACGAGCTGCCGGGGCTGGAGCGCATTCGTATCTCCAGCATTGAGCCGACCACCGTCGACCTCGCCTTGCTCGACCGTATGGCCGATCCGGCACATGCCCTCGTGCCCTACCTGCACCTGCCGCTGCAGAGCGGCAGCGATCCCATTCTCCAACGGATGCGCCGCAAATATACGGTGGCCGACTACGCTGCCTTTGTGGCCGAAGCTCAGCGGCGCGTGCCGGGCCTGTGCCTGGGCACGGACATCCTGGTCGGCTCCGATGGCGAAACAGAGGCGCACTTTCAGGAGACCTGCGACTTCTTTCTGGCGCAGCCCTTCACCTACTGCCACGTCTTCCCTTACTCGGAGCGCAAAGGCACGCTGGCGGTCAAGCGGCAGGAGCACGACCCGGCCTGCGTCGTGCCGGTGGAAGAGCGCCAGCAGCGGGTCGCTCGCCTGCGCCGCCTCAGCGAGGCCAAGCGCCACGACTTTTACGCCCGCTACCTTGGGCAAGAGGTGGAAATCCTCGTCGAGCAGCCCCGCGAAGACCGTTGGCCCGGCTACACCGCCAACTACGTCCGCGTCTTGGCCGAAGCCGATACGTCCTTCGGCGACCTGCGCAACCAGCTCGTGCGCGTCCGCCTCGACCGGATCAGCGCCGACTTCGCCGAAGGCGAGGTCGTAGGCGTGGCGGAGAGGGCGCTTGCAGGGGCTGTCTAACGAACCGCTCATCCTGGCACCACAAGGGTGCTGTTTCTGGGCAAGCTCGGTAACCGGAAGTCTCCGCTACGCTTCGAAATCCGGCTAGTTGCTGGCATCCTACGGATGCAGAGCGCGAGACCAGCATCTACGTTGGCCTTCGCATCGAAAGTCGCAGACTGATCAACACGGACGAGCAATGGCTGGGCCTCCTCGCTGGGCCGCGCCACACCCGCCAGCGGGATACGCTGAAACGAGATATTCTGGCGATGTTGGCTGACTGGGCCAAAGCATCCGCAGGATGCCAGCTGCTAGCCGTGATGTCGCCGCAGGCGACTTCCGGGAGATGACGCAGTACGACCTGCACCCCGAAGCGGGTGCCAGCGCCAATCCCCCTGCCCAAAAATAACCAATCGTTGGGTTTCTTTGGGGTAGGTATCAGGAATTCTGATTTTGAACTGGATTTTGGCTTCCGCGGGTTTACGCTCCCGCTGCAAGCATGGCAGTAAAGGAATCCTGGAACTCGAGGCTCGGCGTCATCCTGGCGGTGGCGGGCAGTGCTGTTGGCATTGGCAATTTCCTGCGTTTTCCCGGAAACGTAGCCCAGTATGGGGGCGGTGCCTTCATGTTGGCCTACGTCATTTCCTTCCTGATCATCGGGTTGCCGCTGTCGTGGGCAGAATGGACGATGGCCCGTTACGGCGGGCAGCGCGGCTTTCACTCCCCGGTAGGGGTCTTCCACGCCGTCACCCGGCGGCCGTGGGGCAAGTTTGTGGGCGTCATCGGCATCGTCATCCCCGTGTGCATCTATATGTATTATGTGGTGGTTGAGTCGTGGTGCCTGGGCTACGCCTGCAACTTCCTCTTCAACCCCGAAGTCTTCAGCACCTCGGAGGGGGTGGGGAACTTCTTTGGCGCCTTTACCGGCATTGGGGCCGACGGCTCGGCCTGGGGCATGGGGATGGACCACCTCGGCACGTTCCTGATCGTCTGCTTTGCGCTCAATTTCTTCCTGATCTACCGGGGCATCTCCAAAGGCATCGAGATGTTTTGCAACTACGCCATGCCCGCCCTGCTGATCCTCGCGCTGATCGTGCTGGTGCGGGTGCTGACCCTCGGCACGCCCAACCCCGAGATCCCGAGCCAGAACATCACCAACGGCCTCGGCTTCATGTGGAACCCGAACAAGGTCGAGCTGGTCGAGACCACCCAAAATGAGGCGGGCGACTCGGTGGAAAAGCGCACGCAGCTCTTTGGCCGCCAGGTGGAGGTGGTCAAGCAGCAGCTGGGCCTCGAAGGCGGTGAGGGCGAGCCGTTGCCGGTTTCGGCCGCGTGGCTGGAGCAGGTAGGCATCGCGACGCCCAACCCGGAGGCAAGCTTCCGGGTGGACGAGATCAGCGCGGTCAGCCAGTTGGCCAAGCCCGATGTGTGGCTCGCGGCGGCAGGGCAGATCTTCTTCTCCCTCTCCGTCGGCTTCGGTGTGATCCTGACTTATGCGTCTTACCTGAAGAAGGACGACGACGTGATCCTGAGCGGCCTGACTGCCGTCTCTGCCAACGAATTTTCCGAAGTGGGCCTGGGCGGCCTGATCACGGTGCCGGCGGCGTTTGCCTTCTTCGGCGTCACGGCGAGCGTGGGCAGCACTTTCGGCCTCGGCTTCGTCACTCTGCCCAACGTGTTCGGCCTCATGCCAGCGGGGAACATCTTCGGCTTCCTGTTTTTCTTCCTGCTCTTCCTAGCGGCAGTCACCAGCTCGCTCTCGATGCTCCAACCGGGCATCGCGTTTCTGGAAGGGGCGCTGGGCATCGGTCGCAAGCTGTCGGTGGCGATTCTCGGCCTCATTACGGCGGTGGGGGCCATTGCGGTGGTCTCCTTCAGCAAAGACGTGAAGATGCTCGACCACCTCGACTTCTGGGGCGGCACCTTCCTGATCTTCGTCTTCGCCACGATCCAGATCTCGGCCTTTGCCTGGCTCTTCGGGATCAAGAACGGCATGAAGGAGGCGCACACGGGGTCGGCCATCCGCATCCCCAAAATCTTCCAATGGACGATGGCGACGGTTACGCCGCTCTTCCTCATCACGATCTTCGTCTTCTGGATGAAGGACAACGTCTTCGGTCAGGGCTCCAGCTATGTGACGGACTTGATCCGCGAGCCCAAGATGGGGGCGTGGGCCGCCGTCGTCGCGCTGGGGCTCTTCGGGCTGTTCTCGTTGATCGTTACGCTCAACAGCCCGCGTTACAAGAGCTACGACCACGGCCCCGACCAAGAATAATCACTCCCCACAAAACGATTTTCCCATGGATACTGGCGGCTGGATCATCATGACGCTCTCCGTTACGGCGGCGACCACGCTCTTTCTCTGGTGCATGTTCAAAGTCCTCACCACGCCCGGCGAGACGGAGCACGTGCATGGCTTTGAGCAGGAAACGCCCGACGTGGCCGAACAACGCCGTCGCGATGCGCAACGCTAGCCTGCTCTTGCTGCTGGGCCTCGCGCTGGGGGGCTGTGTGCACGTGCAGGAGCACCGCGCCCGGCACCTTCGCGATGCCTACGGCTCCTACGATACGGCCAAGCAAACGCGGCTGCTGGAGGCGACGATTGCGCGTGGCGACCAGCCGGAGGCGGTATACGTTGCGCTCGGGCCGCCCACGGTGCGTTTCCCGCGGGGGGAGGGCGAGGCTTGGCTCTACGTGGGCCATGCGGGTGAAAGCACGGGCGACACGCTTACTTTCGGCTCCCGAGCCGCCAACGACTGGGGTGGGGACCAACAGGAGCTGATCGTGCTTTTCCGCGACGAGGCGGCGGTCGACTGGCTGCTGCAGCCGCTGAGCGACACCGGCATGGGCCTGACCAACGAGGCGCAGCGCCAGCGCGATGCCGGGGAGCTGGTGACGTGGCGCGGCCCCCGGATCAACCGCGACCCCTATTTGCCGCGCTGAGCGCAGTTGGGGCAGACGCCGTAAAAGATGGTTTCCTGCCCGGTGATCTTGAAGCCTTCCGGCTCCTCGATGTGCACCTCGGGCACTTCGACCTGCAGGTAATACACCCGGTCGCAGTCGCGGCAGATGAAGTGGCCGATATGGCCGTCCATCGCCAGCTCGTAGCGCACAGGCTGGCCGGGGTAGTCGACGCCCAGCAGCAGGTGCGCCTCGCTCAGGTCCTTGATCTGCCGGTAAACGGTGCGCAGGCCGAGCCCGGGCAGGAGCTTCACGGCCATTTCGTGAATCTCGTTGGGCGAGAGGGGGCGGCCTGCCTCCCGCAGGACTTGCTCGATGGCAGCGCGCTGGCGGGTTTGGCGGATCATGCTTCGGCCTCGGGGCTCTCCTCCTTCAGGCGGTTACGGGCAGCGCGCTTGAGCTGCTTGAGGCGCGTTTCCGCATTGCGCAGCTGGCGGCTGGAAAAGTGGTCGATAAAGAGCACTCCCTGAGTGTGGTCGTACTCGTGTTGCAACACGCGGGCAAACCAGCCGGCGGCGCGCAGCACGTGGGGCGTGCCGTCGAGGTCCTGGTAATTGACTTCAACCGCGAGGGGGCGGGTTACGTCGCCGCGCACGCCGGGGAAGGAGAGGCAGCCCTCTTCGCCGGTCGCCGTGCGGCCGGGCAACACCTTCACCTGCGCATTGACGAGCGTCAGCGGCATGATGAGATCGATCGGGGGGCGTTTGCCATCCAGTTCGTAATCAAGATCCTGCGGCTCCAGCATGCTGACGTCGACGACGAAGAGCAGGAGGGCGCGGCCGATCTGCTGGGCGGCCAAGCCCACACCGTCTTCCTCGCGCATGGTTTCGACCATGTCGGCGGCGAGTTGCTTCAACTCATCATCGAAGCGCTCGATCCGCTTCCCGGTCTGCCGTAAAACCGGCTCACCGTAATGCGTGACCCGTAAAATCATGCTCGAAATGCTTGTACGGCAAGTAGGGATGACAAGCTAAATCCGTTGCGAAAATCGCGGGGGCGTGTTTGTTAGCCCTGTTGGCATGAAGTGGCGCTCAATCATAATGGCCCTCGGCAGCCTTGTTTTGGCTGTGCTTTTGCTCTGGGTGGGCATGAGTATCCCGCGGCATTTCCGAGCCGTTTCGCCCCTCGTGCTGCAGGAGGCGGGCAAGGACACGCTCACCTTGCCAGAGCAAGCCGAGAATGCACTGGCGCGTGGGCAGGTCGGCATGGCGCAGCTTTACTGGCGCGCCGTGCCCGACGGGATCCGCGAGGGCGCCCGCGAGCGTTACCGCCGCCTCATGCGCGAAAACCCGCTCAATGACCTGACGGGTGGCCCGTCTCCTTATCTGGAGCAGCTCTGGGCACGGCACGACGTGAGCCAGTGGAAGGAGCAGCCCATCGTGCCGCTGATGCTGCCCAAGGCGCGGCGCGACGAGCTGCGGGCGTTTTTGCAGCAGTCGAGCAACGCGACCGTGCACGCGCTGCTCGAAACCGGTGAGCTGCCCGGTTGGCAGAGCTTCATGCCCGTCTACAGCGCGGGCGGCCAGCCGCTCGATGCCACTATACTCCTCGCCGGACTGCTGGAGCAGTCGCAGGTGTGGAGCCCCGAATTTTCCCGTGAACTGCGCGATGTCACCCAAAGGGCCCTGCTCGAAGACGAGGAGGCACAGGCGGAGCTGGAGGAGACGTATTTCGCCATCCTGACTCTGGGGATGCGCCTCAAGTGGGTGCCGCTGAAGGAGCTGATGCAGCGCGCGCCCGACCTGGAGACGCTGCAGCGCCTCGCCGTGCTCATGCACCAGCAGCAGAGCGACGTGGCCCTACTCGTCTCCGCCATCATGCTTTCCGACGACTTAGGCGGCGTGGTCGACTACCTGGAGGCCAATCCGGAACAAGGCCCCCCTGCCATCGCCACCGCCCTCCCTTGGGGCCAGGGCGCGGTGCAGACGCTCTTGCGCTTCGACCACGGGCTCTACGACCCCCCGGGCTGGGTGGAGCGGTTTTCAGCCCTGCGCCTCGGCGCCCGCCAGTTCAAGGGCTTTGCCGAGGCTAGCCCCGGCGGCGCGTTGGCGGCCAAGCTGCTGGCCCTCTTCGGCGGCGGGTATTTCCTGGCCATGCTGCTGACCCGGCCAATCGAAGGCGGCATGGGGCGTCGCCGCACCACCATGGGCAAAATCATCCTCGAAGGCGCCCACCTGACCATCGGCTTGCTCACTGCCGTGCTGCTCGCCGTCGCCGCCGAGCCCGCGCTGCTTGACTTCGAGGCCAACGAGGGAGCCTCCTTGACGCTCGACCTTTCCCGCATCACGCCTTCACCCGCCGGAGCCGTCACCACCCCCGAAAACGGATTCATCATGTTCGACCAAGTCACCACCATCGTGCTGCTGCTCTTCTTCGTGCTGCAGCTCGCCACGTTTATCTACTGCGTGCTGAAGATCCGGGAGATCCGCAACCGCACGGTGCCCCCTGCCGTCAAGATCCGCCTGCTCGACAACGAGGAGACGCTCTTCGACCTCGGGCTCTACATCGGTATCGGCGGCACCGTCTCGGCCCTCATCCTCGTCGTGCTCAAGCTCGTGGACGCCTCGCTGATGGCCGCCTACGCTTCGACCCTCTTCGGCATCATCTTTGTCGCCGTGCTCAAGATCTTCGTGCTGCGCCCCTTCCGCCGGCAGATGATCATCGCCTCCGAAAACACCGACCCGCACAGCACGCCGGTCGAGCGCGTGTAACTGCGCCCCAGCCCCCCGATTTGCCATGAACAAGAGCCTGCTGGTAATGATCTGCGACTTTCTGCTCATCAGCATCCTCGCGCTGGTGAGATTCGACGATCCACCGGAAGACGAGCCGGCTCCGCAGGCACAGGCCCAGGCGGCGGCCCAGCAGGGGCAGGAGCAAGACATGGTGGAAGTCTTGCGCATGTCGCTTGAAGAAGAGGAGGCCCGGCGCCAAGCCCTCGCCCAGAACCTCGAACAGCGCGAAGCCCAGCTCCAGGAGCGCGAGCAGGCCCTGCAACAAACTTCCGAAGAATTGACCATGACCCGCGAAGAGCGCGAGCGCCTCGCCGCCGAACGCGAACGCCTGGCGCAGGAGCGCGAACAGCTGGCCAGCTCCGTCGAACAGCTGGAGCAGACGCGCGCCGAGCGTGAGCAGGAGCTGCAGCGCCAGCAAGAGCAGGCCCGCCAGCTTCAGGCTGAGCTGAAGGCCCAGCAGGATGCCCTGGCCGAATCCCGCGCCGCCGCCGAACGGCTCGCCCAGGCCCAGGCGGAGGCCGAGCAGCGCGCCCAGCTGCTCCAGACCAATTTGCAGGTGTCGCAGACCGAGAGCCGCATCCTCCGCGAGAATCTAGACTCCGCCCGCGCGGAAGTCGAAACTGCCCGCGTGCAGGCCGAGCAGGCCGCTGATCGAGCCGAGCGCCTTTCGACCAATGTGGCCCAGCTGGCGCAGACGCAGCAGCAGAGCACCCAGCAGATTCAGAAACAGATCGAAGAAGCCCAGCCGATCAACCAGAACGAGATCTTCAAACGATTCGAGGCCAACCGCGTGCGTCTCGCCTTCAGCTTCCAGCGCCCGCAGCTGCTCGGCGGCTGGAGCAGTGAGACAAGCCAGGCCCCGGCGGTGTTGGTGCAAGACGCTAGCGGCCAGACCTACGCGCTCGTCGAGGCCTCGATGACGCCCTTTGACCCGACTACGCTGGACAACCTGCGCGCCGTCCGCGCCCAGATGCGCATTGGCGACCGCACGCTGTCGATCACCGAGATCGGTTTCCTGCGCGAAGACCCACGCGTCATCTCCATCGCGCTGCCCGATCGCTTCGTCCAGGCCGCCGAAAAAACGCCCTTTATGCTGGCCCGAGAGCCCCTGCGCTTCCCACAAGCCGTGCTCGTCGGCCAGCAGCAGGACCGCTACGGCGAAGTTGGCTTCCGGGTCAGCTCGGGCGCGAACGACTACATCAACCTCGACAGCCGCGTGCTCAGCCGACTCTTCGGCGACTTTGCCCCCGTGCGCGGCGACTTCGTCTTCGCCAAGACAGGGCACCTGATGGGCGTCATGGTCAGCAACGGCCAAGGCGTGGTGCTCCAGAGCCTGGAAAGCCAGGCCTACCTGCCCCTCGGCGACAACTTCCAGCTCGAACAGGCCCGCCGCCTCAAGACCCAGCTCACTCCGCAGGTGACGCCGTAGGATCGCGCGGCGCCACGCTTGCCAAGGGGTAGATCAAAGGGTATAGCATCTGCCCAACATGGCGTTACGGCTGAAAGTCGACCGTGAAGTGCAGCTCCGCCTGCTCAACCCCGATGAGTCCGGGACTGTGTTCGAAGAAGTCGAGCGGTCGCGCGAGCACCTGCGGACTTGGATGCCCTGGCTCGATCGCACGCGACACGCCGAAGACAGCCGCCCGTTTCTCGAACAGTCGTGGCGCAGCTACCACAACGGCGGCGGCTTCTCGCTCGGCATCTTTTACCACGGGGAATTTGCCGGGATGGCTGGTTTCCACGCCTTCGACGTGGCCAACCGCATCACCAGCCTCGGATATTGGCTGGGGCAGGGCTTTGAGGGCAAGGGCGTCATGCACCGCAGTGTCGAGCGCCTGCTTACCTATGCTTTCAATACGCGCCAGATGAACCGCGTCTACCTGCGCTGCGCCACCGGCAACCTCCGTAGCCGGGCGATCCCGGAGCGCATGGGCTTTGTCCACGAAGGCTGCCAGCGCGAAGCCGAATGGCTCTACGACCATTATGTCGACCTCGAGATCTACAGCCTGCTGCGCCGCGAATGGGAAGCCCGGCAGGCTCAGGCCGAACCGGAAACCGCCAAGCCCAGCCCCTGGACGCTGTTACGGATGGGGTAGGCAAACGTAAGTAGCTGGATACCAGCTACTGTTAGGAATTGCCGGCAGGGCGGAAAGCTTGACTATCAGGTGATAGATAGGTTTCCTCGGCGGCCTGATGAGCGCTGTCGAAGTTGGTCAAGAGGCTGTGGAGCTGTCGGTGGTCATTCCGTGCCTCAATGAGGCCGAAACGATCGGGATTTGCCTGGACAAGATCAATCGCGTCTTTGCCGAGCACGGCATCCGTGGAGAGGCTGTTGTGGGCGATAACGGAAGCACGGATGGATCCATCGAGATCGCTCGTGAAAAGGGCGCCCGCGTGATCAATGTGACGCAGAAGGGCTACGGTAACGCCTTGCGAGGCGGGATCGCTGCCGCCCGTGCCCCTTACATCATCATGGGGGATGCCGACGACAGCTACGACTTTCTGGAGATCCCCAAGTTTCTGAAGCAACTGCGCGCCGGGCACCAGTTTGTCTACGGCTGTCGCCTGCCCACCGGGGGCGGTACGGTCATGCCGGGCGCGATGCCCTGGTCGCACCGGCACATTGGCAATCCACTTTTCTCCCTGCTGGCTCGCCTGTGGTTCCACGCGCCGATTCACGACGTGTATTGCGGCATGCGCGGCTTTCGCAAGGATGCTTACGAAGAGCTCAACCAGCAGTGCACGGGCATGGAGTTCGCGACGGAGATGGTGATCAAGTCGAGCCTCTTCCGGCGCGACATCGTGGAGGTGCCCATTACCTTGCATCCTGATGGGCGTAAGTCGCGCAAGCCTCACCTGCGAACGATGCGGGATGGTTGGCGCACGCTCCGGTTTTTCCTGCTCTACAGCCCCCGCTGGCTGTTTCTCCTGCCGGGGTTGGTGCTGGGGCTGGTCGGCTTCGTCATCGCTCTGCTGGGCGGGTTCAAGGCCTCGATCGGTAATGCAGTGCTGGGAGTGCACTCTTTGACGGCTGGGCTGCTCATGGCCTACATCGGGCTGCAGACGGTCTTCTTTGGAGTGATTGCCAAGACCTTTGCCACCAATGAATCGCTGTCGCCCGCAGATGCCTTGCTGAAGCGGCTGCAGAAGTTTGTGACGCTGGAGAAGGGCATCCTGCTGAGCGTGGCCGCGATTCTGGGCGGCGTCGCGCTGTTTGCCATCGTGCTAGCCCTCTGGTGGCAGTCCGGTTTCGGGCCGCTGGATTACGCACAGACGCTACGGCTGGTTGTCCCCGGCACCTTCCTCATTGCCACCGGCTGGCAGACGCTTTTCTTCGCCTTTACCGTCAGTCTGCTCAGCATTCGCCGCCGGTAACGGATCGCCAGGGCGGTAGAGCAGCTGGATGCGAATACCCTGCCCTGTGATTCGCAAGCGCCAGAAGAGCCGATCCGGGAAGGCCCGGATCAGTTCCACATTTCGTGCCCCCAGGTCGTGGGCTCGCAGAACGGTCGCATTTTGCCAGTCCGCCTCGTTGTATATCAGAGGCAGGTGGGTAAAAGAAGGGTGTTCGATGCTGATCAGTGCTACGCTCTTTTGGCCCACATCCTCCATTTGATCAAGAGCTTCGTAGAATGCTGAGACTATGGGGGAGTCAAACTTGTACCACTGCCATCGCTGAGGTAGCTTTACACAGACGAGGGCTACTGCAATTGCCCCCACGCCCCACCAGGCTAGCCTAAGGCGCTTCGTTGAAAGGCGCTGTAACGCGATAGCATGGCCGCTGACAATGGCCACGATCCCCATGCCCGCAATCGGACCGTAATAATGGGGATAATTGTAAAATGACAACAGGCTTGCGCCCAAAACGATCAGCGCCGTCACGGCAGCAAGCCTCGCCTGCTTGTGCAAGAGGGCTAGCAGCAGGTATGGAATCATGCTCCAAGCAAAGAGCTTTATGAAGGTGGAGACTGCGGTGGGAAGGCCCCGTGACATGAAGGTGAAATTCTTAACCATCGGGTAGATCTGATCGTTGTAGAAAAGATCTAGAATCGGCTGAGTATAATTTCTCGATTCTGCGATGGGCTGAAACCAGAAGAGAGGCGTGAAGGAATAACGCTCTTCATAAAGTATGTATGGACTCTGAAGCGGATTGCCGGTTACAGCACTATTCAGTACCAGTTGAAATACAACCGTTGCCGCGAAGAGGACCCCAGCTGGCATCAACGGCTTCCAGAAATGCCAACGGTGGTGCGCGACCAGATTTATCATCAACCACGTCGCGATTGGCAAACAGGCAACGGCTCCTTCAAACGGGCGCCCCAGCAAAAGATGGCTGACTCCTGCGCCCATCAAAAGGGAATCTCTCCAAGATCCACCTCTACAGGTTCTCCAAGCTCCACCTATGGTCAGGGCACCACCAATCGCGGCTACATTGCCGCCCCAATAGGAGTAGTTCCAATAGAAGACGCTCCCGAACAGCAGTATTGTTAGTAAACCTCCAATGAACGCGTGCGTTGGGGTGACAATTGCGCGTGCTGCATAGTAGACAGATAGGACAAGAAGGAGCGATGAGAGCCAAATTCCTACAATTGGATGGGAAAGTAACTCTCCTACCGCCAGGTAAAGAGCTTGGCCTGGCGGGTACTTCGCCTGATAGCTGGGCTCAACCAATACGTGCAGGGTTTCAAAGAACTCGGCGGGCTGGGGGGACGAGTTGGTCAATCTGCCACTCGCAAAAGTCTCTGCCGCCAAGAGATTTGCCGCCTCATCGTGAATACGAATCTGAGGTGCGCCGTGAATGATGAAGGGCAGTATGGAAGTCGCCAGTGACAGGATCATCAGCAACAGGACGGCATGCTTGTCCTCAAACGGTGAGAGCTGTCTCTTAAATCGCCTTTCCATCGATAGCACTTGCTTGGGTCATTATTCTATTACTTGCGTCGGGCGAGGAGGAATAGTTTCCCCATCTCCTCCTGAAGTATCTCTGGATGGAAGCGGTCCTTGATCAGCGCGAGGCTCTCTTCACGACGTCCCAGCCAGTTGAAATAGGTGGTGGCCTCTTGATCTGTCATCGTTTGAAATGCATCGAGTTTTCCCCACATTTTCCTAGTCCACGAACAACTACTCAGACCATGCACGAAAAACAAAAAAGGGGTCATCCATGGCTCAACCAGGCATAGGCGACCCGTTTCCGGCTTGAGGATGCGCACGACTTCGTCAAGCGTTTGCTCCAGATCTCCCGGCAGAGCCGGAAGGTGGTGGACCCCGCCCTGGATCACTATAAGGTCAAATTGGCCATTTTTGAAGCGTGTGTTCCGGCAGTCCGCGACGTAAAGGTTACAGTCGACGGTGGCTTGCTTCAACAACGCTGGGGAAAGGTCGGCACCGCAGATATTCGTAAAACCTAGTTCCTGAAGCGCAAGCAATCCGTTGCCCCGACCACAGAACAGTTCTGCGATCGCGATTCCTCGAGGCATTCCGGTGATTCCCAGACGCTTAAGCCTCTTTTTGAACTTGGTTCGTTCCTGTTCAGGCGTTTCGAAACGGCTGTAGGCGTCCTCCCAGACAGGATTCTCGCACAACGCTCCCTCGTGCCAATAAGTTAAGTTTCCCATTATTGATACAGGTTCCAATCAGACGACAACGACTCGTTTACGCTGCCGCCCCGGCGGGCATAGCACAAGACATTTAACCGCGAGCGACCGTGCTCGATACGCTCATCGCTACCTTGGTAGCCATCAGCATGAAGCCGACCAGTGCACCCGGTCGGCTTCGTTATTCATGCTAAGGTATAACAGAGAAAAAAGAGCACCCCGGCCCCTTTAGGCCGGGATCTCCTGGAATCGTGCGATTTCGGTGGTCATGGGGCCGGCGGTGAGGGACAAGGGCTTGTCCCAGGCGCGGCTGGCGGCCTTGAGGAAGGCGTTGATCGCGGGCTCGTCGCAGCGGCTGCGCAGGGCGCCGATGCAGAGCGGCATCGAGAAGCTGAAATGCGGCCACACAAACAGCTTGTCGCGCAGGTGCGAGCGTTCCACTACCTGCCGGGGCACGAGGCTGAGGGCCATCTGCGAGGCGATGAAGAAGCTGACGGTCACGTCGTTGTCGTCGAGTTCGTAACGGCGCTGCAGCTTGAGCTTCTTCACTTCGGTGATGTGCTCCATCAGCCGGTAATATGAGCAGTTGGGGGAGGTGAAGACCCATGGGTAGCGGCTCAACACTTCCCAGTCGGGCCGGGCCAATTCCTCTTCCCAGGCGCGGGGGCCCACGACACAGATCTCTAGATCCGTCACGTGGGCGCTGGCGACTTCCGGGTGCTCGCAGGGGCCTTCGTAGAAGACGACGTCGAGCTCGCGGGCGAGGAGGCGGTCGAGCATGATGCCGCTGCTGCCATACTTCACCTGGAAGCCCAGCTTCGGGTAGGCATCGGACAGGACTCGGACGATCTGGTCGGCCCGGACGATTTCGGCTTCGTTGTTGATGCCCACGTGCAGGCGCCCGCTCAACTCGCCTTTCAGCGAGCCGGCTTTTACCTGCAAATCGAGGCAGGCCTTGAGGATGCGGTCGGCCTGGTCCCAGATCTCATGACCTGCAGGGGTCAGCGCCATGCCGCGTGGGCTGCGGATAAACAGCTTGAGGCCCAGCTCTTCTTCGAGCGTCTTGATGTGGCTGCTGACGGCGGGCTGGCTCATGGAAAGACGCTCGGCCGCCCGCGTGAGATTTTCTTCTTCCGCGACGGTAACAAACGTTTTCAGGTGGTAGAGTTCCATGAGTCGCCTCCTCTCGGCCGCTGATAGGTGCTAGTGCAGATGATTTTGCCGTTGATGTAGAGGCGAGGCGAGGGCTTTTTGCCCTTTTCTGTCTCGATCCTCCCACCGTTCCATACGCGCATGACGACTCGGGCCGGTGCATGATTCAGTTTCAGGACCATGGCGGTGCGCAGCCACGAGAGCCAAGCCTTTACAGGGTTGTGCTCATGAGTGGCGGCGGGTGCGGCGAACGGGATCGTCGTAGCTTTGAGCGTCTTCATGATGGGAGGTCGTTCAGTATTCGGTAAGCAGGCGGCGCCGTGAGAATAAACGAAACCGGCGCTGCTGGGCACCCGAATTGTGCTCCAGCGTAACAGATCATAGCAGAACAGGGCGCGTTCGGATATTTTGAGTTCCTGATGCAGCCCTCAGGAATTCTGATGGTACAGGGGTGCCCCTTTATCCTGGACGCGATGAATTGCGGTGCTCCGCGCCGATCTGGTTTTGGAACCGGTGATGATGACGGTCCAAGATCTCGGGCGAAGCCGACACGCTTGAGAAATGAAATCGGTGCAGAGCACCGCAGTCCCAGAGCGTCTTCAGTCCATCGAAAGCCTGTCCGGCTCCTCTATTTGCGCTTGGCGGCTCTCCGGGCGGCTTCTTTGGCCTGTTGCTCTGCGGCCTTCTCGCGGTGGTGGGAGGCGAGCATGTTTTCGAACGACAGGCCCGTCAGGCTCTCCAGTCGCTTGACGAGGTAGATGAGGATGCCGACGGTGATGATGAGGTTGGGTACAGCGATGATGGCGTAGCTCCAGCCCGTCATGGCGCCAACTTCGGCGTTGTATTGGGCGAGGTCGACGCTGGGCTCGGTCTTGATGAAGTAGCTGGCTACGAGGAAGTTGAGCAGGGCGCTGAAGAAAAAGCTGAGGCCGAGCAGGATCGTCGTGCGGCGCAGCAGGGCGTCGAAGTGCGGGGTGTTGTTGCGCTCGGCGAGGCGGGTCTTGATCGCCTCCACGTCAAAGAGCTCCGGCGTGTAGAGGATCTTGCGGATCAGCGGGAAAGGCGTAAAGAGGCTGCCGATCACCACCAGACCGATGATGGCGGGGATGGCCGTCTCCTTCAGGATAAACCAGTCGCGCGAGAGCTGCAGCAGGCCGATACCGCCGGTCAGCAGAATGCTGATAAAGCCGAGGATGCTGATGAAGTTGTACTTCTTGCGTTTGTTGAGATCGTAAAAGAAGTAGACGACAGGGAAGGCGAGGGCGATGAGCAACACCGTTACGGGGTTATCGATCCAGCGGTCGCCTTGGCCGAGGATGATGACCGGCAGGGCGATGTTGAGCAGGAGGTTCATGAACGGATCTTCCTGCTGCCGCGGCGAGGTGGTGTTTTCGCTTCCCATGTAGGCGGCTATGCTTAATTTACCGGCCATGAACGCAAGCCCGATCCGCTGCCTTGTTTCCGCAGGGCCCACCCGGGAGTATTTCGACCCCGTCCGCTTCTTGAGCAACCCCTCGAGCGGCAAGATGGGCTATGCCATCGCCCGCGCGGCTCAGGAGGCCGGCTGGCAGACCGAGCTGGTCAGCGGCCCGGTGGCGCTGGAGGCCCCGGAGGGCGTGGCGGTGACGCGGGTGGAAACGGGGCAGCAGATGTTTGACGCACTGGCCCCGCGCTTCGAGCACTGCGACGTGTTGATCATGACGGCGGCGATCATGGACTACCGCCCGGCGGAAAAGGCCACCCAAAAGGTGAAGAAAGACCAGCTCGACTTCACGGTGCGTATGGAGCCGGTCGTCGACGTGCTCAAGACGCTGGCCGCGCGCCGTCGCCCCGGCCAATACATCGTGGGCTTTGCCGCCGAGACGAACGACCTCGAAACGTATGCGCGTGGCAAGCTGCTGAAGAAGAACTGCGACCTGATCGTGGGCAACTACATCGGACGCCCCGACACGGGCTTCCAGGGCGACGAGAACACCGTTTTTCTCTTCGCGCCCGAACAGCGAGTCCGGCAGGTGGGCCCTGCGAGCAAGCTCGAAATCGCCCGCGAGCTGGTGCGTCTGGTGGGTGAGGCGAGGGTGGTATAAGGAATGCTTGCCGCAAAATCAGGCTTGGCGTCGGCTTGATAAGGGATAGGCTTCAGGCCTCTCTTATGGTCGACGCCTTTGTTTCTTTCGTTCTTGGCTTGGCGCTGCTGGGGTTCAGCTTCCGCAAATCACCGCAACTGCAGACGGGGGCTCAGCGAAGGTTGATCCTGCTGCGCGTGGGCGCGGCGTTGGTGATTTTGTTTGCGGTCGTGCGCCTTGCCACCGCCGGAGCCGCGCCCGAGGCAACGACCGGGGGCACTTCGTGGCAGCGTTTCGAGCTGCCGAGCGGCAAGGCATCGGCGTCGTTTCCGGCCCAGCCCAAGCCGATCTCTTTCAAGACCTGGGGCGAGGAAAACGTCGGCTTTGTGTTGGAACTGCCGGGAGAAGTGAGCCTGCGCCTCGGTGAAGCCCCCGTGCGCCCTCATGCGGTCCGCGAGACGAAGGTGGCGCAGCTCCGGCTCTTCTTGGAGGAAATGGGCGAGCTGCAGCACTTTGAAGACGATGGCACATTTGTCTTCTGTCGAGTCAAGGTCGGCCCCGACGCGGGTACCTATTACATCATGGAAGCCCAGATCTACCCGGGCGACCAGATGCGCCGCATCATCGCCGTCTACCCGGAAGGTTACGCGGGCGACATGCTCCCCATCCGCCGCTTCCTCAACTCCGGCCGGTTTGCGCTCTCGGGAGAGTCGGAGGGGATGGAGCAGCCTTGAAATCCGGGCCCGGTTGTATTAGCTTCTTCTCATGCAGATCGAGGAGTTAAAGCGCAAGGTGCAGCCTCTTTGCGAACGGCAGAAAGTCCGCCGCCTTGATCTGTTTGGCTCGCGGGCGCGCGCAGATGGGTCGGAAGCAAGCGATTTCGATTTTGTCGCCGAGTTTGAGGCGGTAGATCCAGAGAAGCTAGGTCGCTACTATTTCAATCTCTTGCACGAGTTGGAAGATACCCTGCACAAGCCCGTCGACCTACTGACATATGATGCTGTGGCCAAGCCGCGCTTGCGTCGGAATATCGAAGCCGATCGTGTGAATCTATATGCGCGCACAGATTAAGGATTTGATCGATGATGTGCTGGAGGCACACGAGCGCATCTCTAGCTTTGTCTCAGGGTATTCGTTTGCCGATTATGTGGCTGATGAAAAGACTCGCTTGGCGGTGGAGCGTTGTCTGGAGATCATGAGCGAGGCGCTTACGCGTATGGCACGCATAGATCCTGGGGTTGAAGTGGCGGTGAGGGATTATCGCGATATGCGGTCGTTCCGTAATATTCTGGTCCACGATTATGGGCGAGTTGACGACCGAATCGTCTGGACGGTGTTGCATGACCACCTTCCTCGCCTTGTGGAAGACGTGAAAAGCCTGCGCTCTTAGCCTCGGCTTCTGAAAAAGAACCCGGTGTTTTTTTTTCGTGTGGAGACAGAATTCTAGCCGCAGATGAAACGCAGATTTACGCGGATGAAAGAAGGCAGATAGAGATTCTTACATCCGGCATCCTGTCGTTCATGCGTTAGCCTGGGGCCGCGTCATTCTCCAATTCTCCTTATCCGCGTCAATCTGCGTTTCATCCGCGGCTAAAACACCGGATTGGGCGACAACCTGCCGCAGGCGCCTGGCCTTCGGCAGAGCCCGCCGTCACGTGTTCGTAACCCCGTTCTCGCTTGATAAAAGGGCGGACATTGCCGAACATACGCCCATGCCCGGACGTAACGGTAATAAAGGCAAGATCGCGTACTTCAACCGAGAATTGAGCTGGTTGGCGTTCAACCGCCGCGTGCTCGAACAGGCTGAAGACGAACGCTATCCCTTGGCCGAACGTGTCCGTTTCCTCACCTTCGTCGGCTCCAACCTCGACGAGTTTTTCGAGATCCGGGTCAGCGGTTTGATCCAACAAGTGGAGTCGGGCAGCACCAACACCGGGCTCGACGGACTGGGGCCCAAGGAGCAGCTGCGCCGCATCCGGCAGGTCGTCGCCGCACTGGTCAAGGACGCTTATGCGTGCTGGCAGGATCAACTGGTGCCCGCGCTGGCCAAGTCCAAGATCGTCTTCAAGAGCCGCGACCAGCTGACCAAGCGCGAGGTCAACTGGCTGAAGGAATACTTCGAGACGGAAGTGCAGCCGGTGCTCACGCCGCTGGCGATCGACCCGACGCACCCCTTCCCGCAGTTTGGCAACAAGAGCCTCAACCTCCTCCTCTGGCTCGACGACCCCGATACGCCGCAGACGGAGCTGATGCTGGCCTTCATCCCCGTGCCGCGCATCCTGCCGCGCGTCGTGCGCATCCCCGGCACCTCCCGCACGCCGCCGACCTACATCTTTCTCAACGACGTGATCAAGCACTTCGCGCAGCAGCTCTTCCCGGGCTACAACCTGCGCGCGGCCCACGCCTTCCGCATCACGCGCAATTCCGACCTCTACATCGACGAGGAGGAAGTCGAAAACCTCCTCCAATACATCGAGGAAGAGCTCTACAACCTGCGCAAGGGAGCGGCGGTACGTCTGGAGATCGAAGACGGCGTGGAAGACGAGCTGCTCCAGCAGTTGCTCGACGCGATCAAGCTGCCCAAGCAGTACGTCTACCGCATCCACGGGCCGATCAACCTCATGCGCCTCAGCACGCTGGTCGACCTGATCGAAGACAGCTCGCTCAAATTCAAGCCCTTCCACCCCTACACGCCGCCCAGCCTGCGCAACCCCAGCGGCATCTTCGACGCGATCCGCCAGAAAGACCAGATCCTGCACCACCCTTACGACGCTTTCGACCCGGTGGTGGAGCTGGTGCGCCAGGCCTCGCGCGACCCCAAGGTGCTGGCGATCAAGATCACGCTTTACCGCACGTCCAGCGATTCGCCCATCGTCAAGGCCCTGATGGAGGCCGCCCGCAACAACAAGCAGGTGACGGTGCTGATCGAGCTGAAGGCCCGCTTCGACGAGGCCAACAACATCACCTGGGCCAAGCAGATGGAAGAGGCTGGCGTGCACGTGGTCTACGGCTTCGTGGGCCTCAAGACGCACTGCAAGTGCATGCTCATCGTGCGCCGCGAAGAGAAGGGCCTGCGCCGCTACGCCCACCTCGGCACCGGCAATTACCACCCCAAGACGGCCAAGCTCTACACCGACGTCAGCTTTATGACCTGTCGCGAAGAGCTGACCGAGGAAGTGGCGGAAGTCTTCAACACCCTCACCGGCTTTGCCAAGAGCCCGCAGTTCCGCCACCTGCTCGTCGCGCCCTACAGCCTGCACCGGCGCATGAACCAGCACATCCTGCAGGAGGCGCGCAACGCCAAGAAGGGCCTCAAGGCGCGCATCATCGTGAAGTGCAACAGCCTCATCAACGAGGAGACCATCGCCAACCTCTACAAGGCCAGTCAGGCCGGCGTAAAGATCGACTGCGTGGTGCGGGGCATCTGCGGCCTCGTGCCCGGCGTCAAAGGCATGAGCGAAAACATCACTGTGCGCTCCATCCTCGGCCGCTTCCTCGAGCACAGCCGCATCTACTACTTCGAGAACGCCGAAGAGGGCCGCCCGCTCATCTTTGCCGGCAGTGCCGACTGGATGGACCGCAACTTCTACCGCCGCATCGAAGTCGTCTTCCCCATCGAAGACGACAACATCCGCCACTGCATCCTCGAAGGCATCCTTGAGCCCTCGCTACGCGACAACGCCTTCGCCAAGTTCCTCCAGCCCAACGGCGCCTACCTGCCCGACGAAAACAACAAGGCCCCCGACGCCTTCTCCAGCCAGCACTATTTCGTCGAAGACGCCGAACGCAAAGCCCGCGTCGTCGAAGTCGAAAAAGCTGAAGACGACGTGGAAGAGGGGGAGGAGTAGGGGTTATAGTTAGGTAAGGTTATGCTCGCAACCCCTGCTTTGCGTCGTTTACCTATCGGGCATGCCGCTGAGCGATTTGCGCCCGACTTCCCTGCCTCGAGTTTACGATTTGGTTAAGTCCGCTGGGCTTGATGTTCGCGATTGGAGTAACTATAAACATCCTGATAAGCCGGCTGGAAATCCTAAATACTGCTACGAGTGGGCTTTCTGGAGTGATTATCGCGTTGTATTGCTGCTTTGGATTCAGGACTTTGAGGAAGATCACAGGGGAATTTATCAAGACCTTGACTACAAAGAGAAAGAGGAAAACGGGAGTTGGAATTCGGTTCAGTTGAGAAGGGTGAAAAGGATGCAGGAAGCACTTCAGATCGCTTGGGATCAGAAGCTGCCTGTTTCAGTAATCATAAATGAAGGCCAACGAAAAGAAGACAGTGAATCAGGAGCATCTGTTGTCGACGCAAGGAAACTAGATGACCGAGACTGGTTTCTTGAGAGCTACAATGGCCATGGAGTGTATCGCCTGCGCAGAATTGAGGCGGAGCAGCGCGCCGTTAAATTAACCCGGCTTGTTTATAATTCCCTTGATTGGCGTTGTCCCTCCGGGGATGATAAACGAGAGTCATCCACGACGTATAGCGGTAAGAACGGGTTTGGCCATGAGGAATGGCTGTTTCGCGATGAATGGCTAATTGATGGATGGCGCTACGCCTTCATTCAGGGTTTCCATAAAGGAAACTACCAGCGCAAGGTGTTTGATGTAGGCTTGTATACCATTGAGCCTTCTCGGACCAGGCGTTTGGTGGCTGTTATCTACGAGGTTGAAGGATTGGATCAAGATGAGTCTGCGAAGGCACTTGGAATCTTTCAGGAAAAGGGCTGGTTGGCCAAGATGAAGGCCGAAGTAGATGAGATTAATGGGAACTCCTCGGCGATTCATCCTCATGCGGCCGCAAGAGATATTATCAATGTTCGTTTTAGGCGCGAGAAGGTGGAGAGAATGAGTTTTGAAATGGAGGACACCGATTGGATTCGGGGCCGCCATCGCTATATGCTCTATGATATCGAAGGATCAGATAAGATCTTGGTTGAACGATCGGTGAAGCGCCGAGCAGGCTCTCATGATGCTCCAGAGGGCAAGGCCGTTTTTCGGAAAGGTGGGAAACCTGTAGAATACACCCCGGAGCATTTTGAAATACAGAGAAAGTTGGTTGATGAATTAAGAGAGGAATTTGGGTTCAAGGCGGTGATGTGCGAGCAAGATTTTGTAGATGTCCGAGTTGAAACCCCCGAGAGGCGAATCTTTTTTGAAATAAAAACAGACCTGCTGGTGAAATCCGTCATCAGGCAGGCTATAGGTCAACTGCTTGAATATGGCTATCACCCCGGTAGCCCCTGTGGCAGGGCCGATGAGCTTGTGATCGTAGGAAGGGGAGCGCCTGATCGCACCGATGCGCTATATCTTGAAATGCTGCAAAAGCAGTTCCGCCTGCCGATTTCCTATCGACAGGTGAAAATATAGTTTCGGCGGTTAGCTTCCCTGCTCTCCAATTTCTTTTCTCCCGCAATTTTTGCAGTTGCTTTGCTTCATTCAAACGCTCATGTCAGCATGAATGAAGCATCTTCTGCATCCTGCCGTTATCAAGCTGTCACTGTTGGTCGTGTTCGCGGGCGTCTCGTTGTTCCAGACGGGCTGCGTGGTCGGTCGCCGCACGGTCGATTTGCCGCTGCCTGAGGTCGCGGTGTCGGGCGCTGCGCCGACTGCGCAAGTGGGCCTGGTGAGCGTCGAAGACCAGCGCGTGTTCGTCGACAAACCCGAAAGCCCCTCCACCCCGTCCATTGACGGCAAGGTGGCCACCCTTACGCCCGAGCAACAGGCGCGCATGATCGGCCGCCAGCGCAACGGCTACGGTATGGCCGTGGGCGATGTGGCCTTGCCGGAGGGCATCACCGTGCAGCAGAAGGTGGAAGACTTGGCCGCCCGTGCCTTTGCCGAGGTGGGCTATGAACTGGTCGACGGTAGCGGACCGCAAACGACGCTCGAGATCGACGTAAAGAAGTTCTGGGGCTGGTTCACGCCGGGCTTTGTCGCGGTGAAGTTTGAGGCCGAAATCGAAGTCGACCTGGTTCTGACCAGTGCCGGGCGCACCCAAACCATTCCCGTACGCGGCTATGGCATCAACAAGGCCCAAATCGCCAGCGATGCCAACTGGCAGCTCGCCTACCGCCGCGCCTTCGAAGACCTGACGAAGAACATGGTCGAGGCGCTCGAATCGGCGAACGCGTTTTAGCGCCCAGCCACGATAGACTTCTCAAGGCTCCCGGTGAATCGCGCCGGGAGCTTTTTTGTGTTGAGACAGTCTCAACAGAGGTAGAGGCACATGAAAAAGGACAGGATGTAAAGTCCTGTCCTGTCGATCGTGTCGTGGTTAGCTAACCTAGGAGCGATCCCAGACCCAGGTGCTGTTGGTGGAGTCGTAGACCCACGGGTAGTAGCCGCGAGTCGTCCAATACCAGGAGGCGTTATTGGAGCTCCAGATCCAGTAGGCGTTCCAGTCGTCGGGGCCGATGCCAGCTTCCTCGACCCACCACCAGTCCTGCTTTTCATTCAGCCACAACCAAGGGTAGTTGCGCTGGAAGAACCAGCCAAACGGGGCCGACTTGGCCCAGCCATCGCCGAGCGTGGGGTCGTAGCTGACGGTTTCTTCGTTCAGCAAGTACGAATAGAGCTTGCGGGCGTTGTCGTAATCGAAGGGCTCTGTGCGCTCGTCGATCTCGTGCCTTACAAGGATGGTGGGGCCGTCAAACTCAATTGGGTCCGATGTAACAAGCGAGGAATTGGGAAGCCAATCGTTGGACACATAGCCAACATAAATGCTGCTATCCAGTTGATACATCGTCCAAATCGAAGCACTACCGGCCTCTTCGGGGAGGTAGAACTTCCACTGGAAGGGCGTGGCGGCGAGCGGAGCGGCGGCGCAGAGGGCGAGAAGGGCGAGGGTCGGTTTCATCGTTTGGTAAAGGGTAATCTATGATTCATGCGGTTTGGCATAGTCAATCCTTTGCTACCGGGCCAACGGGTTTATCGCCGTCGCTGATAGGGCGGAGGGGGATCACTTGTGGTGCAGGGGCACGGTGGTGGGCTATTTATACGGCTTTGAAAAGTTTTGCCTGGGCGGGACCTTTCGGGTTCAGGTATCGCGTATGGCTTGTTCTTATCTCTCCAGACTTGCCGCTGTAGCCGGGGTATACGCTATCTCCGCCGTTGCTTGCGCCGGTGAAGAGCTGGATCTCTCCCGCAACACGTTGATGGAGAAGACCGACTTGGGAGGCAGACGCTACGTGCAGACGATTTCCTTGATCTCAGGCTTTCCCATCCGGGTTGAGACTCAAGTAAGCAGCAAAGGCAACGGCGTGGTGACCATCGAGAACCTGCAGCTCCGCCTCTACGATGCCCATGGTGATGGCGCTCATTTTGAGCCTTCGCTGCTAAAAACTGAGTTCCTGGACCTCAATGGCGATGGCTATACCGATATTCGGATCTCGGGCACCGTGGTCTACGATCAGCATGAGAAGGCTGACCTCGAGCCAGAAAAGAATTGGCAGATCTGGGAGCCGGTGCGGTTTGTTTATCATTACGATCCTGCCCGCGACGGCTTCTTTTTGCAGACGCAGTCGGCGAGCTTTGGCCTCGACCCCTCAGAAGGCCCGATAACGAGTAAGAATTTCTTAAATAACCTTTCTCCAGATAAGGCCATACCATGATCACCTTCAAATCGGCGAAAGCCATCGCAGAAGCTCAAATCCGGAGGATTGCTCAAGAAAGCAACCTGCTGCTGGTATTGAATCCCCACGTTATAGAGGAGTTTGAAGCAGGTTGGGTCTTTTTCTATAACACGAAGCCTTATTTCGAAGGCGACCGCTCCAGCACCAGTCTACTGGCGGGAAACGGTCCCCTGCTGGTCTTGCGCCAGACGGGTGAGCTTAAGATCCTACCGGCCAGTATGAACGTTGGAAAAGGAGTGCAGTGGGCCTTGGACGGGTGAGAACCGGATAAAGTGGCTGTTTGTCGCACTGCATCACCGTGCTAAATCCGTCCGATGTCCCTCCGCCACCCTATTAGCCGCCTTTTTCTCCCGCGCTCATTGACATTACTGGAACTGGGTGCCAAACCAGAGACGCAAGCGGCAATTTCTCGCCCCCCGCAACCTTTCAACCTGAGAAAAGTCCATGACCACGATTGTAGACATCAACGCCCGCGAAATCATCGACTCCCGCGGTAACCCGACCGTCGAAGTCGACGTTGAACTCGAGTCCGGCGTGATCGGCCGTGCCGCCGTGCCCTCCGGTGCCTCCACCGGCGAGCATGAAGCCCTCGAGCTGCGCGACGGCGCCCTGAAGAGCAAGAAGGCTGAAGGCCTCGACACCGACCGCTATTTCGGCAAGGGCGTGCTCAAGGCTGTGAGCAACGTCAACACCGCCATCGCCGAAGCCCTGCTGGGTATGGACGCCCTCGACCAGGTGGCCGTGGACCGCGCGATGCTCGAGCTGGACGGCACCGACAACAAGAAGAAGCTGGGCGCCAACGCCATCCTCGGCGTCTCCCTCGCCACCGCGAAGGCCGCTGCCCAAGCCCTCGACATGCCGCTCTACCGCTACATCGGCGGTGTGAACGCCAAGGTGCTGCCCGTGCCGATGATGAACATCATGAACGGTGGCGCGCACTCCGATGCCCCCATCGACATCCAGGAGTTCATGATCATGCCGGTCGGCGCTCCCAGCTTCACCAAGGCCCTGCAAATGGGCGCCGAAGTGTTCCACACCCTCAAGAAGCTGCTCAAGGCCAAGGGCCTCTCGACCGCCGTGGGTGACGAAGGTGGCTTTGCCCCCAACATCGAGAGCAACTACGCCGCCCTCGAGGTGATCGCCAAGGCAGTCGGCGAAGCCGGTTACAAGCTCGGCCAAGACATTTACATCGCCCTCGACGTCGCCTCCTCCGAGTTCTTCAACAAGGAAAAGAGCAAGTACGTCTTCAGCAAGAGCGACAAGTCCGAGCGCAGCAGCGCCGAGATGGTCGACTTCCTGGCCGACCTCTGCAACAAGTTCCCGATCATCTCGATCGAAGACGGTTGCGCCGAGAACGACTGGGACGGCTGGAAGATGCTGACCGACAAGATCGGCAACAAGACCCAGCTCGTGGGTGACGACTTGTTCGTGACCAACACCAGCTTCCTCTCCAAGGGCATCGAGCGCGGCGTCGCCAACTCCATCCTCGTGAAGGTGAACCAGATCGGCTCCCTCACCGAGACCCTCGACGCCGTCGAAATGGCCAAGGAAGCCAAGTACACCGCCGTGCTCTCGCACCGCTCCGGCGAAACCGAAGACACCACGATCGCCGACATCGCCGTCGCGACCAACTGCGGCCAGATCAAGACCGGCTCCATGAGCCGCTCCGACCGTATCGCGAAGTACAACCAGCTCCTCCGCATCGAGGAAATGCTCGGCAAGAACGCGGTCTACGGCGGCAAGCTCATCGCTCGCTAAGCCTCGCGCCATTCGCGTTTCTATTTGAAAACGGCCGCACTCCTTCGAGGGTGCGGCCGTTTTCTTTTTGGATGGGGTGGGGCTGGCATCCTGACGGATGCGTTGTTTTTTCGCGGCGTGACCGGAAGTCGTCGCTACGCTCCGAAATCCGGCTAGCTGCTGGCACCCTGCGGGTGCTTTGATCAGATCTTTTCCTTTTGCAGACCGCCCAGCACCCCTTGGGGATGCCAGCGATTAGCCGTGACGTCGCCGCAGGCGACTTCCGGTAACGTGTCCCGGCCACAATGCACCCTTGGGGTGCCAGCCCCCCGTGATCGCGCCTCTCGCCGCTTCGGTGGCAACAAATGTCCTTTGCTGTTGTCAGGCGGACGGGTTCGGGCCTATGGTGGCTGTTTTCCGACCGCCCCTGAGGGTCTGGTCACACTCCTTTTGCATCATGGCTAACGATACTTACGATTTGGTGGTGATTGGCGGCGGCCCCGCCGGTTACGCAGCAGCAATCCGCGCCGGTCAGCTGGGCAAGAAAGTCGCCTGCATCGAGATCGAGCGCGCGGGCGGCACGTGCCTCAACTGGGGCTGTATCCCCTCCAAAGCCCTGCTCAAGGCGGCCGAGACCTTCGAGAGCATCCACGGTGCGGAAGAATTTGGCGTGACGGTGGGCGACGTGAAGGTCGATTTCGCCAAGGTCATGCAACGCTCCCGCGGCGTGTCCGACCGGATGGCGCGCGGCATCGAGTTCCTCTTCAAGAAGAACAAGGTCGACTACTTCCTCGGTCGCGGCCACGTGCCCACCCCCGGCATCGTTCAGATCACCGAAGGCCCCGATGAGGGGAAATCCTTCCAGACGAAGAACACCCTCATCGCCACCGGCTGCCGCTCCCGCCGTCTGCCGGGCCTCGAGGTCGACGGCGAGCGCGTGATGACCTCCCGCGAAGCCCTCGTGATGAAGAAGCAGCCCAAGAGCATCGCCATTCTCGGTGCGGGCGCCATCGGGGTGGAGTTTGCCTACTTCCTCAATACCCTCGGCACCGAAGTGCACCTCGTCGAGATGATGGACCGCATCGTGCCGGTCGAAGACGAAGAAATTTCCCAGGCCCTCGCCCGCTCCTTCAAAAAGCAGGGCATCAAGGTTTACACCGGCACCAAGGTCGAAAACCCGGAAGTGACGGAAAACGGTGCCAAGATGCAGCTCGTGAAGGGGGACAAGACGGAGACCCTCGAAGTCGACACCCTCCTGCTCTCCATCGGCGTCGTGCCCCTGCTCGAAGGTGCCCTCGGCGACCGCGTGAAGCTCGACCTCGACCAGCGCGGCTACATCAAGGTCAACGACCGCTACGAGACCAACGTGAAAGGCATCTACGCCGCCGGCGACATCATTGGGCCGCCCTGGCTGGCCCACGTGGCCACCTACGAGGCCGTGCAAGCCGTCAACGGCATGTTCAAGCACAGCGAGCCCAAGCGCGTGACGACCTACCCCGGCTGCACCTACTGCCACCCGCAGATCGCCAGCGTGGGCCTCACCGAGCAAAAGGCCAAGGAGCTGAAGCTGGACTACAAGGTCGGCAAGTTCCCCTTCACCGCGCTCGGCAAGGCCGTCGCCGTCAACATGCCCGACGGCTTTGTGAAGCTGATCACCGACGCCAAATACGGCGAGATCCTCGGCGCCCACATCATCGGCAACGACGCGACGGAGCTGATCACCGAATACGTGCTCGCGATGAAGAGTGAGATCACGGTCGACGAGATCCACGCCACGATCCACGCCCACCCCACGATGTCCGAAGCCCTCGGCGAAGCCGCTGCGGCCACCCACAACGAGGCCATCCACATCTAAGGGCCGCGGCCTTTTTAGTTACATCCTTTCCGTCCTCGACCGTTTGCAACGGTCGAGGCTTTTTTGTCCCCGGTTGGAGCAGTCCATCCCCACGCGGGTGGGGAATACGCCGGCTACCATTGGCAAGACGCTGCAGCGGCCGGTCCATCCCCACGCGGGTGGGGAATACAATCAGCGAATGGAAACCCATCTGATCGAGCGCGGTCCATCCCCACGCGGGTGGGGAATACAGCTACGAACAAAGCAATACCCAGCCCGGACCCGGTCCATCCCCACGCGGGTGGGGAATACTCGCCCCGGACGACGTAAATCACTGCCGCCATCGGTCCATCCCCACGCGGGTGGGGAATACACGGAAGGCGGCTGGCTGACGGTCAGCGAAGCCGGTCCATCCCCACGCGGGTGGGGAATACCACGGGCAGGAAGAAATCCATCCACCAGATGGCGGTCCATCCCCACGCGGGTGGGGAATACCGGTCGGGCTGCCGCACCCTCTGGAATTTGTCCGGTCCATCCCCACGCGGGTGGGGAATACGAAGCGCTTCACCTCCTTGGTGACCATGTCCACGGTCCATCCCCACGCGGGTGGGGAATACCGAAGAAGGGAGACGCTTTAGGCGCGGGCCTTCGGTCCATCCCCACGCGGGTGGGGAATACTTGGCGGGCTGCATCCTCATACACCCACGGCGCGGTCCATCCCCACGCGGGTGGGGAATACTCGGTGAAAAGCTCGCGGGCGGCGAGGATGTGCGGTCCATCCCCACGCGGGTGGGGAATACGGCGAGGTTGCTGTTGCGGTAGAAAAATCCAGCGGTCCATCCCCACGCGGGTGGGGAATACACCAGACCGCAAAAAACACGGCCCGACCTCCACGGTCCATCCCCACGCGGGTGGGGAATACTCCGTCGTGAGCACGCCAGACCGCCCGTTTGGCGGTCCATCCCCACGCGGGTGGGGAATACTGTCAGGTGCTCCATGTCTTCAGGCTCAGGGCCGGTCCATCCCCACGCGGGTGGGGAATACCTGGGCAAGACTGAACTGGATGATGAGTTCCACGGTCCATCCCCACGCGGGTGGGGAATACGCAACACATTCGACCGAGTATCTGTCGATCGACGGTCCATCCCCACGCGGGTGGGGAATACCCGTGGGAGCGCCTGGTCGGCGTGCCTGCGGCCGGTCCATCCCCACGCGGGTGGGGAATACTCTTGATAAATCAACGACTTAGAGAGGCTAAAAGCAAGAAAATCCGGCTTTTGGTAGGGTGGAATGGTCGTCGGGAGGGCGACTACGAATCCGCGTGCTGGCTGGCTGACAGGGGAGGCGATGCCCAACGCGCTATGGGAGTGCTGCGCTCTGCGCAGATCTGGTTTTTGGAACCCTATAGGTGGCCATGTGCCTCCGGATTCTCACCAAGGCACAAAAAAGCCCGCTTCGGTGAAAAAGCGGGCCTAACAGGTTTGGGAAAATGGTCGGGGTGACAGGATTTGAACCTGCGACTTCTACGACCCGAACGTAGCGCTCTAGCCAGGCTGAGCTACACCCCGGAAAAGCAATCAGTAGATCGAAAGCGGAAAGGCCCCGCAAGGAAAATCTGAGCCGGCGCGCAGATTCCTCCGGGTGGGGAGGGGGCAGAGGGATGCGTTCGGCACGTCTCTCGACCATTGGGCAGAATCGGGCTTGCGCCAATCTACCGTTGAGACGTTAATCAAGGGCGTTTTTACCCAGGTGATCGACGCGCAAACCAACCCAAACCTCCTGCCTTGGTCGGCGTGCGGCGAAGTGGCCGCCGCGCCGGGGCTGTATCGCCCGTTGCTGGCGGGCCTGGAGCAGTTTACGCCCCGCACACTGCGTATGCGGCAGACGGAGCTGGACGCCGCCACGTCGGAGCTGGAGGCCTACGCCGCGCTCCACCTCGATGAGGGCGAATCGGTGCCCGCGCTGCATGGGCGGCTCGACTTGATGCCGCGCCTGATCGGCCGGGCCGAGTGGGAGCGGCTGGAGCGGGGCATCGTCCAGCGCCTGCAAGCTTTTCGCCTCTTCACGCAAGATTTGCTGGGGCCGCAGCGCTTCCTGCAGGACCGCGTGCTCTCGGTCGACGCAATCTGGAGCGACCCTGCCTTCCGCGTCGAATGGCTGGGCCTGCCGCTGCCGCACAACGGCCCGCTGACCCTTTCCGCCATCGACTTGCTGCCCACCGGCAACGGCAACTGGGCGGTGTGCGATCACTGGTTTTCGCGCCCCATCGGCCTCGGGGCGATCTTGCAACACCGGCGGCTGTTGACTCAGGCGGTGCCGGAGCTGTTCGATACGGTGCGGGTGGCTTCGGTCCAGCCATTTGCCGACCTCCTGAGCGAGACGCTGGCGGGGCTGGCGGAAGCCACTCCAGGGCGCGAGGCGGGCGTCATCCTGCTGGGCGAGGGCAATCACCCGGTGATGCAATACGAAGACAGCTTTCTGGCTCGCCACCTTGGCCTCCCGCTTGTCCAGCCGGGCGACCTGTTGGTGCGCGACGGCGAGGTGTTTTGGCGCACCGTGCAGGGCCTCAAGCCCGTGCAGGTGATCTGGCGGCGCCTGCAGAGCGGCTCGATCGACCCCGTCGCGCTCGGGACGGATGTGGCGGCGGGCCGGGGCGTCGCGGGCCTGCTCCATGCGGTGCGCCAAGGCTCGGTGCAGATTGTCAATGCGCCCGGCGCGGGGTCTTCGGAAAGCCGTGCCCTTTTGCGCTACGCCTCGCGGCTGGTGCGTTATTATCTGCAGGAAGACCCGCTGCTGGAGACGGTCGAGTCGTTCAACCTTTCCGACCCCGACCAGGCGCTGCAGGTGCTCGACGACCCGGACGCGTGGCTGATCCAGCCCTTGCATGATCGCGTGCGCCCATTGGAATGGCCCGAAGGCGGGCCGCACTCCGAGGAGGTGCGCCAGTGGATCGCCGAAATGGGGCGCTCGCTCGTGGCCCAACGCCGCCCGCAAATGCCCTCGCTGCCCTGCTTCGACGGGCGCGACTGGAACGCCCGCCACCTTGCGCTGCGCGTTTTTGCCCTTTGGACTCCCAACGGCCCGCAGCTCTTGCCCGGCGGCCTCTCGTGGGAACCTGATGGCTACAAGAACCCGGGCCGCCCCGTCGTGAAAGATACTTGGGTCGAAGCGCCGCCCGAAGGCCTCTTCCCGTGGCGCGACGAAGGGATCGACGTGAGCACGCCCATTTTCAACGCCCTGGGCAGCCGCCCGGCGGAGGCGATGTATTGGATCGGGCGTTACCTGGAGCGCTCGGAGAATACCGCCCGGATGGTGCGCACGCTTTACGAGATCCCGGTAGGGGAGCGCGGCCTTACCGCCAACAAGGCCGAATCGCCCGAGTTGTTGCGCCTCATCGCCCGCCTGGTCAGCCTCCCGGCCGACCTCGACCAGGAGGTGCTGCTCTCGAATCTGTTGATCGACCTGCAATCGCCGCCCTCGGTCAGTAGCTGCCTGCTGGCCGCCCAAGGCAGCGCGCGCGGCATCCGCGAGCGGCTCAGCCCGGAGTTCTGGCGCGCCCTCACGGCCCAAGTGGCCATGCTGGATCGCTTCCAGGACCGCAAGCGCCTCACGCCCAAGGTAGCGGGCGACATCTGCTCCAGCGTGGTGGCCGGCATCAGCCGCGTTTTCGGCACCGCCCGGCGCACGCTCGTCCACGATGTGTCGTGGCACTTCTTCAGTTTTGGCGCGCTGCTGGAGCGCACGATCACCAACTCCCTCCTACTGGAGACGATCCTGCTGCCTTGGCTCGACGGTTCGCGCGCCGACCAAAGCCACGATCGTTCGGAACTGGTGGTGCTGCTGCGCCTGACCAGCTCGCTCGACGCCTACCACCGCGAAAACCGGGTCCGCGCTTTACCCCGCCGCGTTTCCCGCCTGCTCTGGCAGAGCGAAGTGCTGCCCCACGCCGTCGCCTACGGCCTGCGCGAGATGTTTACGGACCTAGAGGCGATCCAGCGCACTTCGCTCCACGCCCCCGTGCTCTCGGAGAGCCTGCGCTCGCTGCAGGCGGAGGTGGCCGCGCTCGAATGGGGCCGCGGTGCCGGTCAGGGCGTCGAAGAAGTGCCCGTGCCCCCCGAGACGCTCCAGCGCCTGCTCGGCCTGCGTCCGCAGATCGAGGCCCTGCACCAGCAGTTGGAAGACCGCTACTTCAGTCACCAGGCCCCCATGGCCGCCTACCACCCCCGCTATGTGGTTTGAAGTCACCCACCGCACCACCTACCGCTACTCGACTCCCGCCTTTGAGTCGGTGGCAGAGCTGCGCATGGCCCCGCAGAGCAACCCGCACCAGACGGTCGAAGACTTCAGCCTGCAGGTGGAGCCCTCTGCCCCCGTGCGCCATTACTTCGACTACTTCGGCAACCGGGTCGACTACTTTTCGCTGCCCTTTCGCCATCCGGAGCTGCAGATCGTCGCCCGCACGCAGCTCAGCACCCTGCCGCCGCCTGAGCTAGGGGTGGTGCAAGAGGTCACGGTCGACGAGGCCCGCCAGATCCAGCGCAGCCAGTGGACGGAGTTCTTCCCGTATCTGCAGCGCAGCGCCTTCGTGCCCACCGCTCTGGTGGCCGAGTTTGGGGTGCCCAACTTTTTCGCGCCCGGTCGCCCGTTGTCGGAGGCGGCCTGGGAAGCCTGCGAATGGGTCTTCGAGAGCCTCTCTTACGTGCCCGGCAGCACTGTCATCAGCACGCCTCTGCGCGAGGTGTTCGAGAAGCGTATGGGCGTTTGTCAGGACTACGCGCACTTGCTGCTCGCCATCTGCCGCTACCACCGCATCCCCTGCCGTTACGTCAGCGGTTTCATCGAAGCGTTCGACCCTTCCATTGCAGGCGACGAGCCTTGGCGCGGGGCCGTGGCAACGCACGCTTGGATCGAAGTGGCGCTGCCCGGGGGCATCTGGTGGGGCCTCGACCCGACCAACCGTCAAGTCGTGGGCGAGCGCCACGTAATCACGGCGGTGGGCCGCGACTACGCCGACGTCTCCCCCATGCGCGGCACCTTCAACGGCGCCCCGCACCACCAGTTGTTCGTGGACGTCGAAGTCAAGCGCGAGCCGACGACGGTGTAAGGAGGGGCTTTGTTCCCGCGCCGTCTCTGTGGCATCCTGCGGGTGCTGGGTGGTTTCCATGGTGTGACCGGAAGTCGTCGCTGATCGCTCCGACATCGCGGCTAATCGCTGGCATCCTGCGGATGCTTTATACTGCCTTGCGTCTGGGGAGGATGCCAGCCACTAACCGCGATGCCGCCGCAGACGATTTTCGGTAATCGTGGGTATCATGAATCACGCCAGCAAACATCTTAATTCGCTAGACTGCCGCATATCTCCGGTTGATAACCAGATTGGGCTTAAGCGCTCATGTATGCACCCTTAAGGGTGCAAGCAGCTAGCCGGATGTCGGAGCGTTAGCGACGACTTCCGGTAGCTTTCACAAACAAAACGGCACCCTTTGGGTGCCAGCAACGGATGAGATCCACCTACCACAGCCTGTATTACCATCTCGTGTTTAGTACCAAATACCGTCGCCCCAGTATTCGACCGGAATGGCGTGCACGGCTTCATGAATATTTGGGTGGCACCGCCAAAGGTTTGGGTGAAGCCCCACTTGGTGTTGGCGGCACCGAAGACCATGTGCACCTGTTGTTGGGCCTGCGGACGACTTCAGCTCCGGCCCGCTTTGTGCAAGAGTTGAAGAAGGCGTCGACGCGCTGGATGCAGGAAAAGCATGATCCTACCTTTGCCTGGCAGCAGGGCTACGCGATTTTCTCGGTCAGTGTGACACATTTATCGGCTGTGCAGACCTATATTTCCGATCAAGAGGCGCACCACCGTGAGGTGGGGTTCGAGGAGGAGTTTCAAAAATTGCTTCTGAAGCATGGTCTGGAGTATGAGCCGCCTTATCCAGAACGAGGCGACAGTCTGGCATCCTGACGGATGCTGGGTGGTTTCGTAGCCTTACCGGAAGTCGTCGCTGATCGCTCCGACATCGCGGCTAATCGCTGGCATCCTGCGGGTGCGGGAATGCTCTGGCCGCTTCCGGGAGTGTATGGCTCTCGGGGCTGTCTTCAATTCCCTTAAGGATGCCAGCGATTAGCCGCGCTGTCGCCGTAAGCGACTTCCGGTTGCCCCCGTTAACAAGAACCGCACCCTTTGTGTGCCAGCAATAGCTGGCTCGATAGCTCCTGTGTTTCGGGCGGCTTCCGGCTCGCGATTGCCGCCGGCGCGGGTGCCACCGACATCCGCCCGCCCTTCGTTCCCTCATCTTTGCCGTGAGGCGACGGTTGACCTGCTGACTTTTTTCGGGCATATTGCGCGCAACCCCACAAGGCGGCACTCCGGGTGCTTAAATAAGGAGCAGGATGGACTTTACGCGTTATTCGGTCGACCAATTTTTCGACGAGATGTTTGCAGGCGGCGACGAGCCGCGCGCTCACTACCGGCGCCTGTTCGAGGCGTTGAAGAACCTGAGCGAGGAGGAGTATCAGGCCAAGCAAAAGGCCGTGGATCACGCCTTTCTGCGGCAGGGCATCACCTTCACGGTGTATCATGACCAGGAGGGGACGGAGCGGATTTTCCCGTTCGACCTCATCCCCCGGATCATCCCGGCCCGGGAGTGGGCCTACCTCGAAGAAGGCCTCATTCAGCGGGTCACCGCCCTCAACCTCTTCCTCGAAGACCTTTACCACGATCAGAAGATCCTGAAGGATGGCATCATCCCGCGTCATGTGGTGGACAGTGCTGAGCATTTTCGACCAGAGATGAAGGGGGTGAAGGTGCCGCAGGGGATTTACGTCCACATTTGCGGCTCCGACCTCATCCGTGGGGCCGACGGCGGCTGGTATGTGCTCGAAGACAACGCGCGCTGCCCCTCGGGCGTCAGCTACATGCTCGAAAACCGTCAGGCGATCAAGCGTGCGTTCCCTCGCTTTTTCCCGCGCGCCGGCGTGGCCCCGGTCGCCAATTACGGTGACGAGCTGCTGAAGGTGCTGCGCCACATCGCGCCCAACAACAACCCAGACCCGACGGTCGTCATTCTCACGCCGGGGCCGTATAACAGCGCGTATTTCGAGCACTGCTTCCTGGCCCGCCAGATGGGCATCGAGATCGTCGAAGGGCGCGACCTTATCGTGCAGGACGACCGCGTATACATGCGCACCACCCGCGGCCTCCAGCGCGTGCACGTGATCTACCGCCGCCTCAACGACGACTTCCTCGACCCCTGCGTCTTCCGCCGCGACTCCATGCTGGGCGTGCCCGGCATCATGCGCGCCTACCAGGCCGGTAACGTCGCCCTCGCCAACGCCGTCGGCACCGGGGCCTGCGACGACAAGGTGATGTATTACTACGTCCCCCGGATGATCAAATATTACCTCGACCAGGATCCCATCCTCCCCAACGTCGAGACTTACCTCGCCGGGGAAGCCAAGGACCGCCAGTACATCCTCGACAACCTCGACAAGCTCGTGGTCAAGAGCGCCAACGAAGCGGGCGGCTACGGCATGTTGATGGGCCCCAAGGCCACGAAAGAAGAGATCGAGGAGTTTCGCCTCAAGATCATCGACAACCCCCGTAATTTCGTCGCTCAGCCCATGATTTCGCTCAGCCGCGTGCCCACGTGGTCGAAAGAGCACGGGGTGGCCGGTCGCCACGTCGACCTGCGCCCGTTCATCCTCTATGGCGACAAGCCTCGCATCGTGCCCGGTGGCCTCACCCGCGTCGCGCTGCGCCCCGGCAGCATGGTCGTCAACTCCTCGCAGGGTGGGGGCTCCAAAGACACCTGGGTGCTCCGTGAAGACGACGCCCCCGCCGAAGAAGGCTCCGCCGCCCCCAGCCAATCCATTTAAGCCGCTTTACCCATGCTTTCCCGAGTCGCCGACTGCCTTTACTGGATCGGACGCTACATCGAACGCGTCGAAAACACTGCCCGCCTGCTCGAAGTGAATCTCCAGCTGATGCTGGACTTCGATTCCAACGACGAGGGCGCCGAAACCAACTGGCAAGCCGTCCTGCAGACGACCCTCTGCGTGAAGTCGTTTTACGAGGAACACCAGACGGCCAACAACCAGACGGTGACGGACTTCCTCACCTTCAACCGGCAAAACCATACCTCCATCATCAGCAGCATCCATGCGGCCCGCGAAAACGCCCGCATGATCCGCGACCAGATCACGGAGGAGATGTGGGAGGCCATCAACGAGCTTTACCACTTCGTGCGCGAGTCCAACGCGGAAGCCGTGTGGCATGACGACGTGTATACGTTCTTCCGCCGCATCAAGGGCTACGTCTACCGCATGCAAGGGCTCACCCACAGCACCTATGTGCGCAAGGAGGGCTACAAGTTCATGCAAATCGGCCAGTTCCTGGAGCGCGCCGACCAGACGACCCGCATCCTCGACCTCAAGACCTACCTCCCGCTGCCCGAGACGCAAAGCGTGGGCGGGGTGGCCGACGGGGCGGGCTGGGTCGCCGTGCTGAAGTCCAGCAGCGCCCTCGATGCCTACCTGCACGTCTACCCGGCCGACGTCCAGGGCAGCCAGGTGGCCGAATTTCTCATTCTCTCACCCGACTTCCCGCGTAGCCTGCGCTTCTGCCTGCGCCAGATCGACCAGCACCTGCGCGCGCTCAGCGGCACGGGCGAAGGCTTCTTCTCCAACCCGGTGGAAAAGGCAGTGGGCCGCCTGCGGGCCGAAGTCGCCTACACCACCCGCGAAGAAATCGACGAGGAGGGCCTGCACCACTTCGTCGACCGCGTCCAGCGCACGCTCAACGAGATCAACAACGAGATCTTCGAGACTTACTTCGCTCTCCCGGCCTTCGATCTGGAGAAAGAAATCGCGCGCTTCCTGCCCGAGACCCGCCCGATGCAAAGCCAGTCCCAAACGCAAGGCACCCAGTCCCAAAAGCAGGGGTAGGGGAGCGAGCAGATTCACGCAGAGCCGCGAGCCCTGGCGAAGGCTGGCGGTACGCCTTGGTCGATAAGCTCGTCCACCAGAGGCCAGAGTGTCTTATTCCTCTTCAGGCTCCTCAACTTCTTCCGTCGCCTCTGGCGATTTCACACGGCGCAGTAGCTGCCACTCGCCTTCCTGCGCCATCACTTCGAAGGCGGGCGGGTTGGCTTCTTGGACGCGGAGCTTGTTGCCATTGGGGTTGCCGATCTCACGCAGGCGATAGGTGTCGTCGAGCGACAGGCCTTCGGGCAGCTCGTTGGTGTTCACAATCCCGTGCATCCAGAGCAAGGCGAGGTCGTGCTGGCGCCCCACCTTTACCATGGGCAGCGTCTGGTGCCAGGTGATCTGGTAGCCGTTGAACGTGATTTCGTAGCCCAAGTGCACGGTTTCCTTGCCCTCGGCCTCCAATTCATCGGCCAGCCGGGCCAGCAACACTTCGATCGAACGCTCCGGGGGGATCGATTGGTTGAAGAAAACCGCTATGTGGATGCGCCCGTAGACGTTGTTCGCGCCCAAGGCCAGCAAGCCCAGCACCGGCAACAAGGCGACATGCCGCCAGCGCTTGCCCTCCAGCTGGCGGGCCAGCCACCACCACGGTAGCACGAGCAAAACGGCCTGCGCGGGCCAGAGGAAGTATAGGCGGCGGTAATTGGCGGAGGCGCTCTCGGCCGAGCTGGCGAGCACCACCATCAACAAGGCGAGGCCGGCCCCCGTGGTCCACAGCAGGTAAAGCCAGGCCCGGTCGCGTGGGCGCTCGCGCTTCAACGTACGCCGCGTCTCCACCAGCGGGGCCAGCAACACACCCGTCAGAAAGGCGGCGAAGAGCACCCACACTACCCACGGGTTGCCAAAAGGCTGGAAGTTGGCCACCAGCGGTGTTTCGAGCACCACCGCAGGGTCAAACAACTTGCTGGCCGGTTGCCCGCTCTCCGTCCCGGGCGGAGGGACTACGGTCTTCAGCTCGGGCCGGAACTGTTCGGGCGCAGGCTGCCATTCGCCGTCCATATACAAGGTGCCATCTTCGGCCATAAAAAACCAGGCCCCCGTCTCCGGCCACATATGCCAGTATCCAAGCCGGCCCTCGTAATCCTTGCGCATCGTCTGCCCCCACACGGTGCCCCAGGTCTGCGAGCCGAACCACCGGCCCGCATCCTCGTCGGGGTTGGGTTCGGTGCCGGGCACCAGCTTCACGTCGTCGCGGGTCAAGACCGGTGCGGCCTCGAACTGGACGCCCGGCAAGGCTTCCCGCCCGATCATCGAGACGAGGTCGGCATAGCCGCGCGGGTGTTCCCAAGCCAGGAAAGGCGACCACACCGCCAGCCCCAGCACGGTGCCGACCAAGGCTGGCTTCCATGGTAGTGCACGCCACCCCACCACCCATGCCACGCCAAAAAGCACGGCAGTCGGTAAAAACTCCAGCATCCAGAAGCAGCCGACAAAGTAGATCAGCACGGCTGCGCCAAAGGCCCAACGCTTGCCTCCCCGCGCCCAGGCGTCGAGCGCCCACAGCAGCAGCACCATAAAGAGCGGGTGCGCGCGCGGCCACAGGTTGAAGCCGAAAAACCAGCCCGTGGGCAGCAGCAAAAAGAGCGTCGCCACCAGCGCGGCCCAGCCGAGGCCCAACGGCTTGCGCAGCCATAGCACCAGGCAGACCGCCGTCGCCAGCATCATCAAGGTGCCGCCCCAACGCTCGGCCTCGCCCAGGTGGTGGGGGGCAAACAGCCCGCCCAGCGCCAGCCCGTAGGCCACCCCCGGCGGATTGACCGACATCAGGCTGTTGACCCCGCCGTGGATGGGCACTCGCCCGTGGCGCAGCAGCTCATAGGCGTTCTGGCCCTCCATGTTCAAGTCCGACGTGATCAGCGGGCTGACCGGGGCCCCCACGTTGCCGAGGAAATACAGGACCATGCCGACAAAAAGCACGAGCAGAAGGAATAAACGGCGGAGCATCGGGATCAGAAGGAAACCACGGTTGGCGCGATAGGCCAGCGCGTTTTGCAGCAGAAGACAAGCCAGCACTCCGCTTGAGCCGCGCCCGTAGTCGGGGTATGCTGCCCCTGAGTTCCGCCCTTCAGACTTCTCACCATGATGATTCGCCTCCTTGCCCTCTCTGCCAGCCTGCTCACCACCCTTTCCGCCCAGCGGATCGACGCGCTCTACCAGCAATACTGCGCCAGTTGCCACGGCGATGACCTGCAGGGCGGCTCCGGCAGCTCGCTTGTCGACGGCATCTGGAATCACGGCGGCACCGACGCCGACCACGCCCGCATTATTCGCGAAGGCCTGCCTCAGATGGGCATGCCCGGCTTTGGCGACGGCCTGAGCGAAGAGCAAATCCGCGGCATGGTCATTTACATGCGCGAGATGGAGCACCGAGCAAAGCTGGAGGGTATCCGCGAACGGGCCCGCCCCACCGACGGCGTCGTCACGAGCGAAGCACACAAGTTCCGGCTGGAGCGCGTAGTGGAGGCCAGCGACAAGACGTTCTGGTCGATCGACTTCCTCCCCGACGGCACTCCGCTCCTCACCGCCCAGCAAGGGCAACTCTACCGGGTGGAAAAGGGCGGCAAGCTGCGCGAGATCACGGGCATCCCGGCGGTGCGCTACGGCGGCCAGGGCGGCCTGATGGAAGTGGCAGCCCACCCCGATTACGCCGAGAACGGCTGGATCTACCTCTCTTACAGCGATGCGCGCTTCGACGACGTTTCCTTCACTGCCGTGGTGCGCGGCCGGATCAAAGGCGACAAATGGGTCGACCAGGAGACGATTTTCGAGGTGCCGGAGAAGTTCATGCACCGCACCCGCCACCACTACGGCAGCCGCTTCGTGTTCAAGGACGGCTACGTGTTCTTCGGCATCGGCGAACGCGGGCAGGATGCGCTGGCGCAGGACCTCAGCCGCCCCAACGGCAAGATCTACCGCTTGCACGACGATGGCCGCGTGCCCGAAGACAACCCCTTTGCCGACGACCCCGACGCCTTCCCCGGCATCTGGGCCTATGGCGTGCGCAACCCCCAAGGCCTCGACCTGCACCCCGAGACGGGCGAACTGTGGGAGACCGAGCACGGCCCGCGTGGCGGCGACGAGGTCAACCTCATCGAGCCCGGCAACAACTACGGCTGGCCCACCGTCACCTACGGCATGAATTACAACGGCACGCCGATTACCGACCAGACGACCGCACCTGGCATCACCGACCCCATCCTGCACTGGACGCCCTCCATCGCCGTCTGCGGCATCGACTTTTACGAGGGCGACAAGTTCCCACAGTGGCGCCACAACCTCTTTGTCGGCGGCCTCGTGACCGAAGAGCTGCACCGCCTCGTGATCGACGGCCACCGCGTCGTCAAAGACGAAGTGATCCTCAAGGACCAAGGCCGCGTCCGCGACGTCGCCAACGGCCCCGACGGCTACCTCTACGTGCTCCTCAACACCCGCTCCCCCAGCCGCGGCAGCGTCTACCGGCTGGTTCCGGCGGAGTAGGGGGAGCGGACTGGCCTTCGTGGCACCCCCTGCCGGGGTGCTCTCGTATCGCGGGATCTTCCCGGGGTATCGGTCCGCCAGATGGCGAACCTCGACCCCGGGCTAAGTGATGGCATCCCTCCGGGATGCTGGACCGATCGGCAACTCTCTGGAAGGGATCGGAAGCGTAGCCTTTTCTAGAGCCTGTGACGCTGCCTTGCATCCTGAAGGGATGCTATCACTAAGCCGGTGGTTGAGGACGGCCTTGCGGCCGACACCACCGGTATGCCACACGAACGGAACGCACCCCGGAGGGCGTGCCACTGAAGGGGAATGTTTTTTTCTATGGCGTCTCTACCGAATCAACCGCTTTGCTCCGTTCCTCGCGCTGGTAGATGAGGTAGACGAGTTTGTTGTAGGTGCTCACTTCCTTTTCAACCGCTTCCCAATAAGAGGCGTCGGCACCGATTGGCTCCGGATCGTTCGAATATCGAGCGACAATTGGGCGCTTTTTTGTCTCCATCTCTGCCATTTGCCCTTCGTCCAAGCCCGGCAGACGGTAGCCGAAGAAGTAGCTCCCGACGGCGAAGAAGGGCAGATCACCCGTTTCGAGGGCAGTGGCGAGTTCCTGACAGGCTGGAATTACCGGCGGGGGCTGGATTTGTACTGGGGCTGAAAAGAGGAGGCCGGGTAAAGTCACGAATAAGAGTAGAAGCGTCGTTTTCATTTCGGCTGCATATTACGAGTCTCACAAATCCTCGCCGCACTGGTCGCAGTAGCGGGCGGAGGGGCGTTGGTCGGGGGAGCCGCAGCGGGGGCAGCGACGGCCGGGGCGGGTGAGTTCTTCGCGGGGCGCACGGGCCAGCTCGGCCGTCACGATGCCGGTGGGCACGGCGATGATCGCGTAGCCTGTCAGCATGATGGCGCTGGCGAGAAATTGGCCGAGGGGCGTCTGGGGCGAGATGTCGCCGTAGCCGACTGTCGTGAGGGTGACGATTGCCCAGTAGATGCTCGTGGGGATACTGGTAAAGCCGTTCTGGCCGCCCTCCACGATATACATGAGCGAGCCCATCAGCGTCACGAGCACGGCGACGGTAAGGATGAAGACGGTGATCTTGTAGCGGCTGGCCCGCAGCGCGGTGAGGATGACGTTGGAGCCCTGGATGTAGGCGAGCAGCTTGAGCACGCGGAAGATGCGCAAAGTCCGCAACAGCCGCAGCATCAGGATGTATTCGGCCCCTGGCAGTAGCAGGCTGAGGTAGGTGGGCAGGATCGAGAGCAGGTCGACCACGCCGAAAAAGCTGCGCTGGTAGCGACGGGCCGAGGGGGCCGACCAGAGGCGCAGCAGGTATTCGACGGTAAAAAGCACCGTAAAGGCCCACTCGGCGGCGCGCAGCACCGGCCCATATTGGGCACGCCAAGGCTCAACGCTCACGGCCATGACGGCCGCCACGCTGGCGAGGATCGAGAAGATCAGCAGCACGTCGAAGGCCTTGCCCGCCGGGGTGTCCGATTCGAAGATAATGATGCGCGTGCGTTCACGCAGAGACTGAGGCGAGCGATCCATGACGGCAGTTTGGCGGCGACTGCGGCAGCTTTCAAGCGCGCGGGATTGACCGTCGCGCATGGATCGCTACACCTGAGGCAGATGTCGCTGCCTGCTGCACCCGTCCGCCTCCGGGTTGTCACGAGTCACCCGATCCAGTATCAGGTGCCGGTCTGGCGGGCGCTGGAAGCCCGGGGAGATCTCGATCTGGAAGTGTGGTTCGCCTCCGACCACGGGCTGAAGGAGACCCGCGACGCCGAATTTGGCCGCAGCATCCGCTACGATGTGGACTTACTGGGCGGCTACCGCTCCCGCGTGTTCCCGAACTACGGCCAGTCGAGCGGCAACGGCCCGCTGCGTTACGTCAACCCGGGCATCTGGCGCGAATTGCAGCGCGGCGGCTACGATGTGGCCTTCTTTCACGGGATGCACTACCTGACGCATGGGGTGGGGATGCGGCTTGCGCGCAACGCCGGGGCGAGCGTGCTCCTGCGGACAGAGACTTACAACCTTGGTCAGCCGGAAATGGGCCTGAAGCGACACGTGCGCGATTTCTGCTACCGGGCGCTGACCTTGCCGACCGACCGCGTGCTGGCGCTTGGCGCTTGTAACCGCGCCTTTTATGAGAGTATTGGGCTACCCGCCAAACGCATCGGCTGGGCACCCTATGTGGTCGACGACACCCTCTTTCGCCAGAGCCGGGCTGCCTTGGACGGTCAGCGCGACCGCCTGCGCGCTCAATGGGGCCTGCCGCCCGAGCGCCCGGTATTGATGTTTTCCGGCAAGCTGATCCCGAAAAAGCAGCCGCTGCGCCTGTTGGAAGCCTTCCTCGGCTCCGCCATGCGGCAAACGTGGTCGTTGCTGATCGTGGGGGAGGGCGAGCAAAAGGCGGTGGCCGAGCAGATGGCCGCCGAGGCCCCCGATGCGGTCGTGCGCTTCACCGGCTTTCTCAACCAAAGCCGCCTGGCCGAGGCCTACGAGGCTGCCGACGCCCTTGTACTGCCCAGCGCCTATCAGGAGACCTGGGGGCTGGTGGTCAACGAAGCGCTGCAGTTTGGCTGCGCGATCATTGTCAGTGACCGAGTGGGCTCAGGCCCGGACCTCGTGGCTGGGCGCACGGGCGAAGTCTTTCCTTACCACAAGACGGAAGCCTTGCGGGCAATCCTCGACCGCTGGGCGCAGGAGCCGGGGCTGGTGCGGGCCTATCAGGCGCGCGCGGCCGAGACCATCGCGCCCTACACCGTTGCCCGTCAGGCCGAGGCTATTGCACAGGAAGCGCTTCGGCTGACCCGGTCGGCAAGTTGGTAAAGACCAGGTAGCCCATGTAGGCGAGGTAGGCGGCGAGCAGCAAAAAGCCCTCCTTGCGGTCCACGCGCCCCACGCCCCAGAGGCCGGCAAAGATAAACAGGGCCAGCGTCAGCCCCAGCATCAGCAAGCCGTCGCGCCAGAACAGCATCGGGTCGACCGGCAAGGGCGAAACGACGCCCGCGATGCCCAGCACCATCAGCGTATTGAAGAGGTTGGAGCCCACTATATTGCCCAGCGCCAGGTCGTGCTGCTTCTTCATTGCGGCGGTGATCGACGAGGCCAGCTCGGGCAGCGAGGTGCCGATGGCGACAATCGTCAGGCCGATCAGCAGCTCCGAAACGCCCAGCAGCTCGGCGACGCGCACGGCGCCCCACACCAGCACGCGGGAGGAGGCGATCAGCAACAGCAGGCCGATCAAGGTCCACACAATGGCTACCTTGAGGGTGTATTTGGGCTTCTCCGTCGCCTCGTCGCCCTCCGGCGGCGCAGCCATCGGGTCGTTGGGAGTCTGTTGCGATTGCCAGATCGACCAGCCCATGAGGCCGGCGAACACCACCAGCAGGCCGATCGCATCGAGGCGGCTGACCGTGCCGTCGGCAATCTGGTAGAGCGAAAGCGCGGTGACGCCCACCAGGATCGGCAGCTCGCGGCGGATCACCTGCGAGTGGACGGCAATCGGGCTGATCAGCGCCGTGGTGGCCAGGATGAAGGCGATGTTGGCGATGTTGGAGCCGTAGGCATTGCCCAGGGCAATGGCTGGCGCGCCCTGGATCGAGGCCAGCACCGATACGATGATCTCCGGAGCGGAGGTGCCGAAGCCGATCACGAGCATGCCGATCAGCAGGGGCGGCAGGCCGAGGTGCTTGGCCGTATCGGACGCGCCACCTACAAAACGGTCGGCGCTCCACACGAGCAACACGAGGCCGACGATCATCGCAATTATCCCAAGGAGCATGGCGAGGGAAGTTGGCCGGAAAACGCCAGTTCCGCCAGCTTTGTCGGTCGAAAACTCGGCAGATTTTGCGCGTGGCGGCGGAGTGGGGCATTTTCTAGGGTCTATGGCCTGTTTTGCTAAAGAATTCTCGATAGCGGCCGCTCTTACATGCTGGCCCCTATGGGCTTGTAGTCACCACAAATCTGCGATGGCTACTTGTCCTGCAACTAGTTGTGAGGAATGGTTCTCTTTTTCGTGACTGCCTTACGCCAAATGGCCCCGAGCCCAAACAACGATTGCCAACCTTGGTCGGAACGCTTTGGATGGGGTTGCGCTGCGATTGTGTCCCCACCGGGGCCGTCCGCGTACGCTCCGACTCCCGGGGTGGCCGACACGATTTCTTCTTGCCTCTGATTCATGCCCAAGGTCCTGGTAGTCGATGATGCGACTGGGGTGCACGACATGTTGCGCACCCTTTTTGCGACCATGGACCTGGAGGACGCTTACGCCCACAGCGGCGCCGAAGCGCTCAAGATTTACGAAGGGGGCGACATCGATGTGGTGCTCTCCGACGTGCGTATGGAGCAGATGGATGGCATCGTGCTCTTGCGCCGCCTCAAGAAGATGGACCCGAATGCCGTCGTCATCATGATGACGGCGCTCGACCGCAAGGACGACATCCTCGCGGCGCTCAAGCTCGGCGCCTTCGACTTTTTCATCAAGCCCTTCCTCGTCAACGAGTTCAAGGAAAGCCTGCGTCGGGCCTTCGACGAGCGTCGCCGCCGCTTGGCCCCCGTGCTCGGGCAGGCCCAGCCTCCAGTGATGAAGGCCGCCGGCGTGATCGAGACCGAAAAGCTCCGTCAGCTGCGCCAGAAGCTGGAAGAAAGCGAAACCTCCCTTGCCGCCCGCGAAGCCGACCTGCTCGACCGCGAGGCCGAGCTGGAAGAGCGCGAGGTGGAAGCTGCGGCTGAGCTGCAACGTTATGAAGCCCAGCGCAAGCAGATCGAGCAGCGCGAAGCCGAGCTGGCCGCACTGGAAAAAGACCTGACGTCTCGCGCGCAGTCGACCCCTGCCTGGGCCGGAACCGGCGGAGACGACGAAGAGGCCGCTCCGGCGGTCGACCCGCATCTCGTCGAAGAGCTGCAATCCCAACTGGCCGACCTGCGCGACATGTTGGCCGAGCGCGAACGGGAGATCCAGGAGCTGCACCAGGCCGGTGGCGCCGCCGCCGAGAGTAACGACTGGGCGGCAGCCGACCTGCTCGGCTTTGGCGACGACGAGGAAATGGACAGCGGCCCGGTGACGGACGAATCCCTTTTGGCCCGCGAAGCCGCCCTTCGCGAGCGCGAAGAACTGCTGGCCGAGCGCGAAGCCTTCCTCGAACAGAGCGAAAATGCCCTCTTCGACAAGGGCCAGCAACTCCAGGAGCTGGAGACCGAGCTGGAGCATCGCCGCGATCAGATCGAATACCGCGAGCAAAATGGCGGCGGAGGCGGTGGCATCTCCGCCGAAGATCAGGCCGAGATCATGCGGATCAAGGAAGACATCGAGACTCGCGCCCGCGAACTTGCCGAACGCGAACACCGCCTCAAGGAGCGCGAACGCGACATCAAGAAAGCCGAAGCCCTGATCAAGGCCCGCGAGCAATACCTCCGCGCGAGCGAAAGCATCCTCTTCAACAGCGACGACTGATTCGTTACTCGAAGCGCTTTGTCATCGGCCCGGCCAGCACGCCGTGGATGAGCACGGAGAGGAAGATCACCAGCCCCACGAACGACCAGAGGAAGCCGGCCTCCGCAAAGGCGTGCTTCTCCAGTGCGTAGGAGAGGTAAAAAGTCGAGCCCACGCCGCGGATGCCGAAAAACGAGATGATCACGCGCTGCCCGCAGGGTATACCCGAGCCCCAGAGGCCGATCCAGCCCGCCAAGGGCCGTACCACCAGCACAAAGACAAAGGCAAGTGCGACCGCGGGCCAGGTCAGCGAGTCCAGCAAGCCGCCCGCGATGGAGCCGCCGAAGAGGAAGAGCAGCACCGCCATGAGGATGCGCTCCAGGTTTTCCGCAAAGTCGTGCAGCGCCTGGTGATACTTGTGCTCACGCTCGCGCCGCCGGATCATCAGGGCCGCGACGAACACCGCCAGAAAGCCGTAGCCATGCAGCAGCTCCGTCGCCGCATAGGTGATGAGGGTCACGGCCAGCGCTGCGATGCCCTCGCCCGTGCGCGTCTTGCTTCCCGGCAGGTGCGTGCGGAAGATCAGCCACGCCAGCCCCATGCCGAAGGCGATGCCGCACAGGGTGCCCATCGTCAGCTTGTAGGCGACGTCCCACGCCAGCCAGTGCCCCCAGTCCGTCGCGCCCAGCGAGCCGGCCGCCGCGACGGCCAGCGCCAAATGGGTAAACGGAAAAGCCAACCCATCGTTGAGGCCCGATTCGGAAGTCAGCCCAAAGCGCACCTCGGTCTCTTCGCCCTCCTGCGGGGGCCCAGCCTGCACATCTGCCGCCAACACCGGGTCGGTCGGTGCCAGCACGGCCCCGATCAACAGCGCTGCTGCCGGGGCCAGGCCGAGCACCCACCAGCTGAGCCCGGCAAAGGCCGCGATGCAGAGCAACATCGTGATGGCGAGCAGCCGCCACGTTGTCATCCAGCGTCGCCAACCCAGCGGTCGGTCGAGCTTCAGGCCCACGCCCATCAGCGCGATGATCACGAGAAACTCGCTCAGGCGCTCCACCGCATAGTTATTTTCCAGCGGGTCGAGCGGGATGAGCCCCAGCGGCAGGTTAAACGCCACGAAACCCAACCCGAGCGAAATGATCGAAAGCGAGATCGGCTTGCCTTGCACAACGTAGGGGACCCAGGCCGCGCCGAAGCAGGCCAGCCCGATCAGGAGCATCCAGATGTTGACGTTGTTCAAGGGCTTACGGAAAAGAGGGTGAGAGTGGGGTAGGGCACGCTGGGTATTTCAGCAGCCCGGGTGCCAGCCAGCTCCAGAGGCGGAGCCCAGTGGGCAGCCCAAAGGGATTTCTCGTTGGTTGACGCTCGCCGCCCTTGCCAAGCGGTGGAAATGGCCCATCTTGTGCCGCGATGCGTGAACGGTTGATTATCGGCTGGAAGGAGATCATCAGCCTGCCGGAGTGGGGCATTGGCGGCATTACCGCCAAGTCCGACACCGGGGCGCGGAGCTGCGCCATCGACGTGAGCAACATTCAGGAGCTGGAAGACGGCCGCATCTCCTTCGAGGTGATTCTTGCCCGCGGCTCCGAAGCCCGCACCCGCCCGGTGACGGCGGAGGTGGTGGGCAAGACGGTCGTGCGCTCCAGCAACGGCCGCAGCCAGCTCCGCTACCGCGTGCGCACCCAGGTCAAGATCGGTGAATGCCTCAAGGCGGCCGACTTTACTTTGGTCAACCGCCGCCGCATGATCCACCGCGTGCTCTTGGGCCGCCATTTCCTGGCCCACGACTTTCTGGTTGATCCCTCTCAGGTCTACGTTCATGGAGGCAGACCAACGCGTCGCTCCGCCACAATTCGCAAAGCCTAGAAAACCTTTTTTATGTCGGCCGTTTCTTCTCTCAACCTGGCCATCTTGTCGCGTAACCCCAAGGCCTACAGCACCCGTCGCCTGCGCGAAGCCGCTCTGGCGCGCGGGCATCGCTGCCGGGTCATGGATACGCTCAAATTCGGAATTTACGTCGAGCAGACCAAGCCTGCCCTGACTTATAAAGGGGAGCCCATCGACGATTACGATGCGATCATCCCCCGCATCGGCGCCTCGATCAGCTTCTACGGCGCCGCCGTCGTCCGCCAGTTCGAGCAAATGGGCGTCTTCAGCGCCAACTCCGCCGTCGCCATCTCCACCGCGCGCGACAAGCTGCGCTCGCTGCAAGTCCTCAGCCGCCACGACATCGGCATCGCCCACAGCGCCTTCGTGCGCCAGAAGAGCGACGTGCTACCCGCGATCCAACGCCTCGGCGGGGCCCCCGTGATCGTGAAGCTGCTGGAAGGCACGCAAGGCATCGGCGTGATCCTGGCCGAGACCGAAAAGGTAGCCGAGGCGATCATCGAGACGCTCCAGGCCAAGGAGCTGAACGTGCTGATCCAGAAGTTCGTCAGCGAGAGCAAGGGCCGCGACATCCGCGCCTTTGTGGTGGGCGACCGCGTGGTGGCCGCCATGCGTCGGCGCGCCGTGGGCGGCGAATTCCGCAGCAATGTGCACCGCGGCGGCATCACCGAGCGCGTGCAGCTGACCGAGGAATACGAGCGGACGGCCGTCCGCGCCGCTCAGATCATGGGCCTGCGTGTGGCGGGCGTCGACATGCTGGAGGGCAACGAAGGCCCCGTCATCATGGAGGTGAATTCGTCGCCCGGCCTCGAAGGCATCGAGAAATGCACCGGCATCGACATCGCGGGCGAAATTATCGATTACACCGCCGAGCACGCCCGTTTTGACGACCTCGACGTGCGCCAGCGCCTCTCCTTTGCCCGGGGCTACCTCGTGGCGGAGTTTACCGTCACCGAAAACTGGCACCTAGTCGGCAAGACGCTGGCCGAATCGGGCCTGCGCGAGCGCGACATCGTGGTGATGAGCATCAATCGCGGTGGCCAGCACTACCCCGTGCCCCGAGGCAGCGACCTGCTGCACCCGGGCGACGTGCTGCTCTGCTACGGGCCCAAGCTCGCCCTGCGCGAATACTTGCCCACGCTCGAGCGCAAACGCAGCAAGCGGAGCAACGGCGAACCCTCGGCCAAGAAAGAGTCCTAACCGCTTTTAGTAGGGATTGACAGCCGGGTGGCTCAGCAATAGCTGTCGGAAGACGTCTACTCGTTTCCAGAAAGGCCGCTTATGCTCCCTCGCCACATCGCAACCAATCGCGTCCAGGACGCCCTCCGCATTTTGCTCGGGGCGACCATGGTCTTCGCTGCCATCAGCCACGCCACCTTCGCTCGCGAAGGCTTTCAGGCCCAGGTGCCCGACTGGGTGCCTTTGGGCAAAGACCTCGTCGTGCTGCTCTCGGGCGTGGTCGAACTGGCCCTTGGGCTGGGCATGATCTTCGGCACGCACTGGAAGGTCTGGATCGGGCTGGCCCTCGGCGTTTTCTTCATCCTGATCTTCCCCGGCAACGTCAACCAGTACGTCCACCAGATCGACGCTCTCACGCTCGATACCGACCGCAAGCGCTTCATCCGCCTCTTCTTCCAGCCCGTGCTCGTCCTCTGGGCCCTCTGGTCGACGGGCGCCCTCAAGGCCCTGCTCCAGCGAAGGAAAGGGTAGGGGGGCGCTTCAAGGACAAGTGGCCGCGCTGGCTTTGGGGTCCTTTGGTCTTAGTGGCACCCAAAGGGTGCATTTCGCGGGGGGACGGTAACCGGAAGTCGCCTGCGACATCACGGCTAATCGCTTGCATCCTTCGGATGCAAGGCAGCCCAAGGGCGTAACGCCATTGTTACCCCCGTGTTAAAACTGAAAGAGGAAGTTCAAGCATCCGCAGGATGCCAGCGACATAGCCGGATGTCGGAGCGCTAGCGACGACTTCCGGTAAGGTACCTAAAACAGATGCACCCCGCACGGGGTGCCAGTGGCCGCGCTAAAAGATGGCTTCTCGCGTCCCTTTGGCGTCTCCTTTTCTTCTCCCTGCCCCCTTCCTACTCCTTCGTCACCGTCAGCTTTGGAGCGTGCAGGCCGGAGCGGAAATCGAGGGTGAAGCGGTAGCGGCCGGGCTCGGAGAGACGCAGGGTAAGGTTGCTGGCGTTGCCGGTGCCGGAAAGGCGGAAGGGTGTGCCCAGCTCCAGCGCGCCTGCGCCGCCGAAGTTGGCGTCGGTCCAGTCTGCATCGGCCAGCTTGAACTCGTGATCGCCTGCCGGCAGGTCGAGCGATAGGCCATAGACGCGGCGGCCTTCGTAGCGGAGCCGTTCGCGGTCGCCGAGGCCGGCGTTGCCCCAGTCGTTCATCGAGCCGCGCACAAAAATATCCACCGCGTAGATCGGCAGGTCTTCGCCCGGCGCGCCGAGGGACTTGGGCACTTGCCGGGCCGTCAACACCACCAGGCTCAGCGGCGGCACGCGGACCTGGCCTTCTCCCATCACCTGATCGGCGGGCAAATCGGTGCCCTCCAGCGCGGCGTGGGAAATTGGGTGCAGCCCCTGCTCGACTTCGTTCAGGGCGGCGTGGCGGAAGGTGATCTCGCGGTCGTCGCCGTTGAGCAGCAGGAGAATCCAGGCGCGGTCTGGGTCGAGCCGCTCTTCGCCGAGGTCGGCCAGGCTGAGGGCGATCAGGCCGGGATTCTCGGCGCTGCCGGGGTTGAGAAACGTGAGGCAACGCTGCACATCCTCTGCGGTGCGCAGGCGGAAGAGCGGGCTGCTTTTGCGCAGGGCCAGCAACTGGCGGAAGTAGTCGCGCTGGGCTGCGATCTGCTCCGGGCTGGGGCGCAGGGCCTCATTGGGCATGGTCGCCTGCCAGTGCGGCCAGTTGGCGCGGTTGTCGTGGTCATTGCCCGGCGGCAGGCCCACGGCCCAGTTGTTGTGCGAGGCGTCCCAGAAGACGCGGTTGAACCAGTCGCCGCTGTTGTAGCTGTTGCGGTCGCCGCTTTTGGAGCGCAGCAACTCGACCCCGGCGTGGAAAAACGGCACGCCTTGCCCCACCGCGAGGCAGGCCAGCCCCAACCGTGCGCGGCGGATGATGCGCGCGAGCTCCTCCGGGCGGCTGTCGTGGCGGCCATGGCGCAGCATCAGCTCGTCAAAGAGCGTGTAGTTATCGTGCGCGGTGAGGTAGTTGACGTTTTCCTGCGGCTGCTGGGTGTAGGTGCCGCCCGCGTCGACGCCCGGCAGCGAGACGTTGACGAGGTTGCCCGCGAGGCCGTTGCGCACCCAGTTGATGCGGCGGAATTCACCGTCGATAAAGCCGCGCTGCTTCTTGTGGCCCAACCCGTCGCGGATGCGGTCGTTAAAGCTGCCGATGCCGGTGCCGCCCAGATTATCCTGAAAGGCCGCCTCGCCGCGCCGGAAATCGAGCAGCGAGCCAAAGGCCCAGCCTTCGCCGTAGAGGTGGATGCGCGGGCCGTCGACGCCGTGCTCCTCCAGCGACAGCTCGTCGAGCGCCTTGCGCACGGCCTTGAGGTTCGCGACCGTGTGGTCGCCCATGATGTCGAAGCGGAAGCCGTCGATCTTGTAGACGCGAGCCCAGTGCACGATCGCGTCGACCATCAGCTTTTCGACCATGCGGTGCTCGGTCGCCAGCTCGGGGCAGCAAACGTGATCGTAGGCGTGGCCTTGGCGGGTGCGACGGTAGTAGTAGCCGGGCACCAGCTTGTCGAAGACGGACTTGTCGCCGTGGCCGTTCTGGAAGGTGTGGTTGAAGACGACGTCTTGCACCACGCGCAGGCCGATGCCGTGGAGCGCCTGAACGGCTTCCCGCAGCTCCCGGACGCGCGGCGCGCCGTGGGGGTCGGTCGCGTAACTGCCTTCGGGCACAAAGTAGTGCACCGGGTCGTAGCCCCAGTTGAAGCCATCTTCGTCGCGGTGGCGCTCGACGATGGCCTGCGGCTCTTCGGATGCCGGGCCATGGCCATCCGGCTTAGGCCAGAACTCGCGCAAGTGCGGCCCGGCCTCTGGCGTCGAGCCAAAGTCGTAGATCGGCAAGAGGTGCACATGGGTGAGCCCGGCCTCGGCGTGGGCCTTGAGGTGCTGCATGCCCGTGCTCTCGGTGCAGGTAAACGCCGCAAAGGAACCCCGCAGGTGGGCGGGCACGCTCTCGTCGTTGATCGAAAAGTCGCGCACGTGCAGCTCGTAGATCACCCAGTCGACCATCGGCAGGCCGGGCTTGGCGAGGCGATTCCAGCCCTTGGGCTGCAGCTCCGCATCGTCGAGGTGCACGATCTGGCCGAAACGGCTGTCAGTTGCGAGGCTCGGCGCGTAGGGGTCGATCACCTCGTGGGTGCAGACGCGGCCCGCCATCGGGTCGTAGACAGTGGCTTGAAAACGGTAAAAGCAGCCCTTCCAGTCGCGGCGGCCTCGGATCTCCCATACACCGCGCTCGCCCTCTCCGCTCAGGCGTTCGAGCGGCACGAGTTGAAAGCTGCCGTGGTCTTCGGCCCGGGCAGAGACCCGCACCTTGACCTCGTGGGCAGTTGGCGCCCAGACGCGGAGGGTCGGCACGCCGCTCTTCCAGATCACGCCCAGCGGCCCGTCGTAGGTGTATAAAGAGTCGAGCAGGCCGGCGTTCTGGATGCCCGTCGCGTCGACCACTTTGCCATTGCCGTCGAGCGCCACGATCACCAGGTGCCCGGCGGCCAAGGCTTCGAGGTCACTGGCCTGGCAGGTATCGAGCAACACTTGCTGGCCCGTCCATGGGTAATCGCGGTGGAGCTGGCCGAGGCGGGTCTGGTCGGTGATCACCTCCAGCGGGAAGTCGCGTCCGCCATCCGCCGTCAGGACCGCGCTCTCATGCCTCAGAATTTCCCCAGTGGGGTGGGCGTAGAGCTTGAAGTGGAGGCCATCGGCAGACTTCAGCGGCCAACTGATGGCGTCGCGCTGTAGCCAGCGGGCGGCAGCTCCGGTGATGGGTTGCGGCTCTGTGGAGGCGGAGTCGGGCACAACCGAGTAGTATGGGGGGATTAGCGTAATGTCTAGGAGCTATGAGCCTTTTACGCCCACTTTTGTCCTGCAGAACAAGGCTCGTGCTTGCAACCAGACAGAGTTGACTATGTTAGGGGCATGGATTTGCAATTCTCTGGGAAGACAGCCCTTGTGACGGGCTCGACTGCTGGAATCGGCTTTGCCATCGCCAGGACCTTGGCCGCCGAAGGAGCCGCCGTGATCGTGAACGGCCGCCACGACGACCGGGTGGGCGAGGCGGTGGCGGAGATCCGCCGCGCCTATCCAAACGCGCCAGTAACGGGGCTCGCGGCCGACCTCTCCACCGCGCAAGGGGTCGAAGAGCTGACCAATTCACACCCGGATGTGGACATTTTGATCAACAACGTCGGCGTCTTCGAGATCAAGGACTTCAGCGAGATCCCCGACTCCGATTGGCAGACGTTTTTCGACGTCAATGTAATGAGCGGCGTGCGCCTTTCGCGCCATTACCTGCCGGGTATGAAGGCGCGCAACTGGGGCCGCATCATCTTTATTTCCAGCGAGTCGGCCCTCAACATCCCGGAGGAGATGGTCCACTACGGCATGACGAAGACGGCGCAGCTCGCCCTTTCGCGCGGAATTGCCGAGCAGACCAAGGGCACGGGCGTGACGGTCAACAGCGTGCTGCCCGGGCCCACCAAGTCCGAAGCCGTGGGCGCGTGGCTGGAGGAGATGGTGAAAAAGGGCGAAGCGAAAGACGTGGAGGAAGCGGGCCGCAAGTTCGTGAAGGCCCACCGCTCGGCCTCGCTCATCCAGCGCGCGGCCGACGTGCAGGAGGTGGCCAACGTGGTCGCCTTCGTCGCCAGCCCCAAAGCCTCTGTGATCAACGGCACCTCGATCCGCGCCGATGGCGGTGTGGTGAAGCATATCCTGTAGGGGGCGCGCTACAAACTGCGCTTCCGGCTTGGCAGAAAGGCGGGGGGCGGCATATTCGGGGCCATGGGTAATCGCGCGGTTGTCGTGGGTAACATCGTCCTGAGTGTGCTGATCGTCGCCTTCCTGTTTTGGCTGATCTACGCCTTCGAGCTGAAGGAGGCCACCTTTACGCTCCCCTGGCTGCCGAGCTTCAACGCCGCCTGCAATGCGCTCTCGACGCTGCTGGTCGCGGCGGGCATCCAGCGGATCTACGCGCACGACAAGCGGGGCCACGGCTACCTGATGGCAGGCGCCACCGCCGTCAGCGGGGCGTTTCTCGTCGGCTACCTGCTGCACCACACGCTGCACGGCGATACCCGCTACCTGGGCACGGGGCTGCTGCGGCCTCTCTATTTCGTGATCCTGATCACGCATATCATTATGGCGACGCTCACCCTGCCGCTGGTCACGACCACGCTCAGCTTTGCCGCCCTGCGCCGCTTCGACGCGCACCGCCGCATTGCCCGCTGGACTTACCCGTGCTGGCTCTACGTCTCGATCACGGGCGTCGTGGTCTACGTGTTCCTGCGCTGGCTCAATCCGGCGGCGTAAGCCAGCGAAGGCCGCGCTGCACCCACGTGCGCCCCTCGCCATCGGCACGCAACTCGGGTGTGCGCTGCAGGATCGCTTCGCCCCAGGCCCGCGCGGTGACTTCGCCCGAGCGCGGGTGCACCGCCTCGCCGTAGAAAACGATGCGAAACGTGTCGGACCTCACCGCCAGCCATGGGCCGAGGGCCAGCAGCAGGTCGGCCTGATCGATGACGCCCGGTAAGGCCAAGGCGGGCAGGCCGTCGAGCCGTTCCGCGTCTGGATAGAGCGGCTCCACGGTCGGGAAGGTGCCGTCGCGCGTGGTCAAGGCCGGGCCGACGGCTTCAAGTGCCTGCTGCAGCCATGCGCTGTCTGCCAGTTCGGCCACGCTGCGCCAAGGTTCGGAGCGCTGTCGGTTGCCCTCCGCCAGCCGGGCGGCCAGTTGATCGAGCTGTGCGGGGGAAAGTTCGCGACCACGGGCTTGACTGGCGGCGCGAGCCAGGCCCGCCTCGTCCACCGCCTCGCCGGCAGCAGGTGCGTAGAGCGGCAGGGTGCTTTGCGGCAGACGCTCAAATGCCAGCTCCAGCCAGGCCCGCCACGCGGCGTAATGGGGGCTGTTGAGGTTAAAGGTGCCTTCGCGCAGCACTTGCGCCGCTGCCGCCGGGTCGGTCGGCTCGGGTAAGACGGTGCCTTCGGGCCAAGGCACGAGGCTGGCTTGGTCGCCGGCAAAAAAGGCGGAGTCGAGCCACGCATTGGGCCCGCCCGGCCAGCCAAGCCCTTCCAGCCCGGGGGCGTTGCGCAGGGCCGACCACGAGTGGACGGGTGCGCGGGGCCAGTCTAGCCAGGTGGCGCGGGTGGCGGTGGGCTCGTGCGTGCGCCAGTTGGGGCTTTGGAAATAGCCGCCCGCCCAGTTCGAGGCGCTCAACGGACGGGTGGGATCGATCGGCCGCCCTTCGCCGCCCCCCTGATCGAGGCTAGCCACGCCCGTGACCAATGGCCGCTCGCTCCACTGCCAATGCGCGCCCCAGTAGCGGTTGGCCGGGCGGTAAGTGTCGCTGTTGACCACATACACCGCCGGGTTGCCGCCTTGGGCGACGGCCAGCGGCGGTTCGAAGACCCAACGCTGGGCGGCCAAGGGGATGCCCCCCTGGCTCGCGTAAGCGTTGTCGACCTCATAGCCGTTCTCGGCAAAGCCGTGGGCGAAGGGGATCAGGTGCAGGCTATAAAGCGCGTCGCTGAACTCGACTTCCAGCCGGTCGAACTGCACGTCGACGTAAAATTCGTTGCTCAGGCGGCGTGCGAGGCCTTCGGGCTGGCGGGCCAGATCGGGCTCCAGGCTGCGATACACTTCGCCCGGCTCCAGTCGCCAGCCCGCCACATCCAGCCAGCTCACGAGGTTGCGCTCCCGAGGCTCACCCTCGCGCAGCAGTTCGTCGAGCGGCAGCCATGGCGTCTGATCGCGCACGCTCCAGCCCGAGCCGTTGCGGCGGTAGCTTGTCACCCGCACGGCGGGCAGGTCTTTCCAGACGAGTCGTGCCGCCTGCTCGTAGCCCATAAAGGTGGAGGCAGGGAAGGCGAGCGGCCAGGGGTAGGGGTTCCACAGCTCGGCCTGCACGTGGTAGCGGAGGTTGAGCGAGTAGCGGTTCCTCACGTTGGGCGCGCCAAAAACGTATACTCCGGCCTCGACGGCCGCCTCGGTCAACCGTGGTCGAGGGGCGGCCACGCCGTGGCTTGCCTTCAGCTCCCGTTGCTCGGCGTCCCAATACAGCGGCGCGTCGGTCATAAACGCGGCGGCCTGGGCTTCCGCAGCGCTCTGCAGGCTCCAGTTGACTCGCAAGCCGCTGCCATCGGGGGCTGACTGCACGCCACGACTCCAGGCCGTCGTGCCCCTTTGCTCCACCGCTGCTGCTCCCGGGGCATAAGTGCGATGCGCCCGCATCCCCTCGTCTGCCACCGCGTAGGCGTAGCGGCCTGCCAACTGGCCGTCCGGGGTCCGCAGCTCGACCAGGGGAGCGGCCAAGCCATGCGCCAGTGTAGCGAGCGCCGTATCTGGCGCGTCGACCCCCAGGAGGGCCAGCGGCTGATCCTCTTCGCCCCACACCATGAGCGTCTCACGCCCCTCAGCGGAAACGGCAAGATGGGTAAAACGTGCGTCTGCCGCCATGAGGGCTTCGGCCTGCATCCGTGCCTGCGCCAAGCCCGTTAGCGCTTGCCGGCGAGCCAGCTCCTGTTGCCATTGCAGCGTATCGTCACTGCGTTGCAGAGACTGCCACCGCAACACCGCCACGACGAGCAGTGCCACGGCGGCCAGCACCAGCAGAGCCCCCGCCAGCGCAAAACCGCGCCGCCGGGCGCGCAAGGCCGACGGGAAGCGCCGCATAACGGTGGAATTAAACATTTCCTTTACAAACAAGGGCTTGAATACAAGATGCAGGCATGCAGAAGCACCCAGATTTGCCAGAATTGGCAGTCCCGGACCCGGTGTCGATTGCGATCATCGGCGGAACGCACCTCAACGACGCGATTTGGGAAATGGGCGCGTTGCAGGGCCGCTTCCATGTCGAGACGGAGGCGGGTGAATCTCCGCCGCTTTATCTGGGCGAGTATGCTGGGGTCCGCTATCTATATGTGCACTTCCACGGCGAGAACCGCTGGCTGAGCACCTGGATGGCTCTCCACCAGCTGGGGGTGCGCGAAGTCATTACCGGCGCCACGGCAGGCGGGATCAACCCGGCCTTCCGCCTCTTCGACCTCGTGGTGCCCGACGACTTTGGCGACCTCAATATCGACCGCCCCACCGGCATCCCGGTCGACTATCTGGGCGGTCCCGATTTTGCTTTTCCCCGCTTCACCCCACCGATGGACGCCACGCTGCGGCAGATCCTGATCGAGCAGTGCCGTCAGGTCGTCCGCCCTCGCCGGGAGTTCGACGACATCAGCATCCACCCGGTCGGCAGCGTCTGGCAGGCCCGTGGAGGCCGGTTCGAGACCGCATCGGAGATCCGCTCGCTGCGCACGCAGGGGGCCGACCTGGTGACGCTCAACGTGGCGACCGAAATCACCTACGCCCGCCAGCTCGGGATGCACCTCGCCTGCCTCAACCTGATCAGCAACCCGGCCGAAGGACTCGGAGCGTGGCGCTGGGATACGATTCGCGAGGTTTACACGCGCTTCAACGCCGTCTGCACCGAGATCGTGCTCAGTTGCCTGCCACGCATTGCCGCCCTCGACCCGGCCCTGCCGCGTAGCGGAGACGCCTTGCGTCAACATCCGCCCTTTGAACGGCCAAAAAAGTAAACCATACTCGGAGTAAGGTTAACAGGTTTCAATTTTTAGGCGGTAGCGCACTTCAAAATGAGGCAAAGAGACCGAAAAAGAAACGACCGCTTTGGACCTGCCACTCGTAACGCGTCATGACTCTGACCCTCATCGCCACCTCACCGAGAACTGTTCGACAAAAACACTCGAGTGAGCCTTTCCCAAGTGGCCGCCCGGAGAAGCCCATGTCAAAAGCCCGTCTGTTTTACGCTGAGGACAACAACATCAATCAGCGCGTGCTTGGCGCAATCCTCAAGCGGTTCGGCGTCAGCTGCCAGATGTGCGACAACGGGGTCGAGCTGCTCGAAGCCCTGCAGGGCCAACAGGCCGACTTGATTTTTATGGACATCCAGATGCCGGAGATGGACGGCGTTGAGGCTACCCGCCGCATTCGTGCGGGCGAGGCTGGGCCCGGTAATGCCAATGTGCCCATCGTAGGCCTCTCTGCCTTCGCCCGCATGGGCGATGCCTCGGCCTATGCTGAGGCGGGTATGGACGGGTATTATGACAAACCCATCCACGCCGATACGATCCGCCGCGTCCTGACGACCTACCAGCTGTTGCCGCAGGATTAGGATACGGGCTTAGCCCGCAAACGGCACTGCCGGCTCTCCCGCCACGCCGGGTTCGCAGGCAAAAAGGTCGCCGGCCTCAGGCAGTGCAGCGCGGTCTTTTACGTCGCGGGACCCCGTGGTGATATAAAGCGTGCGCAGCCCCTCGCCGCCGAAGGCACACGCCGTGACATGCGGCACCGGCAGGCGAACCTCGGCGAGCAAAGTGCCGCGATGGCTGTCGATGCAGCGCACGGCCCCGCCCGCGTAAAAGGCGACCCATAGGTTGCCCTCCGCATCGCGCGTCATGCCGTCGGGGTGGCCCCAGTCTTCGGGCACTTGCAGCAGCGGCCGCCGGTTGGCGATATCGCCCGTCTGCACATCGTAGTCAAAGAGGTCGATGCGGCCAGTTGGCGTGTCGATGAAGAAAAAGAGGCCGCGCTCGGCATCCCAGCACACGCCGTTGGAGATCGTCAACCCGCCGAGGACTTCGCGGAAGCTGCCGTCGCCGTCGAAGCGAAAGAGGCGGGCCTGGCCTTCGTCGCCGGGCTCTTCCGAGGTGGTGCCGACAAACAGCCGCCCGCGCGGATCGCACTTGCCGTCGTTGAAGCGGTCGCCCAACAGATGGCGCGCAGGGGAGGGCAGGGCCTCCTGTTGGCCGGTCTGAAGATCAAAGGCGACGAGCCCGGTCGTTTTGGCCACGATCACTCGGCTGTCACCCGCCCGGGGCACGACGGTGCCGATCTTTTCGCCGCAGGGCAGTTGCGTGTCGATCCCGGTTTGAGGGTTGAAGCGGTGCAGCTCTCCACGCTCCACGTCGATCCACAGGAGATGCTCATGCCACCAGATGGGGCCTTCGCCGAGGCAGGCTTGTGCGTGCAGGACGTTTTCCGCTTTCATGCCCGGACAGAAAGGCGGGTGGCACCGCAGCGCAAGTATAGCCCACAAAAAAGGAGCGGAAGACCAACGCCTTCCGCCCCTCCGGGATCAAATTCGGGTGCGCTCTTACGAGAGCGTCACAGGCTTGACGCGCACCGGCCTGCTCTCGCTCCAGCCTGGGTGAGTCGCCACCTTGGCGGTCAGCTCGCGCGGCGACAAGGCATAGAAGAAGGCCGCCGTCATGATGAGCAGGGCGCCATTCAGCTCGGCCAGCTCTTCCATAAAGGGCATTTCGACTTCTTCGCAGAATGAGCCCAGTGCCAGCAACAGGCAGCCGCCTATCACCAGCAGCGAGATTCGGCTGCGGACGATTTGCCAGAACTCGCGCAGGTGGTGGCGGAAGGCTACGGCGAATCGCGCCACCAGCGCGAGGAACACCAGCGTCATCAGGATGTCCTTGGACATGCCGCCAAAGAAGAAGTTGACCATTGGGGCGATGTCCATCTCCGCCACATCGACTTCCCGCAGGAAAAAGGCGACATTGGCAAAGGTAAAGACACCGGCCAGCCAACGCTCGAAGCCCTTCAGTTGTAAAAGGGCCCAAAGGGTAAAGAAAGTCGCGCCGATGTAGCAGACAGCCTGCAGGTTCTCGATCAGCTCGTTTTCCTCGTAGAGGTGGACTTGCCCTTGCCAGAGCACGGCGTACAGGATGGCCGCGTTCAGGCCCAAGGCGGCCAGAAGGATGGTTAGCACTCGTTTCATCAGGGATCTCCGTTTCGATCACGTCACACGTGGTCAAGGTGTGACGCAAACGCCGCAGTTGGCGGCTCTTCGTAACAATCAAGTTCTACTTATGCGCCTATACCCGCAAAAGTAAAGCTCTACTTAAAACATTCGTTTTTGAACGGCAGGAGGTGAAGGCAAACAGAGGATTAGCGCATCATCTCGGCTAATCCTGAAGATTCTGACCCTCGGGAAAGGACCAGGAAGCAGGTGTATCATCAAGCTTGCAGCATTCTACCCCGCAACGAAGTGTCCACAACGGCTCGTCCGGGAAGTCTCCTATCGTCAAGGTGCAGATAAGCCCGTTGACGTTGGCGAAGTAGTTCCCGTCCGCTGGCGCTACTTCGAGCCAGTGGATCCTTCTGCACAAGAGGTCTGCTATGATGGCATCTGGTGGTTGCACCCAGACATAAAAAAGGCGGCCGAAGCCGCCCGGGGAAGTTTAAAAACGAACGACGCCCTCTACGCCTGCGCCGCGAGCTTTTGCTGGGCGGCGGCGACGATGCGGGCCTTGAGCGCCTGCACATCCATGTCGAGCAGCTCTTGCGCGGGCACGGGGGTCGGGTGGATGGGGGGCAGCTCATCGAGCGGGGCGTTGAGCACGAGGTTGCGGTTGGCCGCCACTTCGTCGATGCGCTCGGTAGGCATGAAGAGCGGCACCACCTGCAACACCTCGGGGTGCTCGGTCACGATTTCGCCGATGGCGAGCACGGCCTCGTTGAAGCGGTCCAGCTCGGCCTGCGTGTAGCTCTCGGTCGGCTCGATCATCACGCCATAGGTCTCGGGCCAGGCTACGGTGGGCGCGTGGTAGCCGAAATCGAGGAACAGCTTGCCGATGCGGGCGATGACGGCGGCGTGCGGGACCCCGGCGGCCTCCAGGCGCTCAAAGTCGGCCTTGCTCAGCGTCATGATAAACTCGTGCATGCGCTTTTCGTCGCTGCCGGCGGGGAGTAGCGGGAAACGTTCCTTGGCGCTGGCGAGGCAGTAGCGAGCGGCGAGCACGGCCACGGCAGACATGCGTCGCACACCCTCTTTGCCCAGACGGCTGAGGTAGGTGTAGGCGCGCACCTTGTGGCCAAAGTTGCCCCAGTGGCGGTGGAAGCGGCCGATGCTGTGGAGCGGGCGCACGGGCTCGAAACGGCCCCCGCGCTTCTCGATCTGGTAGCCCGGCAGGAAGTCTTGCAAACGGGCGCTGACGGCCACGAAGCCGTCGCCCGGGCCGCCGCCGCCGTGCGGGATCGACCACGTCTTGTGCAGGTTGTTGTGCACCGCATCGACGCCCAGCGCGCCGAGGTCGACCCAGCCCGCGATGGCGTTCATGTTGGCGCCGTCCATGTAGACGAGGCCGCCGGCGGCGTGGACCTTGTCGGCGATGCGCTTGAAGTCGCGCTCGAAGAGGCCGGTAGTGTTCGGGTTGGTCACCATGATGCCGGCGAGGTTGGCCCCGTGCTTGGCGAGCTGTGCATCGAGGTCGGCCTCGTCGATCAGGCCATTGTCGCCGCCCTTGAGCAGGGCGAGGGTGCAACCGGCCATGCTGGCGGTGGCAAAGTTGGTGCCGTGGGCCGAGGCGGGGATCAGCAGCACCTTGCGGTGGTGTTCGCCACGGCTGCGGTGGTAGGCCTGGAAGAGCTTGATGCCCACCAGCTCACCCTGCGCGCCGGCGACCGGTTGGGTCGTGACGGCGGCGAGGCCGGTGATCTTGCGGAACCACTCCTGCGACTCCCACAACACCTCCAGCGCGCCTTGGGCGTCCTCAATGGGGGTCTGCGGGTGCAGATCGGCAAAGCCCGGCAGGGCGGCCGCCCACTCGTTGAGGTAGGGGTTGTATTTCATCGTGCAGGAGCCGAGCGGGTAGATCCCGTCGTCGGGGCTCACATTCAGCTCGGCGAGCTGGTTGTAATAGTCCTGCAGCTTTTCCTGCGAATAGCGGGGAAGGTTGGGGGTCTGCTTGCGCTGGAGCGGCGCGGGGACCTTGGGCAGGTGAGCCGCTGGCTGGGTCGGCTCGCCATAGCGCTCCGCAAAGAACGCCACCGTCTGGGCCACCACGTCCGCGTCCTGGCGGTCGCTCGTCGAGAGCTTGAGCAGGGGGCGCTTGCCGCCGCCGATGCGGTCGCTCACGTCCACGCCGAGGTGCAGACCGGCCTTGCGGGCGTCGGCCAACAGCTCGTCCACCGGCTCCGGCACTTCGAGGGTCAGCTCGTTGAAGAACGGAGCCTCTTCGAATGCCGGGCGCACGCCTTCAAAACGGGTCAGCTGCTCAAACAGCTCGACCGCGGTCGCACGGGCCTGGCGTAGCATCGTGCCGATCCCTTCCGCCCCGCGCTCAAGCAGGGCCGAGCCGGCGAGGGTGGCGAGAAAGGCCTGGTTGGAGCAAATGTTGGAGGTAGCCTTCTCCTTGCGGATATGCTGCTCGCGGGTGCTGAGCACCATCACCCGGCAATCGCGGCCCGCTCCGTCGAGGGCCTTGCCCACGTAGCGACCGGGGGTGTAGCGGATGGCGTTCTTGTTGGCGTCGTTGTAGCGCACGCCAAACAGACCGAGGCCCGGACCACCGAAATTGGGACCGATGGCGAGGTGTTGCGCTTCGCCCACGATCATGTTGGCACCGTTCTGGCCGTAGGCTGCCGGCTCCTTCAGGCCGTCGGGCCCGAGCAGCATCGGATCGACCACGGCCACGCTCTGCACGCCCAGCTCGGCGCAGAGGTCGGTCAGTGCGTCGACATCTTCGAGCAGGCCGAGGGTATTGACCTGCGGGAAAACGATGGCGCCCACGCGGCTGCCCAGCTCTTCGGCCTTGCGGCGCAGGGCGGTCAGGGAGATGCGGCCGGTGGTCGGGTCGAGCGGCACGCGCTCCAGCGAAAATTCGGTATCGGCAATCAGCGTCTCGACGGTTTCGAGGTCGGCTGGGTAAAGGCCGTCGCAGACGATGGCGATGTCGGCCTTGCGCTGCATGCGGAGCGCGGTGGCGAGGGCCTCGTAGATCCCGCTCGCACGATCGTAGAGGGAGCTGTTGATCGCCTCGAAGCCGGTCAGCGAAGTCAGCGCGCACTGGTAGATCCAGTGGCAGATCAGGGTGCCCTGCGAGCGCTCGGGCTGGTAGGGCGTGTAGGCGGTGGCCAGCTTGCGCAGCCCCAGCACGTAGGGCACGATGGGGCTCACGCTGAAGTGCGGCAGGCCGTCGCCAAGGAAGCCCGGCAGCGGACGGTTGCGCTGCGAAATGGCCTCGACGTGGGCGGCCGTCTCTTCGTAGCCCAGCTCGTCGGGCAGGTCGGGCGCCTTGGCAAAACGCACCTCCTCCGGCACATGGGCAAACAGCTCGTCCAGGCTGCTCAGGTTCAGCCGTTGCAGCATCGCCTGCAGCTCCGCTTCGGAGGCAGGCAGGTAGTGGCGGTGGGATTCGCGCGGAAAAGCGCTGGGATCGTACGGAAGTTTGGACATCAGATGGCTCTCGACTTCGGAAGTTGTGGCTTGGGCCGACCGCGGCGTCAACATGCTTGCGCTGGACGCATCCACCCCTTGAAGATAGCGGTTTCAGGCCGACGATTTGACATGAACAAAAAGGAACGCGCCGCTTTTGTCTACCAACAGCTCCAGGATTTCTGCTCAGAACCCATCATCCCATTAAGATATTATGATGCCTACTCGCTGCTAGTAGCTGTGCTACTCAGCGCCCAGTGCACCGACGAACGGGTCAATCAGGTGACGCCCAAGCTGTGGGAGCTGGCGCGCACGCCGCAGGAAATGGCCGAAATCCCGGAAGAAAAGATCCTCGAAATCGTGCGCCCTTGCGGTCTCGGCCCGCGCAAGGCCAAGGCGATCAAGGAACTGTCCCGCATCCTCACCACGCAGTATGGCGGGGCGGTGCCCCAGACGAGCGAAGAGCTGGAAGCCCTGCCCGGCGTCGGCCACAAAACGGCGGAGGTGGTGCGCGCGCAGGCCTTCGACATCCCGTCGTTCCCCGTCGACACCCATATCCACCGATTGGCCCAGCGCTTTGGCCTCACCAGCGGTCAGAACGTCGTCCAGACCGAGCGCGACCTGAAGGCTCTCTACCCGCCGGAGACCTGGAACCACCTGCACCTGCAGTTCATCTACTACGGCCGCGCCCACTGCACCGCCCGCAAAAAGTGCGACGGCTCCCCCGAGGCCTGCCCCATGTGCCCCCACGTTAACGCCGGGAGAAGAACGGCGCGCAAGACGAAGAAGGCGTAGGGCTTCACAGGTAGCGCGAATACTTGGTAAAGGAGCGATGCCACCTCCTTCCCCTTACGACTTTTGGTATAACGGAATTCTTGCCGACGGGGCGTTTGTTTCTTGGCCCCCGCCAACGTTTGGATTAAAGTGCCTTATTAGAGCGATAACCTGTCTCGGCCGTCCTGTGTTGTCTCACAGCGAGGCATGAGATTTAGGCGCCTAAGCCCTCCGCGACTCTAAACCCAAGAAACCTGAAGTTCATTCGTGAAAAACAAAAATACGCTGTCTGTTCTCACCGCCGTTGCCGCATTTGCCGGGGCCACCCACGGCCAACTCGTGGTTGAGTCCTTCAACTATCCGGATGGGAGCCTGGTAGGTGCCCTCAATTCACCTTGGATCACTTCCGGGGGCACTTCGGGTCAAGTCCAGGTGTCGTCCGGTGCCATTACCATCAACGATAGCGACACGGAAGACGTTGCGATTGGTTTTGGTTCGCAGACCTCTGGAGAGCTTTTCGCGAGCTTCGAATTTTCCGTTGCCGATCCGGTAAGCTATACGGGCGTGGATTTCGAATATTTTGCGCATTTCCGCAATGATGCCTCCGCCTTCATTTCTCGCATCGATTTAGCAGCCTTCTCGGCTTCGGGCTTTCGTGTCGGCATCTCCAGCAACACCAGCGAAGCTCAATCGGTTTGGGCTACTGATCTGGCCTACGGAACTACCTACACCGCCGTTCTAAGCTATTCGTTCGAAACGGGATCCTCCACCTTGTGGATCGATCCGGTCGACCGCAACTCTGTCAACATTGTCGGGACGTCGCTGTCAGTCGGAGAGCTTGATGCGTTCGTGTTTCGTCAGTCCGGGGCCACGCCCGATCAGTCGATTACCCTCGACAATCTGACCATCGACACGGCTTTCCCGGTTGCCGCCGTGCCCGAGCCCTCCACCTATGCCGCGCTGGCAGGCCTCTGTGGGATTGCTTTCGCCTGCATCCGCCGTCGCCTGCGCGCTTAAGAGCGGAGTTGGCAGGATTTGCCTTTTTTCAGCCGCCGGAGCGAGTCCCGGCGGCTTTTTTGTGCGGGTCTCCATGATCTTGGTGCTGAGTCAACGCTACCGAGGCAGATCCGTGCCTTGGTTGAGGATGGAGAGATAGCCCAGAAAGCCATATTTCTATCATGTTGTAGCATACCCGTATCCTCTCCCTCGCGGCTCGGCGTGAGGCAACATTATATGTCTTGATGGCTGACATAGAATGTATGATGCCCTTTGGGATTTCCCTGTGGGTTTAATGGTTGAAGTCTTTATGTATGCTGATCATCAAAAGCTTACGGGATGTATGGTTTTGATGGCCCGCTTCGTGATTAAAGGAAAGAACAACCTTCAATCCGAAGCACCATGAGTATCTGGAATCGTATCCGCATCAATTTCCGCACTGAGGTGACGCGCCTGCTCGATCAGGTGGAGAACCATGAAGCTGTCGCCGACGAATTGCTCGGCAAGGCACGCCAGCAGTTGGCGGCGGCTGAGACGCGCCTCGTGCGTCTGCAACGAGAGCGCGAGCAGCTCGACCAGCAGCAGCGCGACGCAGTGGCCAAAGCCGAACAGTGGCAGACCCGGGCCGTTCAGAACGCCACCGCCAACCAAGAGCTGGCCCTGCAGTGTCTCCAGCGCAAGAAGGCCGCCGCCGAACTGGCCCGCCAACGCGAAGAGGAGCTGGTGCAGCTCGACGGCCTGGTCCACGAGGTGGAGCAAGAGCTGGACGAAAGCCGCCGCCTGATTGGCGAGCTGAACCGTCGCAAGCAGGCCCTCGCCGCACGCGACCTGAGCCAGCGGGCGCAGCAGGATTCGCGGGCCGCGAGCGGCGACGAGGAGCTGGGCCGCTTGCTCGACCGTTGGGAAGAGCAAGTGCGCGTGCGTGAACTGGAGCGCCCTATGGGGCGAGGGAAGCCCGTCGACCGTCTGGAGCAGCAGTTCCGCGAGGAGGAAGAGCGCGACGCGCTGGCTCGCGAGCTGGCTGAACTGAAGTCGAACCTCAACCAGGCCTAAGTCATGAACGCCACCCCACCTCCGCTGCCCGCTACCGTCGTCCCCAATCTTCCGGAGGTAGAAGCTCGCCCGCACGAGGGCTTTTCGCTGCCCCGCCTGCTCCGTTGGCTGGGGGGCCTGCTGCTCGCGTCTGCTGCGGGCAAGTTTATCTTTACCGATCTGATGGAGCGCGGCCCGTTCGGCCAATACGCCGTCTTTCTCGGCTTTACGCTGCTCATCGGCGTGTGCGGCTGGCTGGTGACGCGCCGCTGGCAAGATGCAGCCGCCGGTCGTGCGCTGCTGGGGCTGGCCGCTGGATTTGTCCCCGCCCATTTCGGCCAACTGAGCGCACTGCTCTACGAGGCACGCTTTGAGGGCCTCATGCTGGGCGCGCCTGCCTGGAGTCTACTGGGCCTCGCGCTGCCGGTGCTGGCGCTCGTCTCGTGGCTGGGCATGTCGGCCCTTTGCCGTTCACATGCGCGGTTGCTGGCGGTCAGCTTCTTCGCGGGGCAGCTTCTCCTGCTGCCCACCTGGCGCGATCCGCAGTGGATCACCGGTATAACGGTCGCTTTGCTGATCGCTACCGTGGTCGTGCTCGAACGGGTGCGACGTAGCTCCCCCGGCTTTGTGGGGCTGGAAGGCCTATTGGCGCAAGTCGCGTTCTTTCCCGCCATCCTCATGCTGCCGATCCGGCAGGTATGCTGGCATCATGGTGACGAGGGGCCGTTCTTCCTGCTGGTCGCGCTGACGCTTGCCTACCTTTTCAATGGCGTGTTTGCCCCGGGCGTTCGCAATCGCGTGCTGCGGGGAATCGTCGAGACCGGGGGCTTGCTCTGGGGCTTTGCGGCCTGGCTGCTCGGTGCGCAACTGCTCTTCGGTTGGCACGAGGAACTGCTGGCCTTTGCCGCGCTGCTCTATGCCGTGCCGGTGATGCTGTGGAGCCTCACCCGTTCAGTGGAGCAGGGCCAATGGATCCGTAGCGTGGCAGCCTTTCTGCTCATGCTCGTGGCGCTGCTGAGCGTGGGCGAAGACGCTTTTCCGCTGATGGAGCGTGCGTTGGTGGGGCTTGCGGTCGGTGCGGCTCTGCTGGCCTGCCACCTGCGCGAGCGCTTGTTGCTGACGTTTGCCCTCTTGGCGTTGATCGTCTCCGGCTGTGACAACGCCTACACGCTCTGGACCGGCCTCTTCCGCTGGCACTGGAGCCTGCTCGGCGTCGCGGGTCTGGTCATCATCCTGCTCGCCTCCTGGCTCGAACGCCTCGACGCCCGCCGCGTCTACCACCACTTCAAGCACGAGTGGCGGTAGGGGGGGCGTTAAAGCTCTGCCACCCGGAAATACCCGCGAATTGCCACGGGATCACGGACGGTAATTTGCACGTGCGTCTTTGCCATGATCTTGGCCCCAGGATAAAGTGGCTCCCCTTCCATAAATGGGCCTCGGACAGTCGTATACGGTTCGAGGCCTTCTTCTTGGCGGAAATAATGCATAAAGTTGATCACGGCGCAGTCGAGGTGGCGCTTGATCAAGTCGGCGTCGCCCTCAAAGCCGGACTTATTCTCGGGAAGCTCTCCCCCTTCCATCTTCCTTATTTCACGAAATACTTCGTAGGCGCGTTGAAGGGTTGTGAGCGAGCTTTGATCAGAGAGATCTAGGCATGAGCCGGGATCTATAATCGCCCCTACCACAAAGGGCTTATCGATGCGGGTCTTGAAGAACTGGGGATGTTGTTGGATGAAGAGCGCCCAGTGATAGGCGCGGAGCGGGTCGTTTTCCCAGAAGTAAATCCCTTCTCCAAGCCAGTCGTAGTCATTACGGCTCAGTTGAAGGTGTTCCCCAGCCAGCACACGTTCGCCCACGGCTCGGTCGCAACCGTGAAAGCCTAGAACCCAGGAGGTGCGGAACATTAGCGGTATTTCTTCGCCAACTTCCCGTCTTTTGTAATAAAGCCGCCTTTCAGCAACGCTGCGCGCGCAGCCTCAGGCGAGGCTGTAGCTTTCTTAGCAAACGATTCCAGTGCCCGGCGTTCGGCTTCGATGTCCGCTTGGGGACGCTTGTAGACCACCCACGTCATGGGGTTACTATCACAAAATACTTGTATTCCCGCAAGCTGATTTGGCGTCTCCCCACTGCCCTCTAATACTTCTTCCAGAGGGCGGGGGAGAAGAGGGCGAGGATGGCGTAGAGCTCGAGGCGGCCCAGGATCATGAGCAGCGAGAGGAATATCTTGGTGCCGCTGTGGAAGAAGGCGAAGTTCTGCGTAGGGCCGACTTCTTCGAGGCCGGGGCCGATGTTGAACAGCGTGGCGGCGACGGCAGAGAAGTTGCCCGTAAAGCTGAGCTGGGGCTCCAGCACGGCTACGATGAGGGTCGACACGAGGAAGATCATCGCCATCTGGACGAGGAAGACCATGATCGAATCGATCGTGCTCTGGTCGAGGTGCTGGTCGTTGACCTTCAGCGGGCGCACAACGCGAGCCCGGTAGGCCCGCTCAACGTGATGGCGAGCCACCTTCCAGGCCACGCAGAGGCGGATCACCTTGATGCCGCCAGCAGTGGAGCCGGAGCAGCCGCCGATGATCATGAGGATGAAAAAGATGATATGTGTCGCGGGCAGCCACTGCTGGTAGTCTTCGGTCGCGAAGCCCGTGGTCGTCATGATCGAGATCACCTGGAAGGCTGCGTCGCGCACGGCTCCTTCAAAGCTGTCTGCGTTGAGGCCCAGATAGAGGAAGAGTGTCACCATTGCCGTGGCCCCGCCGATGATGCCGAAGTAGCTCTTCACCTCGGTCGACTGGCTGAGATACTTCCAGTCGCCCTTGATCAGGCGCAGGATAACGAGAAAGCTGCAGCCGCCCAAGGCCATGAAGACGATGACCGCCCATTCAAAGGCCGGGTTGTTGAAATCGGCCACGCTGGCGGAGCGCGTGCTGAAGCCCCCCGTGCTCAGCGTCGTGAACATGTGGTTGAGCGCGTCGTAGAGGCTGAGCCCGCACATGAGAAACACGACGGTGCAGAGCGCCGAAAGACCGAGGTAGAACAGGAGGATCTTCAACACGCCCTGTTGCACCCGCGAGGCATCGAGATCGGCCGCCTGCGCGCTGGATTCGCGCGAAAAGAGCACCTTGGCCCCTGCGCCGAGGAAGCTGAGCAGCGCGACGAAGAACACCACCACCCCCAAGCCGCCGATCCACTGGCTAAGGCTGCGCCAGAAGAGCAGGCTCAGCGGCATGTGCTCCAGATCGCTCAGGATCGAGGCTCCTGTGGTGGTAAAGCCGGAGGCGGATTCGAAGATACAGTCCGCAAAGTGAATGCCGGGGAGGATAAAGTAGTAGGGCAGGGCACCGAGCACGCTGGCGAAGATCCAGCCCAGGCCGATCGTGGCCAGCGCCTCCTTGCGAAACATCTTGTGGTTCTTGGACCGCCCAAGGATGAGGCCTGCGGTGCCGATCGCGCCCGCGATTGCCGTGCTGATCCCAAAACCCCAACGCGCCGGGCCCGCCCAGTCGCTGCCATCGTCGAGAAACCAGGCGACACCCCAACTGAGGAGGAAGGCGAGGCAGATGGTGACGGCAATCGTGCCGAGCAGGCGGATGACAATGGAGTAATTCATACGGCTAGGCGTGGCCGAGCAGGCGCAACAGCTTGGGCACCGTGTCTTCGCGGGCGATCACCACTACGCGGTCTCCACCGAGGATCTGGTCGTCGGCGCCCGGCACCTTCACACTGTATTTGTGCAGCAGGGCGACTGCGACGGAGCCTTGAGGCCAGGCGATCTCGCGCAGGGCCTTGCCGGCGGCGGGCGAATCGTTCTTAACGCCGATCTCGAGGATGCGCACCTGCTGGCGCGGAAACTGGAACAGCTCGATGTACGGCTCCTTGCTCAGGTAACGCTGCACCTCGTTGAGCGTCACGAGCCGGGGCGAGACGAGGGACTCGATACCGAGGGTCGAGCGCAGGTGGTTGAGCATTTCCTCGTAATCGCTCTTGTTGAGCACCACCTGCACGTGGTTGGCCCCCAGCTTGGCCGCCTGGATGCCCGCCATGATGTTGTTTTCGTCGTCGCCCGTGCTGGCGACAAAGTAGTCGGCATCGCCCACCTGCTCCTCTTCCATCAGGCGCAGCTTGGTGCCGTCGCCCCGTATAATGGTGACGTGGGGGAAGGCTTCCGCCAGCCGCTGGCACTTGTCGGCGTTCTTTTCGATAATGCGGATGCGGAAGCGCGAGCTGCTGAGCAGGCGGATGAGCGCCACCGCCGTCTCGCCGCCGCCCAGGATGACGACGCGGGCGGTCGAGGCCTCGCTGTGCGGGTCAAACTTGCCCCGGATGCGGCTCACGTCGTGCGGCGGGCCAAAAATCGTGACGATGTCGCCCTCTTCCAGCACGGTATCGGCGTGGGGCACGTCTTCCTGCTCGCCTCGACGGATAAAGCCGATGCGGATGTCTTGCGGCAGGCGGATGTCGCGCAGGCTGCGCCCCCGCCATTTGGCGCTCTTGTCGACCCGCACGCGCTGGGCTTCGATCTGGCCGCGGGCGAAGTTCTCGACCGCCACCCGCGCGGGATTGCGGATCGTCTTGGCCAGCTCGACCGCGCTGAGGCCTTCGGGGTTGATCATCACGTCGATCCCGAAGTGCAAGCGATAGTTGACGAGCGAATTGTCCTGATACGTCTGGTCGTGGTTACGCGTCACCACCAGGCGTGCGCCCAGCACCTTGGCCAGCGAGCTGGCGATGAGGTTGGTCTTGTCGTCGCGCGTCATGGCGAGGAAGCAGTCGCAACTGTCGACGCCTGCCTTCTTGAGCACCCCGGCGCTGCTGCCGTTGCCCTGGATCACCTTGACGTTGTGCTCCTCATCGATCGCGGTCGCGCGCTCGAGGTTGGACTCGATCACGGTCACGTCGTGCCCCTCGTTGCTGAGGGTCCAGCTCAGAAAGGTCCCGACTTCGCCCGCGCCGACAATGACAATCTTCATCGGGTGGGCAGGCTAGAGCACTTTCACCGAAAGGGAAGCGTTTTCCCCAGTGATTTTAGCCTGTATTTGGAATGGATACAGTGAAGTGCTTCGCGGTTATGCCACTTTTACCGCCGCCACCAGAGGGTCCTCAACTGCAGGCGCGTCAACGCGGCGTCGGCGAGGGCCAGCAGAAGGAGCAGGCCGAGCAGGTAGGGCCGCAGGCTGTAGGAGCGCTTGCCGGGGAGCGGCTGGAAGCTGTCGGCGAGGTTCTGGCGCAGGGTGCCCCCGCTGGCGTTCGAGAGGGCGGCCAGCTCGCGCCGCGCCTGCGGGTTGCGCACAAACTCGGCGGAGGTGCTGAGCGCAAAGGGCCCGGCGGGCACGAAGTTGCTGCCTGCGCTGACGCCGCCGGTAAAGGTCTCGCCGGGGGGCAGGTGCACGCTGGTGCGGAAGTGCCCGGGCTCCATCCGCTCCCAGGCCGGGGCCAGCTTGCGAGCCTCGGACGACAGTTCGAGCGCGGGCGGGGTTGTGCTGAGCGGCCCGATCCAGTCGTCGCTATAGTAAAAATCGAACGTCAGCCGCGAGCCCTCGCGGTGGCTCTCGATCGCGAGCCCGGCGGGCACATCGGGGCGGGCGGTCCAATCGACAATGCTGCGCAGGAAGGCCCCGCGGTCGCCCCACAGCTCCGTCTGCAGCGCGCCGTCGCCCACCACGGGGAAGGTCACGGCCATCACGCGCCCGCGCGCCTGTTGCCAAAAAGCCACCAGCGGCGCCTGGTAGGCATCGGTGGTAAAGAGCGCGCCGTTGGCGTTGTCGCGCAGGTAGCCGAGGTTGTAGCCCGGCACCTCCGGCAACCACTCCAGCGGCGCACTGCTGATCTGGCTCCAGGCCAGCGTCGGCTCGGTGGGCGTCACATCTTGCACGAAGGCCGAGCGCGCGATCGTCACCGTTTCCTGCGAAAAGAGGGCGGGTAGCTCCTGCGCTTGGTCGGTGAAGAAGATGCGGCCACCGCCCAGCTCGGCGATGTGCTTCAGTAGTTCGGCATGGACGTCTTCGGGCGTGCCCAGTGCGATGACGGACACCGTGACGCCGTCGGCCCGCATCTCGGGCAGCAGCTTTTCGTAGCCCTCTGCTGCTTCGGAGTCGTTGGCGTCGGAGAAAAGGATTACGTGGCGCTGGCCGAATTGCGCCTCCTGGAGCTGCTCCCAGGCCGCTAGCAGGCTCTTGAACACGTAGATGCCGCCGCCCATCGAGGTGATGCCGCCCACGCGCCGGAAGACCTCCTCGCGGTTGCCGGTGAGGGTTGTCATGGGCACGATTACGTGCGCCTCGGTGTCTGCCGCGAGCACGGCCAGGCCGTCGCGGTTGCCGAGCAGGGCCGCGGTCGAGACGGCTCCGGCGTTGGCCAGCTGCATCTTCGTCACCGGCTGGCCGCTGGCGTCGTCGACCGTCATGCTCATACTGCCCGAGCGGTCTAGCACCAGCACGAGAGCGGTGGCGAGGCGACGGTGCTCCTGTCGCAGCTCCATGCTCACCGGCAGCACCTCGGCCAGCGCCGAGCCGAAGTAGCCGCCCGAGCCGAAGCTGTTGGGGCCACCCACCATCAGCAGCCCCGTGCCCTGTTCGCGGATCGCCGCCGTCAGCTGCGCGTTGAAGCCGATGGGCAGCACATGGGCGGGCACGTCGTTGAGGATCACCAGCCGCGAGGCGATCAGGCTGCCTTCGTGCAGGTTTGAGAAGTCATGCACCAGTTCCACTTCCGCGCCCGCTGCCGCCAGCAGGTCGGCCAACGGGTCGTTCCGATATTTGGAAAGCAGCAGGATGCGACCGTTGCCCTGCGCGCGCAGCCAGGCTTCGCGGCGGTTGTTAGCCTCGATGGCGTCCGTCTCCGGCTCGATCTCGACTGCATAACGGTAAGCGCCCGCGCGCTCCACCCGGTCGGCCAAGGCCAGCCGCGCGCTGCCACCGCTTAGCTTGGCCGTGCCTTCGTGCACGGGCTGGCCATCGCGCAACAGGCGGTAGGGCACCTCGCCGTCGGGCCCCTCCAGCAGCAGGCTCAGGCGAAAGAGCTGCCCCGGGCGCACCTCGCCGGGCAAGGCCAGCTCGCTCACCTGCACGTCGGTGGCCTCTTCGGCCTCGATCAGGCGGTAGTCGACCGCCAGCCCTTCGCGCATCACGGCAGTGCCCACCTCTTTCAGCGGCTCGGTGCTGTAGCCGTCGCTCAACACTAGCACGCGGGCGGGGGTGTCGGTCTCGCGCCGCAAAAGGACCTGCCGCAGGGCCGTGTCGAGGCGGCTCTCGTAGCCGGTCAGCGCCTGTCCGTCGCTCTGGCGCGCCAGCTCGTCGCGCGGTTCCTCGGCGTAGTCGATTCGGTGCAGTGCGGCGTCCTGAGGACGGGCGTCTTCGAGCAGCGCCCACCAGCGGGCAAACACCTCGTCCATCTCCTCGCGGTTGGAAAGGGAGCGGTCGACCAGCACCCAGAGGTCGGGCGCGCGGTCCTGCAAGCGAATCTGCGGCTCGGCCAGGATCAGGGCCAGCAGCAGCGCCAGCAGGATGCGCAGGGGTCGCAAGACCACGTGGCGGGGTAGAAACAGCAGCAGCGCCGGGTAAAGCAGGGCGATCAGGAGCCAGGTGGGATGCGCGAGGGTCATCAGCCGCGTTTGAAAGCCATCGACCAGGCGCCGGCGAGGCAGAGCCCGATCAGGAGCAGGATGAATTGGTTGAGCGCCGTGATGGGGTGGGCGACCGCGCGGTTGCGGGCCTCCATCAGCGTCGGCAGGTCGTCGCGTAGAGCGGCGGCGGAAAAGTCGGCCTCACGTGCGTCGGCAAAGTGGGCGGCGGCGAGCAGTTGCAGGCGGCCTTCCCGCGAGCCTTCGATAAAGGACGGCACTGCGGGCCATTGGCCGAGTGCTGAGACTGGTTGGGCGGGTTGGCCGACGGGCTCCACGATCCACTGCAGGGCCTGCGCCGTCGTCAGCGGGGTCGAAAGCTCGTGGTTGGACTGCTCGTAACCGGGCGTCTCGACCCGTACTTCTTCGACGAAGCGGTGCAGCAGTACGAGAAACTCCGGCACGCGGGCTAGGTTGCTGAAGCGTGGGTCGAAGTGCAGGCGCAGCTCGTCACCCCGCCGCTCCACCAGCGGACGCTCGCCTTTCCACACCAGCACCTCGCCTTGTGGGGTGGGGGCGGCACCGGGCGGCTGGCGGATCACCAGCGCGTCCCATTCCAGGCCACGGATCAATGCCGCGTCGGTGCTCAGCGTCGGCTCGGTCCAAAGGCCCTTGACCGTCTCCGGCCAGCGGGTAAACCGCACCGTGGGGCCATCGCTCTCCTGCTCGCCGAGTATAAACGTGACTTCCGGGCTCCCCACGGTCTCACGAATCGCGCCGAGCGCGTCGAGCATGCGGCGGAGGGGCTCGTCGAAGTCGCCCGTCTGCAGGAGCACGGCGAGTGATTTTTCCTGCGGGCGGACGAGCGGCAGCGCGTCGTCGAGGGCAAAGTCGTCGCTCGAAAGGTGCAAGACCAGCCGCTGCGTCGCGGGGAAATTGCCGCTGAGGGTGGCCGTCGCGCCAGCCTCCAGCGAAAGCGTCTGGTGAGCGGCATCGGCCTGCCCGGGCACCTCCGTCCACCATTCCAGCGAACGGTTTTGCGCGCCGTAGTTGCGCACCAGCGCCTGCCAGCCCAGGGGTGGGCCACTCTCGAAAGTCACGCCCGCAAAGCCGACGTTTTCCAGCGCCTGCCCGACCGAGACCACCGTTACGGAGTCGTCCAGGCCCTCGATCTCCGGGTGATCGGTGAGCCACACGACCACACCGTCGGTCCCGGCGGCGGCGCGGGCCGCCGTCAACGCCACCAGCGGGTCGTGCCCGTTGCGCGCTGGCCAGCTCTCGGGCAGGCTGCCGGCCAAAGCCCCCGCCTCCGTGCCCCGATAAAAAACGTTGGCCGACGGGTGGCTCCCGAGCACTAGGAAATCCGTATGGCGGCTGCGGGCGGCCAGCGTTTTGCCGATCTCCGCCAGCGCCGCTTCGGTCTCGGGACGAAAAGCGGCCATTGAGAAGGACTCATCCACCACCACGGCCACGCGCTGGGTCGCCCGTTGCCCGATCCAGACCGGGCCGGTGAGCAGGAGCGTCGCGAGCAGGATTGCGGCGGCGTAGAGCCAGAACGAGGGCGTGCTCTGGAAGGGCAGGCGCTTGCGGCCCCCGGTGGCATCGGTCCCCGCGTCGGGCAGGAGAAAAAAGAGGTTGGTCGGGGCGGTCGGGCCGCGCCGCTGGTAGAGGTAGATCCACACCAGCACGGGCAGGCCCAGCAGGCCGAGCAGCCCCCAGGGTTGGGTGAAGATCATGTGCGGTAGCGGAGAAAGCCGGAGCGCAACCCGTCGAGCCGCAGGGCTTCGACGAAGGGCAGCGCGGGTGAGACGCGGAGCAGGCTGGTGCCGTGGCTTTGGGCGCTGCGTTGCCAGTCGCTCAGGTGCCGGTCGTAACGCTCCTGCAGGCTGCGGCGAAAGGCGGCATCGACGCGCAATACCCGCTGCCGACCCGATTCGCGGCAATCAAACGTCGTCTGGCCGTCGAGCAGGTCGGGCAACGGCTCTTGCGGCACGAGCACCCAGGCCTCCCCGGCGTTGCGGGCCAGCGTCGACAACAGCGGGGCCGGGCTGTCGCCAAAGAGCAGGTCGGAGATCAGAATGCGGAGTGAGCCGCTGTGCAAAGGCTGGTCGATCTGGGGACCCGATGCGCCCGCCGCCGGGGCAAACGTCGCCGCCTCGCCCCCTAGCGCGCGCGGGTCGAACGCCTCCAGACCCCGGTGGTCGGCCATCCACAAGCGCAGGCGCGCGCCCTCTTGCCGACTGGCCTCCAGCATAAAAAGCAACAGCGCCCACGTCAGACGCGCCTTGCCTTCGGGGGCAAACATCGAGGCGCTGCGGTCGAAAATCACCTCCGTCAACGGGCTTACCTCAGCCTCGAATACCTTCATTAGCAGCCGGTCCGTGCGCGCAAAGGCCCGCCAGTTGAGGTGACGGAAGTCGTCGCCGGGGTGGTAGTCGCGCTGGTCCTGGAACTCCAGCGATGCGCCCTCCATCGGGCTCGTGCTGCGGCCCGTCATGCGCTGGCGGTGGCGCGCAGTGCGGTTCAGGGCCAGCTTGGCCGCCGCCTCGATCGCATCGGCCCGGGCTTGGCGCGGGATGGCAAGGGCTGGGGCTTCGGCGCTCATTCGGTCACGACGGCATCGGATTCGCCCACCCGGGTCCGACGCCCGGCCAGCAGGATGATGAACAGCACGCCCACAAAGAGCAGCACGTTGAGCAAGTCGAAGCCGTCCAGCGATGGGCCGCCGGTCTCGTAATGGATCAAGGCCAGGGGCGGCAGGACGGGCAACAGGAAGGCTACGTCTTGCAGCTCCATCCGCGCCATGCCGAGCACCATCCCCGTGAGGATCGAAGCTACGACGACACCGGCGGCGGTAATCGCGTAGACCTTGCCGATGCTGCGGTGCTGGTAGGCTTTGCCCCAGACGGCGGGCAGCACCGGCAGGAGCAGTGCGTTGGCGAAGATCGCGATCAGGCCCGGCCCCGCCGAAAAGTCATCTGAAACGAAGCTCATTAGCATCCCGATGATCGCCACAAAGCCGATCAATACGCTACCGCCAAACCAGCCGGTGGAGTAAAAGGCCTTCCGCAACAGCCCCGGAGGGCCGTTGCGCCCATAGCGCGGGTGGAAAAACGGCGTCTGCATCAGGACGGGCAGCCCACAGAACATTGCCATCACGACGGCCGACGGAGCGGTATCGTGGTAAAAATCGGGGACAATGAGGCACAAGCCCCCGAGCAGTAGGAAGTAGAGCGCAAAGCCCCGCAGCGACATCAGTTGGCGGTCCGAGGGCGAGCGAAACGGCAAGGCTGCCACCTCCAGCAGGGCCAGCACCGCCGGCAGCAGGAGCGTTATGCCCGCCACGCTCAGTAGCAGATAGTCGGGAGGGGCCGCATAGCCCAGACTTCGGCTCAGAGTCATCAGCGAGATGAAGACCGACATGACCGGCCCGCCAAAAATCAGGGCACCCACGATGATGGCCCAGCGCAGGATCGTATTCTGGATCGGCGAGATCGAGACCGCGATGGCACACGCCAGGGCCGAGGCAAAGAGCGTCGCGCCCGCGCCCATTGCCACCATGTCGAGCGGCAGCGGGTTGATCATCTGGACGGCCAGCGCATAGGGCGCGACACAGGCCGTTGCCAGCGCGATCTTGGCCAGTAGCGCGCACCACTGGCCGTAGACGATGCCACGGGCGGTCAGTCGTGAGGTCAGGATCAGGTCGAGGCGGTTTTCCTGCCGTTCGAGCGTGAGCCCGCCCACACCCATCAGCGGCAGGTAAAGAAAGAGGTAGAGCATGGTGATGCCGCCGACCAGCCCGAACGAGTTGGCGCCATCGATGGGCAAGACCCAGAGGTTGAACACCACCACGATGGCCAGCACGGCATGCAGCAGCACGAGGCCCCAGACAAAGAAGCGCGAGCTCAACTCCTGCTGGAGCTGGCGGTGTACGATGGGCAGAAAGGTTTGGAATCGCGGCTTCATTGCGGCAGGGGAGGCGGGGTGGTCGGCAGCTCCGTCGGCTGGATGAGGTGCATGAACGCGTCTTCGAGGCGCGCCTCCACCTGGCGAAACTCGTGCACGGGGAAGCCGGCGAGGATGCTGCGGTGCAGGAGATCGCGCGCGGCTTCGGTGCCGGTCGTCTCCAGCAGCACGATGCCGCCGTCGAGGTGCTCCTCCTGCAGGGCCATCGCCGGCTGGAGCTGCACCCATTCGCGCCACTCGGCCGCCTTGGCGGTCAGGCGCACGCGGATGCGCTGCCCCGGCTGGGCCTTGGCGTGTACGCTCTCGGTCGTGCCGCTGTGGATGATCTTGCCCTGGTTGATGAAGATGAGCTGGTCGCAGATCGCCTCCAGATCGGCCAAGATGTGCGAGCTGAGCAGCAGCGTCTTGCCCTGGTTGCGCAAGGCGAGGATGAGATTGCGGAACTCCACCCGCGCGCGCGGATCGAGGCCAGCCGCCGGCTCGTCGAGCAGCAGCACCGAAGGGTCTTGCAACAACATGCGCGCGAGCGACACCCGTTGCGCCTCGCCCTTGGAGAGCTTGGTGCAGGGGCGCTTCACGAGGCCCTGCAGGCCCACAAATTCAACCACCTGGGCGATACGGGTATCGCGCTGGGGCTGGGGCATGCCGTAGGCGCGCCCGAAAAACTCCAGATATTCGACCACCGAGAGGTTGGGGTAGCCGCCAAAAGTGTCGGGCATCCAGCCGATGCGGGCGCGGACCACGCGGGGGTAGAGCAGCGCGTCGATGCCCTCGACCACGATTCGGCCCGCGTCGGGGAAGTCGAGCGTCGCCAGCAGGCGCAGCGTCGTCGTCTTGCCCGAGCCGTTGGTGCCGATAAAGCCCGTCACGCTGCCGCGCGGGAGCGTAAAGGAGACATCCTGCACGGCCTTCACATCGCCAAAGCTGCGGTAGAGACCCTTGGCGATCAGCGCAGGCTGCTCGGGCGGGATGGGGGGTGGGGTGGGTTCGCTCATGGTCGCAGCACCTCCGGTGTGCCGTAAAATACGTCTTCGATCGCGAGCCAGTCGATCTCCTTGGCCGGCTCGAACAAGGGCCGCTCCATTTCGCCCACCGCGAGGTAGACGGGAGTGCCCACCGGCATGCTTTTGAGGGAGAGCGGCACCTCGTCGGCGTCTGCCGGCTCCAGTGCGCGCCGCTCGCTCAGCCGCAGGTTGGTGGTCTTCCAGAAGCGGCCACGCGCATCCTTCAGCCACACCTGGTCCAGCTTGGCCGGCAGCAGCGAGACCAGCTCCGGCGTCGCGCCCTCGACCAGCTGCAGCTTCATCTGCGTCGGGTAGCTGCCGACGATGCGGTGACTTGTCAGCGCGCGGCTTTTCAGGATGCCGCTGGCCGAGCTGGGGGTGACCTCGATCCTCTCCTGCTGGAACTGATCGTAGTTGAAAACCTCCGAGTCGGGCGGCAGGTGGATCAATGTCGCCTCTGCCGGCAGCGAAAAGCGGTCGTTGGTGAGCAGGCGGGAGCGGACTTCGGCGGCTTGGGTCACCATCACACGTTGCTGTTGCGCATCCAGATAATGGATCCGCTGGGCGACGCCGCTGCTGCCCAAGCCCTCTGCCGCCAGCGAAATCCCCAGGATCAGCACTACTGCGGCCACCGAAACGGCGGGCACGATAAGAAAGAGGCGGTGCTGCCGAGGTGGGCGCGCCAGAGCGAAAAGAGCCCCCGGGCCAGCGATCACTGCAAACAGCAGCACGACACCGCCCAAGACCCCGTAGGGCGGACGAGCCGGCTGCAGCATGTCCTGGATTTCCAGCGACTTTCCCATGCCGAAGGCGTGCTCGTCGATCCGCTCCAGCGCGAGCGGCAGGGTCCTTGTGCCATCGAGGCGGGCGGATAGCGCGATCATGTTTTCGCCCGGGATTACGTCCACTTGACCAAAGCCAGTCCAGAAATCGGGCGTCCAACCGGTTTCGGCGCCATCCGCAACGATGAAGTGCCCGCCCAGGCGCACCCAGTCGCGGATCGCCGTTTGCTGCTCCGCGTCGAGGCCGTTCCAGTCGTTCGCGCTCAGGGCGAGCGCCTTCAGGCCCAGCAGCCCGTCGAAGCGATGGGGCAGGCGCTGCGGTAGCACCCGCATGTCCATTTGTGGCAACTCTCCCTCCCGCGCCGCGCCGATCAGCCGGTCGGCCGCTTCGCTCCAGAGCACGTTACGGGTGCCGGGATCGTTGATCGAAAACCCATAGACTTCGTTCAATGTGGCGTAGTTGCGCTCGCGTGAGCTGATGGCCATTTCAATCGTCCGGGTGCTTTGAGCGGCGACGGGCGTTTTCGGGCCGTTAAAGGTGAGGCTCTCGCTACCATAATCCCAGATGTGGACTTGGGGCGTGAAGTTGATCTCGCGGTCGCTTTGGTTGCTCACCACGATACGCAGCGGCGTGTAATCGCGCACAAAACCATCGTCGGCGCGCAGCGTTTCCACGCTGATCAAGGCACCCGTCGCGGGGTCGACTTCCGGTTGTGGCGCGGCTTGGAGGACGCTCGAAAGGCTGAGAAGCGCGAGGCAGGCAAGGAATAGACGGTGCGGCTTCATCCTTGGGGCAGCGGTTGGAGGATGTCGGGCAGGTTCTTTTCTTGTGGCAGCACTTCCTGCAACAGGCGTTCGACCAGCCCCGCGCCGGTCAAGCCGTCGAGGCGGGCGCTATGGTCGAGGATGATGCGGTGCTGGAGCACGGGCACCGCCATGGCCTGCACATCGCTGAAGTCGGCGTGCGGGCGCTGATGCAGGAGCGCGCGCGCCCGGCTGACGGCCGCGAGCGCGATGGCCGCACGCGGGCTGGCCCCGTGGCGCACGTGTGCGGCTGCCTTGGAGGCATCGGCGTGGGTGGCCTCGACCAGCCGGGCAATATAGCGGCCCACCACGGGCGGTAGATAAACCTCCTGCACCGTTTGCTGAAGCGCCAGTAGGCCCTCGGCGTTCATCACGGTGGGCACGCCGCTGCCGCCTTGGCCCGGGCGTCGGTTGAAGAGGATCTTTTCGAGGTCGTCGAGCCCCGTGCGGCGGATGTCGAGCTTCAGCAAAAAGCGGTCGAGCTGGGCCTCCGGCAGCGGATAAGTGCCCTCCAGCTCGATCGGATTTTGCGTCGCCACGACAAAGAACGGGTGGGGTAACGTGTGCGTCTCGCCCAGTACCGTCACTTCGCCTTCCTGCATCGCCTGGAGCAGGGCCGACTGAGTCTTCGGGCTCGCGCGATTGATCTCATCCGCCAGCAGGATCTGGCAAAATACCGGGCCTTTCTGAAACACGAAGCGGCGGTCGCCGTCGACCATCTGGACCACGTGTGAGCCTGAGATGTCGCCCGGCAAGAGGTCGGGCGTAAACTGGACGCGCTTCATCTCCAGCCCGGTGGCGGCGGCGAGGGCTTTGACCAGTTCGGTCTTGCCGAGGCCGGGCAGGCCCTCGATCAGGATGTGGCCACCGGCCGATAGGCCCAATACGGCTCTTTCGAGCAGCGCGCGTTGGCCGTAGACGGCGGTTTCCAGCGCCTCGACGAGTTGCCGCACCTGGGCGTGGGCGGCGTTGAGGCGTTCATCGGACAGGATCGGGGGGCGAGGGTCACTCATCTTGGAAATAACGTTCGATCACCTCCGCCTCACGCGGGCGGAAGCGGGTGGAAAGGCGGGCGTCGCTGCGGGCTCCAGTCTCCAGCGTGGCGCGGCTCTGGGCGCTGCCGTTAAAGTCGGCGGCCTCCTCGGGGGCTCCGGCGGTGCTCACGCCGAGGGTATCGCCCGGCAAGGCGCGGTTGGGGTCCAGCTCGGCCGCCAGCTGCTCTTCGAGGCCGGGAGTCGGCAGGTCGGCAAACGGCTGCAAAATCATGGGCGCAGTGCCGCCGCCTTCATCGGGGCCGCCCTCACCGCCTTGGCCTTCGCCATTTTCGCCCGGCTCGCCCGGTTGCGGCATGGGACCAAAATATGGCTCCAGATCGTCGGGCGACAGCCCCAGCGATTGCGCGACCTGGTTGGAAGCATCGCGCATGCGCTGGCGCAGCTGGTCGGCGGTCTTTTGATCGAGCCCCGGCGGGTTGTTCTGGTTCATCTGCGAGAGTTTGTCGACCAGCTCGCGTTGCAAGGGCAGGTCGCCCATCGCGAGGTCGTCGACCAGCTTTTCCCAGCCTTGCTGCCCGGTGCCACCGCTTTCCCAAGGTTGTCCATCGCCGGCTTCGTGCGAGGCGGCTGCCATTTGCGAGGCCATGTCTTCGAACTCACGCTGCAGGTCGTTACGCAGCTTCTGGGTGGCTTCGAGGCTCGCCCCGTCAAACCAGCGCTGCTCGTCCTGTTGGGTCAGGTCTTCCAGCCGCTCGCGCCACTGTTCGAGCGCTGCCGGCTCCACCACGTCGAGGTCTTCCATCTGGTCCAGCATCGCCTCGATGCGCGACCAGTCTTCCGGCGGGTTGAAGGCGAAGGGGTCTTCGGCTTTGGGCTCGGGCGAAGAGCTGAGCAGCGTAGCGATGGCGAGCAAAACGACTGCCCCCAGCGCCTGCAGGGCCGGGCGTTGCCAGTGCCAGCGAAAGAGCGGGCGGCGCGGTTGGGGGCTGGGCCATGGGAGGATGCCCTGCCACGCCAGCACCAGCCGGTGGTGCAAGCCCAGCCACAAGTCGACATCCATCACTACGGCCTCGGTGCGGGTGCGGCGTCGCCAGGTTTTGAGCACGGCAATGGCGAGCGCGCTTCCGCCCAGCACGGCGGCGCACCACCAGCCCGGCGATTGGGGCCACAACTCTTGCAGCAGCAGGGCGGCGGGGATGGCGGCAAAAGCGAGCCAGAGGCCCCAACGTGCCAGTTGCTCCCCCAGGCGGGCGAGGTGGATGCTCCGGCGCGTAGTTGCGACGAGGCTACGCCAGTGCTTGGCGTCGGCCGTGAGTTCAGTCGCAGGAGGCACACTCATAACGGGAGACGCCTTCAGCAAAAGCGGCAACCGCCCCTACGACAAGCGTTTCTTTACGTTTATGCGTTGGCTCGCGGCCACGCACGGAAACAAAGGTGCTGCCCGGGCTTTGCCCTGCCTGGCCAAAGGTGGTGACGTGGCCCGGACAGCGTGTGTTTTGACTTGTTGCGCAGAAGCGACTTGAACAAAAGCCAACGAAAGAACTAGCGGCCGAGAGCCTTGCGCGCCTCAATCGCCATCGAGACCAGACGCGTGTGGGCGTCCTGGCTCGATTGCAAGGGCTCCGCGAACGGGATGCGCAGGTCTTCCTGACCGTTTGCCGTATCAATACGAAGATCGAATCCAGCGGCGTCAAGACCAGTCATCGTCGCGGCGGTGGCATCGTGGCGTTTTCCGTGGAAGTGCGCGTAGCGGAGCAGGGCGTCCGCGTGATCGTCGTTCATGTGCTCAATGGCACGTTGGGCGGCAGCCTCGGGTAAAGCGAATGTTTGAGCTTCCATAATTTTAAAGTTGATCCTGAGTCGCAATATCCGCAATTTCAAGCTCCTAATGAGACGCGGATTCAATTTCATGATGATCGCTGCCTTGGTTCTGGGCGGTTTGACTGCAGCCCATGCCGCTCGGCTCGTGACCTTGGGCGGCGCGGCTACCGAAATCGTCTATGCCCTTGGGCAGGGCGATGACGTGATCGCGACCGACCAATCGAGCACCTACCCGCCGGCAGCGGCCGCCTTGCCGCAGGTCGGCTACATCCGCGCCATCAGTGCCGAGGGCGTGCTCTCGCAGGAGCCCGACGCGATTATCGCGACCGACGACCTCGGCCCGCCGGCGGCAGCCGCTCAGCTGCGCCAGGGCGGGGTGCCCTTGACGCTCGTGCCGACCCCGCGCGACGAGCAGAGCCTTTACCACGCCATCGAAGTCGTGGCCCAGGAGCTGGGCGAAGAGGCGAAGGCCCAGACCTTGATCGCCGACATCAAAAAGGACTTTGCCGAGGCCGCCGAGATTTCGCAGGGCAAGGACGCTCCGCGCACCGTGTTTATGCTCGCGCACTTTGGCGGCGGGCGTGCGGCCGGTCGCGGCACGATGGGCGACGGCATGTTGCAGCTGGCCGGTGCCCACAACGTTTTTGGTGATTTCGAGGGCTACAAGCAGGTTTCCGAAGAGGCGATCCTCGAAGAAAACCCCGAGGTGCTGCTGATCGGCGTGATGCCGGGCACCGCCAATACCAGCCGCGAAAGCCTGCTCGCCGCCGTCAACCTCCCGACCTTGGCCGAGCTGCCGGTAAAAGTCGTGCCGCTGGACATCGGCTACTACCTCAGCTTTGGCCCGCGCGCCGGCGAGGCCGCCCGCGATCTCGCGCAGATCCTCCACGGCTCCGCCGACGAATAAGTCATCCGCCATGTCGACCACCCGAGCCGATTATCCTGTGACGCCCACCGCGCTGCCCACCTGGTCGCTCAAGTCCGAGCGAGGGCGCTGGGCGTTGCTGGCGATGCTCGGCCTCGCGCTGATCGGCGTCTCGCTTGGCGCCATCGGGCTGGGAGCCGTCTCGGTTTCCGCGCGCGAGATCCTCGCGGTGCTGGCCGAGCGGGTAGGGCTGGGCACTGCCGAAGTTTCAGCCCTGCGCGAGGCCGTGGTGCTCAACATCCGCCTGCCGCGCGTGGTGCTCGGCATCCTGGTGGGCGGTGGGCTCGCGGTGGCCGGCGCCGCCATGCAGGGCCTCTTCCGCAATCCCTTGGCCGACCCCGGCATCATCGGCGTCTCCAGCGGCGGAGCCATCGGCGCGATCACCATGATCGTGCTCGGCGTGAAGCTGCTACCGCCCGACCTTTACGCGACTTTCGGGCCCTACCTGGTGCCGGTCGCGGCGATGGGCGGCGCCATGGGGATGACGTTTCTCATTTATCGCCTCGCCCGCTCCGGTGGGCGCGTCGACCTCGTCTCGATGTTGCTCGTGGGCATTGCAATCAACGCCATTGGCGGGGCCTTCATGGGCTTCCTCAGCTACATCGCGACCGATGAGCAACTGCGCTCGCTCACCTTCTGGAGCCTGGGCAGTCTGGGCCGGGCCGATTGGGAGCTGATCCGCGCGGGCAGCCTCTTTATCCTCGTGCCGCTCTGCTGGCTCCCCTTCTTCAGCCGCGAGCTCAACGCGCTGCTGCTGGGCGAGGAAGAGGCGCAGCACCTCGGCATCGACGTCACCCGCGCCAAGCGCAAGCTCATCGTGCTGGCGGCCAGCCTCGTCGGCGCGGCGACCGCCCTCTGCGGCGCCATCGGTTTTATCGCCCTCGTGGTGCCGCACATGGTGCGCAGCCTCATCGGGCCCGACCACCGCTTCCTCCTGCCCGCCTCCGCGCTGCTCGGCGGCGTGCTCCTTTTGCTGGCCGATATGGTGGCACGCACGGTGGTCGCCCCCGCAGAGCTGCCCATCGGCATCCTCACCTCGCTGCTGGGCGGTCCCGTTTTCCTCGGGCTGCTCCTGCGGCGTCAACGACTGGTTGGTTAAGCCATGTTACGTGTTTTCGAAGCCTCGGTCGTCCGCCATGGCCGCCGCATTCTCGGGCCGGTCAGCTGCCAGCTCTCGCCCGCTCAGTTGACGGTGATCGTCGGCCCCAACGGCGCGGGCAAGTCTACCCTGCTGCGCGTGATGAGCGGCGCTCTCCGGCCCGATGAGGGCTACGTGACGCTGCACGGTCGCCAGCTCCGAGACTGGCATTCGGCCGAGCTGGCCCGCACGCGCTCCGTCCTTTCCCAATCCTCGCCGCTCCAGTTCGCCTTTTCGGTCGAGGAAGTCGTGCTGCTGGGCCGCACGCCCCACATGCAGGGCTTTGCCCGCCGCCGCGATCGGGAGATCGTCTACGCCGCGCTGCGCCGGGTGGGCATGCTCGCCTTTGCCACGCGGGATTTTACCACGCTCTCGGGCGGTGAAAAGCAGCGCGTGCAGCTGGCACGGGCTCTCGTGCAGCTCGAAGACGAGCAGCAGACGCAGCCCCGCTTTCTCTTGCTCGACGAGCCCGTCTCGGCGCTCGACCTCAAATACCAGCACGAGGTGCTGCACCTCGCCCGTCAGCTGGCCGACGAGGGCCTGGGGGTCTGCGCGATCCTGCACGATCTCAATCAGGCCATCGACTATGCCGACCATGTGCTGGCGCTGCAGACGGGACAGTTGGTGGCCGAAGGGCCGCCCGCCGAGACGCTGACGCCCGCCCTCGTACAGCGCGTCTACGATGTCGAGGCGATGTATGCCGCCGAAAGTGCTACGCCTCACCTCCGCGTCGAGCCGCTGCACGCCCGCTAGATTTCTCACCCATTCATCGAACGATCAACGATTGCGATCACATGAGCAAAGATACCGCCACCATCGCCGAGCCCTCCCCGCAGGAGGCCGTCCTCACTGAAGCCCTCGCCCAATATGAGCAACTGCTGGAGAGCCAGCAGAGCGTTATTATCGGCACCGTCAGCTCTCAAGGGCTGCCCGATGCCAGCTACGCCCCCGCCATTCGCGACGAGGCCAACAATTTTTACGTCTACGTCAGTGCGTTGGCCCGCCATACCAGCGCCCTCAAGTCGGGCCGCAAGGCCAGCGTGATGGTGATCGAAGACGAGGCCAGTGCCGGCCAGCTCTTCGCCCGCAAGCGCGTTACCTACGTCTCCCGCCCGGTGCTGATCGAGCGCGAGACGGAGGAATTCAACCGCCGGATGGATGAGATGGCCGAAAAGCTCGGCGGCGTGGTCGGCCACCTGCGCGGTATGCTCGACTTCGAGCTCTTCCGCCTCGAGCCCGACGAAGGTCGCCTCGTGACCGGTTTTGGCCGCGCCTTCCGCCTCACTGGCGAGGGCATGCGCGAGCTCCACCACCTCGGCGGCGGCTCCGGCCACGGCCACAAAATGAAGCGCGACGCGTAAATTCGCCTGTCACGACGAGAACGTGAAGAATTTGTTGAGAAAAAGTCGCAATCTCATTGACGTCGTAATCGTGTCGATACAGAGTCTCATTAGCATGAAGATGATGCACCTCACCTCTTATCTCCGCGCCGGCGTGGCGCTGCTCTCTCTCGCCGTGGCGGCTCCGCTCTCGGCTTTCACCGTCAGCCTGCCGGGCGTCAGCGAATTCGAAGGCTGGGAAGGCCTGAACAACACCAACTACACGGCCCCCACCTACACCGGCGGTTTCATGAATGCCGATGCCGACTGGGGCGCGCCCGTGCAGTCCAATGTCAGCGGCTCCGCAGGCTTTGCTGCGCTGGACAAGGTTTCCGGCGGCGGCTACTTCGCCTCCACCTCGATCTACTCGGCCTTCTCGCCCGGCACCTTCAGCATTACCAACAGTAATGCGCTGGCGGGCCTCGAAACGGTCGTCTTCCAGCTCGAAGCGGTCAGCACCGATCCGATCGTGCCCACGTTGAGCTTCAACGGAGGCACGCAAAGCCTGGAGGCCGATCTGACCTGGCTGACCCTCGGCGACACCGAGACCAGCTTCGGCGACTCGACCATTTACACCTTCCAGTGGGACTTGAGCACGCTCGCCGGCATCACGGACTACGTGATCACCTACAGCGGTCCTCAGCACTTCTCCCAAGTCGGCATGTCGCTCTACAGCGGTGACACCTTTGCTCCGGTTGGCGCCGCCGTGCCCGAGCCGAGCACTTATGCCGCGATCTTTGGCTCCCTCGCTCTCTTGACGGTGGCTGCGCGCCGCCGGATGAAGCGTTAAGTCAATCGTTGACCTCGCTCGATCCATGCCGCCTTGGGCTTCGGCCCGGGGCGGCTACCCCTTTCACCCTCACCACATCCCGATGGACTTGCTTGTAGACTGGTTCCTCAAAGGCGGCTGGATCATGTGGCCGCTGTTGGTCCTGTCGGTGCTGCTCGTCGCCGTCGCCCTGGAGCGCGCGGCCTTCCACCTGCGGCATCGCTGTTCCTATCGCCACCTGCTCCACGAGCTGCCCTGCGCCTTCGAGTGCGCCAAGGGCGGTCGCAAGCCGGGATGCCTGGAGCGCGACCCCGACGCGCCGCTGCGCCGGATCACCGCCACCTACCTCGACCACCTCCACTACCCGCGAGGCGAGCGCCACAAGGTGCTCCAGCGCGAGGGCGACCGCATCTTGCGCGAGTGTAATGCCCACCTCAAGCTGGTCGGCTGCATCGCCCAAGTCGCGCCGTTGATGGGCCTGCTCGGCACCGTGACCGGCCTCGTGGCCGCCTTTTACCACATCCAGCTGCTCGGCGGCAAAGTCGTGCCGTCGGATCTGGCGGGCGGTATCTGGGAGGCGCTGATCACCACCGTGGCAGGCCTCTGCGTGGGCATCCCCGCGTTGCTCGTCTACCAATTTTTCCACGCCCGGGCCGAGCGCATCGCCAAGCAGATGCAAGACCTGGTGAGCGAGCTCGACGAGCTGTATTTCTGCTCTCGCTACCGCAACAAGCTTTCGAACATCAGCGAAGGCATGAGCCGGGTGTCGCCCGAAGGTGCGGCCACGCAAACCCGCATGGGCTGAGGCGATATGGCGGTCAACTTCACCAGCCCGGCGGCCCACGCGCCGCACATCGAGATGACGCCGCTGATCGACGTCGTGTTCCAGCTGCTGGTGTTTTTCATGCTCACCTCCGTCTTCGCCCCGCCCGCGATCGAGCTGACGCTGCCTGAGCTGAAGGGCGAGCCCTCCGACGCGCAGCCAAGCCTCGTGCTGCACCTCAATGCCCAGGGCGCGATTTTCCTCAACGACGAGCCCCTGCCCGAGACCGATCTCGTGGAGCGCTTGCGCGCCGCCCTGGCCGAGCAGGACGACAAGGCCGTCTACTTTCGCGGCGACAAGGATGCCGCCTACCAGACCGTGCTGCGCCTGATGCAGGAAGCGACGGAAGCGGGTGCCACCCGCTTCCAGTTTATCTACGAGCCTGAGTCATGAAGGCGCGCCGCCGACGCTCATGGTTCGATCTGAGGGCGGCCATTGCCTGCTCGCTGCTCTTCCATGCCGCCTTGGCGGTCGCGTTCAAGAGCCATCAGGTGCCGCCGCCGGAAATCCGGTTCGAGCAGCACCAGCACTCGGTCGAAGCCACTTTCGTTCCTTTACAGCCGCCTCCGCCCGAGCCACCACCGGTGCCGGTCGAGCAGGCCCCACCGCCTCCGCCGCCCACGCCCGCCATCATCGCCGCGCAAGAGGCCGAGGTAGAGCTGGCGCCCCCTCCGCCACCGGAGCCCGAGCCGCAGCTGGAGCCGGTCGAGCCCGAACCGCTCCTCGAGGCGCCCCCGCAACCCGAACCTGAGCCCGAGCCGGAGACGCCGGAGCCCGCAGAACCCGAGCCGCAGGCCGCCCCTCCCGCGCCAACGCCTCCGCCCGTGCCCGAGGCTGTCGCCAGTAACGTCGCCACTCAGCCCATGCGCGGCGTTCAGGACTTTTCCGATCTACCTACTGCACGCTACAACCCGCCGCCGCGCTACCCGGCCAACGCCCGCCGCGAAGGTCGCGAAGGCCTCGTGATGGTCGCCATCCAGGTCAGCCCGCAAGGCCGCGTGTTGGAGGTGAACCTGGCCCACAGCTCCGGCCACGACGACCTCGACCAACGCGCGCTCTCGGCGGTGCGCCGTTGGCGCTTTGAACCTCTCGGGGGCCGCGACGCCCTCACCTTCGAATATCCCATCCAATTCACTTTACAATGAAGACGCTCTACGCCCTCACCTCGCTCTTTTGCCTCATTTCGGCTGCCGCCGCCCAATCGACCGCCTTTGTCGATCCCGGCTTCGAAGGCACCACCCAGCATTCGGAGTGGGACATCTTCACCCATCCCTCTGGCGGCGTCAATGTGCCTGACTCCGTGGGCACCGTCGGTGAAATCCGGCAGACTTCGGGCAACGCCATCATCACCTCGACGGCCAATATCTACAGCCCTGCCCGCGATATGACCTTTTCGCTCACGGCCGATTCGCCGGAGCCGCTGGGTATGATCTCGCTCCAGTACCGCCTCTGGGGGCAGGGCAACGCCTTTCTCGGCACCACCCTCCTGCTCAATGGCGGCGAGACCGTGCTCCAGCCGGACAGCAGCGAGCAAGTCTATTACCAGGAAGGAGAGTCCGGCTTTGGCGATACGATCGACCAGGCGATGCACTACCAGTGGGACGTAAGCCAATACGATGTGACTTCCTACGAAATCCAGTTTGTGGTGCTGATCCACAACAGCCTCGACCAGGTGCGCCTCGATACCGTTACCCGTGTGGACGACCATATCGAGCTGCAGGCGCCGGAGGTGCTTTCGACCACCCTCGTCGACGGCCAGCCGACCGTCACCTTTACCACCGTGAGCGGCCAGAGCTACCAGCTCGAAGCCTCCGGCGATGGGGCTACCTGGTCGGCCATCGGCACCGAAGTGGCGGGCGACGGCGAAACCCAGAGCCTCAGCGACGCCACCTATGCCGGCACCGAAGTCCGATACTACCGTGTGATTGCCCGCTAAAGGCCGCCCGATGAAATCCATTTTGACTGGCAAGATGCTGGCCCTCGGTTGGGCCGCCTGGCTTTGCGCTGCTCCCCTGCACGCGCAGGCCGAAGATTCCGAAAACGCTCAGCGCGAGCGCGTGCGCATGCCCACGCTCACCGTCACCGCAACCCGCACGGAGCGTCCGGTCATGAAGACCCCCGCCAGCGTCGTCGCTGTCGATATGGACAGCTTCAACCGGCAGGGTGGGGCGGACGCGGGCGACGTGGTGCGCTACGAGCCGGGTATCTCCATCCCGTTCGAGTTTACTGGTGTGGACTCGTATGTGCCTTATCGCGGTGGCGGTTTCACCAACTACCGGGTGCGTGGGGTCGAGGGCAACCGCGTGCTGCTCACGGTCGACGGCATCCGCATGCCCCCGCAGTTCAACTTCAGCGGCGGCAACGGTCGAGACTACTTCGATCCCGCCGTCTTCGACCGCGTTGAGGTGCTGAAGGGCTCCGGCTCTACGCTCTTTGGCAGCGATGCGATGGGCGGAGTGGTGGCGTTCGAGACGCGCTCGCTACAGGAGGACTTGATCGACTCCGACCGGCCGTGGATCTTCCGCAACCGCGTGCTGTTGCAGGAAGTCGACGACAGCATCAAGAACGTCGCCAACTTCGGCTGGAAGAGCGAGCCCCTCTATATCACGCTCGTCAATTCTTACCAGAACGGGCACGAGGTGAAGAACGACCGCGGCCGCATCGACGCCAACCCGGTCGACACCTGGAGCAACCACATCCTCGGCAAGGTCGGTTATTCGCCCAACGAGGTCCACCAGCTCACCTTCACCGCCGAGAATTTCCAGCGCAGCACCGATACCGACGTCAACACCTCCGAGCGCACCTGGGCCTCCCCCTTCAACTACTACGTATTCAATACGGCGGATGATGAGCGCACCCGGCTGAGTCTTGACTATCAGCAGCTTCCGGTCGAAGCATGGTGGCAGGCGCTGGATGTGAAGGTCTACTACCAGACCTCCGATACGAGCAGCTTTACCAACACCCAGTCCAGCGCTGCACTGGCTCCGCCGCCCACCACTCGCGACCGCGACGACTATATCGGCTTTGATCACGAGATTTACGGCCTGAACCTCCAGTTGACCAAGGAGGCCTACTTCTGGGGGCTCGAGCATACCTTCGTCGGCGGCTTTGAAGGCTCGATGGAGTGGGCGAAAAATACCTTCCGTCGCGTCGACCGTAAGCCTCTGGAGAGAGGCGCCGTCATGCCCGGCTTCGATCCCTCCGACCTGATCCGGGGCGACGTTTACCTGCAAGACGTGGTGGAGGTCGATCGCTGGCTCTTTCAACTGGGCCTGCGCGCGGGATACTACGAGATTCAGCCGAGTCACGACCCTGAGTTTCTGGAGCAATCGGAATTCGTCACGGCTGCCCCGGACTACGATAACCTCGCGATTTCGCCCAGCCTCGCCATCCAGTATGAGATCAATCCCGATACGATCGTCTGGACCCGCTATGCGCGCGGCATCCGCAACCCCAGCCTCGAAAACTACGTCGGCTTCTTTGACCACCTGGGCGACTTTCAGCAGATACCCAACCCGAATCTCACGGAGGAAAGCAGCGATTCTTTCGACCTCGGAGTGAAGCGGGACGGTGAATATGTTACTCTCGACGCCAGCGTCTTCTACGCCTTCTACCGAGACTTTTTCGTGACGGTGCAGGTCGACGACAGCACCTATCAGACGCAGAACGTGGACGAGGTCGACATCTACGGGCTCGACTTGAGCATCCAATACCGCCTGCGCCACCTCAGCGAGAGCCTCGACGGTTTTTCCGTGGGCCTGAAGCTCAACCTTTCCGAAGGCGAAGACCAGAATACCGGCGAGGGCGTGGACGAAGTCGACCCCTATACCGTGGTCGGGCACCTGGCCTACGACGCGCCCTCGGGCCGTTGGGGCACGCGCCTGATCGGCACCTATCGCGCCCGCAAGGACGACCCGTCAGACAACTACCTCGGGTCTGGCCTGATCATCCCGCCCAGCTCGTTTGTGCTCGACCTGTCCGCGTATTGGCAGGTGCGGGACAACCTGTCGCTCGACCTTGGGGTCCGCAACCTGACCGATGAGCGCTACTGGGTGTGGCCCAATGCGGGTGGAGCCGATCACAGCTTCAACGAAGACCCGGAGCTGGCCGTGCGCCCCGGGATCAACGTCTACTTCGCGCTTAACTTCGAGCTGTAGCCGGGGCACCGACGGCGGGGCCGCCCTCCGTGCTCGCGGTCAATCGCACCACAAAAGCGAGCGCGGAGGAGGTGACGGCGAGTGCCACCACGCCCAGCCAGCCGAATTGGCCGAGGATCCAGCCACCCAGCCCGGCCCCGGCCGACATGCCGGCAAACATCCCGAAGAGCAGGATTGCGTTGAGGCGGCTGCGCGCTGCCGGGTCGATCCCGTAGATGATCGTCTGGTGCGAGACGGTCGTGGCCTGCATCCCCAGGTCGAAGCCGATCACGCCCGCCACCAGCAGCCACACTTGGTGGCTCGGAGCAAAGAACGGCGCGAAGGCCATGATGCCAAACGAGGCGGCGCTCAAGGCCGTGCTCAGGCGCGTCACCACCTCCGGGCCGTGGCGGTCGGCCAGCTTGCCGGCAAAGGGGGCGATGAGCGCGCCGGCGGCCCCGGCAATGCCGAATATGCCCGCCACCGTGCTGCCGAGGTGAAACGGCTCACCGTGGAGGATCAGCGCGAGCGTCGACCAAAAGGCGCTGAAGCTCACCGCCACCAGCCCCTGCGCGATGGCCGCACGACGTACCGACGGGTATTTCTGCCACAGGTGGCCGAGCGAGGCCATCAGCGCGCCATAGCGCAACTGAGTCAGCACGGGGGTACTCGGCATGCCCCGCCAGGCAATTACCAGGAGCCCGCCGATGCTCGCCGCCGCGATGTAAAACATCTCGCGCCAGCCCAGGTATTCGGCCACGAAGCCGCTCACCACCCGCGAAACGAGGATGCCCAGCAGCAGGCCCGTCATCACGGTGCCCACCGTCTTGCCCCGGCTGTGATCAGGGGCCAGCATGGCCGTTCCAGAGACGACGTCCTGCGCCAGCGTCGAAGTCAGGCCGATGAGGAGGCTCGCCACCGCCAGCACGGCCATGGAGGGCGCGGCGGCACTGGCGACGAGGGCACCGATCAGCAGCACGGCCTTGATCATCACGATCCGCCGCCGGTCATGGCGGTCGCCCAAAGGCCCGAGGAAGAGCAGCCCTGCCGCATAACCCATTTGGGTGAGCATCGGCACCAGGCTCATCACGCCGTCGGAGTAGTGGAGGTCGCGCCCCATCAAGGCCAGCATCGGCTGGCTGTAGTAGAGCGTCGCCACGGCAAGGCCCGTGATCGTCGCAAGCAGCAGCACCGTGCTGCGGGTGAGGACGTTGCGACTATGCGCTGGCAGTATGTCGGCCTTCATGATAGCGCTATTATACAGGCAGATGCGTTCTTGGGTAGACGGCGCGTCGGCATAATGGTTATACGTGTTGCGCATGAAAGAGCCTATGCCGGTATCCAGTCTGTTTGCCGGCGGCAACGACCGCCTCGACCTGCTGCAAACCTTTGTCCGCATTGTGGAGGCAGGTAGCCTGTCCGCCGCCGCCGCGAGCCTCGGCACGACGCAGCCCACCGTCAGCCGCCGCCTGCAACAGCTGGAGCGCCTGCTCGGGCGTCGCCTGATTCACCGCTCGACTCACTCCATGCGCCTGAGCGAAGACGGCGAGCGCTGTTACCAACGCGCCAAGGAGATCCTGACCGCGTGGACGGCCTTTGAGGTGGACCTGCAGGGAGACGATGCCGAACCGGAAGGGCTGTTACGCGTCTTCGCGCCCCATGCCTTTGGTCAACACCTGATGGTCGGCCCACTGGCGGAGTTCATGCGGCGCTACCCCAAGGTGACGGTCGAGTGGCTGCTCAAGGACTATGCGCCCAACTTCATCGAAGAAGGGGTCGACTGCGCCATCCTCGTCGGCGAAGTGCGCGATCCTTTGACCGTCGCCGTACGGCTGGCCGCTGTGCCGCGCATTGTCGTCTGCGCTCCCCAACTGCTGGAGGGTGGAGAGGCGCTCACCGATGTGGCCGACCTCAGCCGCCTGCCCTGGCTCGCCCTGCGCACCTACTATTACAAGGACGTGCTGCTGCAACACACGCCTACCGGCAAATCGACTCGGCTCAGCCTGCGCCCCCGCTTCAGCACCGACAACCTGTATGCCCTCCGCAGCGCTGCTCTCCGTGGCCTGGGCGCGTGCGTAGTGTCCTCCTGGGTGGTGGCGGATGATCTGGCGGAAGGACGCCTGGTGCGCCTGATGCCCGAGTGGGAAGCTGCGCCCATCCCGATCCATCTCATCTACCCTTATGCGACTCACTATTCGCCCGCGCTCCTGCGCTTTGTGCAGACCATGCGTGCCCGTACGGCTGAAGCGTTGGGCGAGACGGTCTTGCGGGGCAAGTGACACAAAAAAGCCCCGACTGGCGAGCAGGCGGGGCAGGAAATGGATGGTTAGCCTGGCTTCCTAGAAGCTGGGGCTGAACGAGATGGTGGCGCCGGCGAGCACGATCTGGTCGTCGCCTTGTTGCCACTCGGTATCGTTGAGCAGCACCTTGAAGGTGAGTTCGCCCTCAACCTGGTTGGAAGACCAGCACCACTCGTCGGCACCGCAGTTTTCCATCAGCACACCTTGATCCCAGCTCAGGCCATTGCCCTCGCCGCGGATGTAAAGCTGGTTGCCGTAGCCGATATCCACCTTACAGACGACCGTCGTCACCGAGCCGGAGCGCGGGGCAGGGGAAGTCGTAGTGGGCGCGTCGGCAGCTTGCGTCACGGAAGGCGTGCTAGCCTTCTTCGCAGCGCTCTTGCGCACAGCCTTCTTGGTCGTCTTCTTGACGGGCGTTGCCGCGGTCGCCGGAGCTTCCTTGACCGGGGCGGGCTTTTCCACCGCGGGGACTGGCGTCACGGGTTGGTTCGTCGAGACGGCCTTGGTGGCTGCCTTGGTTGCTTTCTTGGCCGCGGTCTTCTTTACCGCCGTCTTTTTCGCAGCGACTTTTTTGGTCGTGGCCTTCTTCGTCGGTTCAGATGCCATATAATATCCCCTGAGAGTGGTCGGTGTTACCTATTAAGATGAATTCGAGAGAGCGTAGTGGGAAGCAGGTCTGCAAGTACTTGCCTGTTAACCATGAATACTCACGTTTCGCAACTCTGAAGTGAAAAAAATGGCTTTCTTTGCACCGAAAGCCCCTTCGAGTGAGGCCGTTGGCCCAGGAGGGCGGGTGTCCCAAGCTGCTGAATCCGATCAGGCTGCGTGCTTAGGCACCGGTGTAGCCGTAGAGTTCGATGCCCCATTCGCGTGCCTGCCGCAAGACGGCCTCCTGCTGCAGGATCACGACGCGGTCCACCTCCAGGGCAGCCGTCTGGATCCCTGCGGTGCGCATCGATTCCAACGTGCGGTGGCCGAAGACGGGCCAGTCAAAATATGGATTCTGGCCGGGCTTGCTCGTTTTTACGAAAATGAGGCCTTCGGTCTTGTACTTGTTGGCGCGGGCCAGCATGTCGTCGGTCCCCTCAAACGCTTCGACCGCCAGCACAGTGCCCTTCCGCACGACGACTCCCTGGCCCACATCGAGGCGGGCCATCTCTTTGGCAATGCGGATGCCGTGCTCGATGTAGCCAGCCTTGGCCTGCAGCGAGCCGCCGGTCATCACGCCGGGCCGCGCGAGCTGGCCGTCCATGAACGCGCGCGCGTCGAGCATCGTGACGCCGATCTTCTGCACCTCGCGAGCAAGGGCACCGAAGATCGTCTCGGCGTTGCGCTCCTTCAGCGTGGCCAGCAGCGTGATCGCCTTCAAGTCGGGCGAGAGATCCTTGAAGAGCCGCCCGGGGGTGACTTGCCCCACGAAGAGGCAATAGCCCGCCTGCAGTTGCTGGAGCGCTTTCAGCATCTTGCCGATCTGGCCGACCTTGATCGTGGCGCGTTCACGCTCGGGGAACGTATCGACCAGGGCGGGGTCGGTCTCGCCCGCCAGCTCGATCAACCGCACCGGCACCCCCGCCGCCCGCATCGCCTGGACGACGAGCCACGGGTAGTCGCGTTGACCCGCCACCACGGCAACCGGGCGGCGGGCATCGAAATCGGCAGGCAGGAAGCGGGAGGGGAGCGGTCCGTTCATGCGGCGTTACTGCTGGGCTCCGGAAGTGGTGTCGAGCACGATGGCGTCGTCGCTGTGGGCGCGGTTGAAGGCGCTGACCAAGGCCTGCATGCCGCCGTATTCGACGTTTACCTCGATGCTGGCGCCCCAGAAGAGCTGGCCGTCTTCGCGCTGCAGGCAGATAAAGCTGGCGGCCTCGGCGGCAGAGCCCTTCGTCAGGGCCTTTTGCGAGTAGTCCATCAGCTTGAAGTTCTTCCAACCCGCTTCGTCCAGCGCATTGACGAAGGCCGAGATGGGGCCGTTGCCCGCGCCCTTCAAAGCGTAGTCCTTGCCCTTCCAGCGCACCTTCACGTCCAGCTCCATCTTGTGGTAGCTGCCGTTGCTGCGGCGCAGGTCGTACTCGACCAACTCCAGCGGGCTGGTGCGGCCGGTGTATTCCTGATAGAAAGCGTCCTTGATCTGGTCGGCCGTCAGCTCGCTCGCTTCGCGGTCGGCCAAGGTCGTAGCGACGAGGCCAAACTCCGGGTGCATCAGCTTGGGCATCTCAATGCCGAAGGCCCGCTCCAGCACGTAGGCCACTCCCCCCTTGCCGCTCTGGCTGTTGATGCGGATGATCGCCTGGTAGCTGCGACCGATGTCGTGCGGGTCCAGCGGCAGGTAGGGCACCTGCCACAAGATGCTGTCGTCGGCGCTCTGGCCCTGAACGTGCGGGGCCTCTTCGATCTCCTGGGCGCGGGCGGCCATGCCCTTGCGGATGGCGTCCTGGTGGCTGCCGCTGAAGGCGGTGTAGGCCAGGTCGCCGGCGTAGGGGGCGCGGTCGTGCACGCTCATACGCGTCACACGCTCATACACGCTGCGAATTTCGGGCAAGTCGCCGAAGTCCAGCTTCGGGTCGACGCCGTGGTTGTACATGTTCAGCGCCACCGTCACGATGTCCAGATTGCCGGTGCGCTCGCCATTGCCAAACAAGGTGCCTTCGACGCGGTCGGCCCCGGCCATCAGGCCCAGCTCGGTCGCGGCGACACCCGTGCCCCGGTCGTTGTGCGTGTGCAGGCTGATGATCACGCTGTCGCGACGGCTCAGGTGGCGGATGAACCACTCGATCTGGTCGGCGTGGACGTTGGGGGTCGCGTACTGGACGGTGTCGGGCAGGTTCAGGATCAGCGGATTGTCCGGCGTCGGCTGGATCACGTCCAGCACTGCCTCGCACACCTCCAGGCTGTATTCCAGCTCGGTATCGCTGAACGATTCGGGCGAGTACTGGTAGCGGATCTTGGTGCCGCCTTTGACGGTGCTTTCCAGGTCGCGGCACAGCTTGGCCGCATCGACGGCGATCTGCTTGATCTGCGCCTTCGACATGTTGAACGTCACACGGCGCTGCAGCGGGTTGGTGCTGTTGTAAAAGTGGATGATCGCGGTCGGCGCGCCGTCGATCGCCTCAAAGCTGCGGCGCAGCAAGGCCTCGCGGCACTGCACCAGCACCTGCACGGCGACATCCGGCGGGATGCGGTTTTCCTCCACCAGGCGGCGGGCAAAGCGAAACTCGGTGTCGCTCGCGCTGGGGAAGCCGATCTCGATTTCCTTGAACCCGATGCGCAGCAGCAGGTCGAAATACTCCAGTTTTTCGGCGACCGACATGGGGATCGGCAGCGCCTGATTACCGTCGCGCAAGTCGACGCTGCACCAGATGGGCGCACGGTCGATCACCCGGTTGGGCCATTGCCGGTCGGGCAACTGGACGGTCGGGTAGGGGCGGTATTTCGTGATGGGAGCACGTTGCATGGTAAAAACTTTCTCTCTCGGTAAATGCGGGAAGGACGAACCGAAGAAAAGACGGGTCCGTCATGGTCATATCATCTTGCAGCCGATGGCAACTGTGAAGCGCACCTCGCGCCACCGGAAAGCCCCACACATGGAAGGGACTTGAGTCAGGAATATCTGGCGAATTGTCTGCCGCGCCCGCGCCAGCCGGGCACCTTCATTTAAGCTCCCCCACCGGGGAGAAGCAGCGCCAGCCCAAGACCCAGCAACGCGGCCCGCATGCCGTGTTGGTGCTCCCAATCGAGGGTAAAGGTTGGCGTGGTGTGACTCATGGAAAGCGCAGTAAAGCGGGTCGGGAGGCGGAAGTCAAGCGGGTGGGGTTGGGGCGAGGCAGACTAACAAGTCAGCTTACCCCTACGACCAGCAACTCAACACCTCGGCCCTGTTCATGAGCGTGAACGTCAGCCGCTCGGTGGACTGAGGATACGGCTTAACGTTTTTCAGCATATTTCCGGCGGGCTCAAAAGGGTCCGCCTTGTTTTTTACAAATCCAACGCATAAATACCCAGGGTGGTAAGCCTTATTTGGGGCGGGCGGGCGCCGATTTAAGGTGTTGATGAAACTTTTCGCTTCGCTTTCCTTTTTTGCGTTTGCTGCCGCGCTGGCTGCCAACCCTGCCTCGCAGGACTTGCCCCTGAGCAAGGAAGCTCAGTCTCACCTGACCCCCGATGAGGTGCTGGCCGATCTGCTGGTCGGCAATGCGCACTTCATGGAAAACCACCTGACGCCGCGCGACCTGCCGGCACGCCGTCACGCCTGCGTCAACGGCCAGTATCCCAAGGCCTACATCCTTTCCTGCATCGACTCGCGAGTGCCCGCCGAGCAGGTGTTCGACCAAGCCCTCGGCGACGTGTTCGTGGGCCGTGTGGCCGGTAATGTCGAAGGCGTCGACCAACTCGGCTCGATGGAATACGCCGCGGTGGTGGCTGGCGTGCGCGTCATCCTCGTGCTCGGCCATGAATCGTGCGGCGCCGTCAAGGGCGCGATCGACCACGTGCAAATGGGCAACCTGACCGCTCTGTTGCACGAGATCGAGCCGGCGGTGGAAAGCGTCAAAGCCCACCATGGCGACCACGCGCATGCCGACTCCCACAACCATGCCTTCGTTGATGAAGTGGTGGCCGAGAACGTGAAGCGCACCGTGGCCGACATCCGCCAGCGCAGCGAAGCCCTCGCGCAGCTCGAGCACGATGGGCGCCTCCGCATCATCGGCGCCGTCTACAGCCTCGAGACCGGCAAGGTGACGCTGGTGCAGTAAGTTACTTCTTTTGAGAGATAAGGATTAATCAGGGTTCATAAGGGGTGAGAGGGGGCTACGGCCCCCTCTTTCTTTTTGGCGCGAGCTGGAGAGCCCAAGAGCAAGAAAAAGCTGGCCTCTGGCGGTGGGGCGCATTTGCTGACGCCATGACCTTTCGTGAACGCCTCGCCGTCGCCTGGGAACGCAGCCAATCCCTCCTCTGCGTGGGGCTCGATCCCTTGCCCGCCAAGTTCCCGGCCGCCATCCAGCAGGCCGACCGCCCGATCCTCGAGTTCAACCGGGCGATCATCGACGCCACGGCTCCCTATGCGTGCTCCTACAAGCCGCAATTCGCTCACTACGCGGCGGCAGATGCCCTCGACGACCTGCGCGACACCATCGCCTACATCGCCGAGCGCTACCCCGACAAGGTGGTGATTCTCGACAGCAAGCGTGGCGACATTGGCAGCACGGCCGAGCGCTATGCCCTCGAAGCCTTCAAGGTCTACGGGGCCGATGCGGTGACGGTGAACCCTTACCTCGGCGGCGACTCCCTCGAGCCCTTCCTCGCCTACCAGGACCGCGGCGTCATCGTGCTCTGCAAGACCTCCAACCCCGGTAGCGGCGATTTCCAGAACCTCGACATCGGAGACGGCAAGAAGCTCTACGAGCGTGTGGCCGAGCTGGCGGCGCAGGAGTGGAACGGCCACGACAATGTGGGCCTCGTCGTCGGCGCAACCTACCCGGGAGAGCTCGCCAGCGTGCGTGAGATTGCCCCAACGCTGCCCCTGCTCGTGCCCGGCATCGGTGCCCAAGGCGGCGACCTTGAGGCCGTGCTCAAGGCCGGCTCCACCCCCGAAGGCGGCCTGCTGATCAACAGCTCGCGCGGCATCCTCTACGCCAGCAATGGCAGCGATTTTGCCGATGCCGCCGCGCAGGAAGCTCGCAACCTCTTTGAGCAGATCCGCACGATCCGCTCCAGCCGCTAACCCACGAACGACCAAGACGATGACTTTCGATGTCGGCTGGAACCGCCGCGACGATGAAACCGGCAAGCGCGTGCACCTCACCTTCAAGCTGGTGCGCGAAGACGCCTCCTGGATCATCCACCGCACCCGCCACGAGCCCCGTGAGCCTTACAAGCCCGACGAGCGCGACTGGGAAGACCTCTTCGAGCTGCTCGACCGCCACCTGCCGCGCGGCAAAGTGACGCATACCGATTACGCGATCGTGAAAAAGCTGCACGACCGCTGGCAGCAAGGGCTCAAGTAGTCACTGCCCGTCCAATTTTCACAGAAAAGGCGCGACCGGTAGATCCAGTCGCGCCTTTTCGCGTAAAGAGGGTAGGGCAGCCTAACTGGCGTTCATTGCTGTCGCCGCCAGGTTGAAGATCGGGAGGAACATGGCCATCACGATAGCACCGATCACCACCCCAAGGAAGCACGTCAGCAACGGCTCCATCAGGCGAGTCAGCGACTCCACCTTGACCTGCACTTCTTCGTCATAAAAGTCGGCCACCTTGTTCATCATGCCGTCGACATTACCCGTCTGCTCGCCGGCGCGCGCCATGTGCTTCACCACCGGCGGGAAGTAGCTCTCCTCCGCAATGATCTCGGAGAGCTGGCCGCCCTGCGAAATCTGACGGTTGATCTTCACGCACGCGTCTTCGATATACGTGTTGTTCGAGGCCCGCGAGACGATCTCGATCGCGCGCAAGATCGGCACGCCCGCCCGCAGCAGGATCGCATACGTGCGTGTAAAGCGGGAGACCGAGACTTCCCGCATCAGAGCCCCGGCAATCGGCATCCGCCGCACCACCTGATCGCGCACGCGGCGCCCCTTGGGCGTGGCCACGTATTTCTTGATCGCAAAGGCGACCACCGCACCCGCAACGATGATGTGGATGATGTAGCTCTTGATGAACATCGACAGGTCGAAGAGCATCTGCGTCGGTGCCGGCAGGTCGGAGCCGAAGCTCACAAACATGTCTTTGAACACCGGGATCACGAACACCATCAGCACCGCGATCAGGCCGATGGCGATCGCCATGACTGAGATCGGGTAGGTCATCGCGCCCTTCACGTGACGCATCAGCTTCACCGTGTCTTCGAAATAGACCGATACGCGGTGCATCAGCGAGCCCAGGCCGCCCGACGCTTCACCCGCCTCCACCATCGAGACGAAGAGGTTGGGGAATGCCTTGGGGTACTTCGCGCACGCCTCGCTAAAGGCCGTGCCGCTCGCCACATCCACCTTCACATTGCGGATGACGATGCGGAACACCGGGTCGTCGGTCTGGTCCTGGAGAGCCTCCAGCGCCTGCACCAGCGGCAGGCCCGCTTCCAGCATGGCCGAAAGCTGCTGGGTAAACGTCGTCAGCTTTGCGAGGGCGATCTTCTTGGTCTTCGCCTTCTTCTCGTAGACGCGCTGTTTTGCCAGCCGTTGGTTCTCGAAAAATGAATTGCTTTTGCGCACGGTCGACGCCGAAGCCGTCGCCGTTGCAGTGCCAGTGATCATTGCCATGACGTCAGTTTCACAGGATAAGGTAGCGCAGTCCTAACAGGTCGACCGTAGAGGCCGTGCTGGAGGTTGGAAAGCATTTACTGCCTTCTTAAGCGTCACTTCCGCCCCTTGGTTAAGCCCCAGCCTCAAAAACACTGACTGGCCGAAGGTTTGGATTGACGCTCCGCGCTCCTTTCTCCAATCTCACTCGTTTCCGACCTTTTCCGTCGGTCGGGGATAACATCTAAGCGGGTGTAGTACAACGGCTAGTATACGAGCCTTCCAAGCTTGGGATGCGGGTTCGATTCCCGCCACCCGCACCAGTATTTTAGCGACTCTTGCTGAGGATTTGCCAAAATGGATTGGCAAATTTGGCAAATCGATGGCGAGAAACAAATTTAAGATCAGCCGCTTCACCAACCCCAGCGGCGAAGAGGTCTGGCGCTTGTCCGGCACCTTAAATGGCGACCGCATTCGCCGCAACTACTCGACGCGAGCTCAAGCTGTGGCCGAGCGTCAGCGACTCGAGATCCGGGCGCTCAATGAAGTATCCGATGGCCAGAGTGTCTGGACGACCCTTACCCATGACCAGAATCGCGATGCCATTGCGGCCGTAAACATCCTCAAGAAGGCGGGCTCAGCGAAGAGTCTCACCTTTGCGGTAAACTACCTTCTCGAGCATTACAAGGAGGCCAGTGAGCAAAAGCAGGTGCCGGAGGCAGTCGCTGAATACCTGGATGAGCGTTGGCGCGAAAAAGAGCGCGGTATCATTAGCGGCAGACAAGAGCGCGCGATTCGGATCGAGTTGGAGAAGTTTCGCCAGCTCTTTGGTGAGCGAATCATCGGTGAAGTCAGGGCGGAGGAGCTGAAGGCCTATCTCGACAGTCCTCTGGGGCGTTCGGTGGCGGTTCCTTCTCTCAAGACCTGGAACAACCGGCGCGGCTACTTGAGCACCTTCTTCAAGTTTTGCCTGTCGAAAAAATATCTAGCTGAAGATCCCGTCAAGGACGTGCCACAGTTCAAAATCAAAAAGGCTCGGGGCACGGCGGAAACTCTGAGGGCGGTGCAAGCCCGCGAGCTGATGCACTGGCTGGAAGAGTATCGAGGCTTTCAGCGAAAGAATGGCAGCTGGCAGGGGGAACCCGGATACATGGTCCCGTACTACGCGTTGACGTTGTTTGCGGGAATTCGCCCGGACTGGAAGGATGGTGAGATCGGAAAGCTCCTGCCTCGGCATGTCCGTCTGGACACGGAGGTAATCCTGATCGAGCCCTCGGTATCCAAAGTGAATGAAAAGCGGGTGGTTAAAATCCAGCCCAACTTGCGCGCCTGGTTGGAGGCATACCCGCTTGATCGCTATCCTATTTTACCACCTCGTTGCTTCAAATACCTGTTGGAAGGCGTTCGTAAGGAATGGCGCTTGGCTGCTGATGTGATGCGCCACACCTACATTTCGATGACAGTTGGGGCATTTCGATCCGTGGGTGACGCTGCTTTGCAGGCAGGGAATTCAGAAGACGTAATCCGCAAACATTATCTGGACCTGAAAAGCGTTCAAGAGGCGGACGACTTCTGGCAGATCATGCCCAAAGGTGTTTCTGCCCCCCAATGGCGAAAAGAAGAGGGCAGATATGTCAGAAAAGGTTCGTGATCCTCACTGGTCCTCGGAAAACATACGTCCGCAGGCGTATTCAAGGGCAGTATGAAGACATTCGCTGAAACTACGGTAGACTCTCCCAAGCTTGTGGACGCAGAAGGGCTGCTGGAGGCTCTGTTCGATCCGGCCTGCCGACCTTCGATTCGCTGGCTGCGCCAGATGCAGGCCCAGCGAACGATTCCCTACATCAAGATCGGCCACCTTGTCCGCTTCGATGTGGATCAAGTCAGGGCAGCACTCCACAAGACATGCACTGTCAACCCTCGCTACTAGCGAGGGTTTTTTGTGTCCGCGAGGTGTGGGAGGGAATCGAACGCGACTGCGCTAATCATCTATTTTCATGAGAATTCATTAGCCTTTAGCTGACAACACATTGCAAGCCTGAAAAACGGAGGCCATACGCATGGAAATGCAGCTTTTTGCAATAAAATCGGCAAATATTTGGCAAATCGAAAGCTAATCTTACTCTCAAAGACGATTAACAAAACAGCCTTGCGGATTGTGGTGTGGAGGGAATGGGTCCACTACGCGCTGCCGTGGCGTGTTTAGGCGGTGTTGACGAATTATTTCAAATATAGGAATGCGGCAGAATTGTTTGAGGCGGTTGAAGAATCGCTCGATGCGGTTGCGCTGCGCGCACTTTCGCTTGGTTCGGATCTTTCCGCAGGCTACTCGTGCGCCATGAGCACAACCTCAATATCTACTAGGCCTTCTTCATGATCGCCTGCATTATGCTAACGATGCCTAGGATGAAGTTTTGAAGCCGCTTCTAATAAAAGCCCCTTTTCTGGGGCGGCGGCCTTGGTAAGCTGTGGGTATGCGCGGTAATGTTTCTAGAGAGTTGGATGCGGTGGCGTTGATCAACCTGGAACCGTTGATTCCGGCGAAGCATCCGATCCGTCGGGTCAAGCAGCTGGTCGACTCTGTGTTGGTGGATCTGGAGGAGGAGGTTGAGCAGATGTATGCGGAGCTGGGGAGCCCGCCAATTACGTCAGCGGCTTCAACGGGTTTTTCTGGGCCCCCGAAGTCATCCAGATGAACGGCCAGTACTACCTCTTCTACTCCTGCGCGGGCAATGGGGCACCGGCCGCCATCGGACTGGCCACCGCATCCAACCTGGCCGGACCATGGACGGATCGTGGCCTCATCGTAGCCGGCAACAACGCCATCGACCCTGCTATCCTGCGCGATGGCAACAGCCTCTACATGACCTACGGTAACTGGCAGACCGGCATCGACCTGATCCAGCTCAGCACCACGACCCGGCCTACGCTCGGGCAACAGCCATTGGGACCTTATGCCCGGTCAGGTCGAAGCCCCCTACCTGATCAAGAATGGTAGCTACTACTACCTCTTCTTCCAATGCGGGCTCTGCTGCAACGGCGTCAACAGCAGCTACTACACCGTGGTGGCGCGCTCGACCAGCGTCACCGGCACGTATGTCGACAAAAACGGCGTGAGCGTCTCCAACGGCGGGGGCAGCGTCTTCCTGCCCAACCAGGACGGCCGCTATTTCGGCCCCGGCCACGTGGGTATCGGCGAAGGCAAGCTGACTTACTACTACTACAATGGCAATGACAACGGCAACGCCAAGCTGCGGGTCACCACGCTCAGCTGGATCAACGGCTGGCCCGTGGCCGACGACGTCACCATCCCCCAGCAGACGGTTTCGCCCGGCACCTACAGCCTGCAAAACCGCGTCAACGGCAAGATGCTCAACAACTACGGCTCCACGGCGGATGGCGCGATCATCTCGCAGTACACCGACAACACGAGCGTCAACCAGCGCTGGGTCGTCACCTACAGCGGCGGCTATTGCAAGCTGCAGTGCGTCACCGGTGGCAAGTTCCTCGACACCCTCGGCAATAGCAGCGACGGCTCCGCCGTGGGCCGATGGGCGGCGGCTACTATAAGCTTGTCAACCGCACGACCGGCAAATGCCTTGATACCGAAGGCTCCACGAGCAACGGAGCCGAGATGAAGCAATACTTCAGCAACACCAGCCCCAACCAGCAATGGCGCTTCGTCGCCCCCTGAGCTGACGTTCACATTCACGCTGAAGCCCCCACGCACCTCCCAGGCCCCGCCCGGCGTGCTTTTTGTGCCTTCGCGCCGTGAGGGAGGAGTGGCTTTGGGGCTGGTTGGGCTCTCGGCGGCTTGCTACTCCATTGTGTCCAGCTGTTCCTTGAGCCCCGGGTTTTGCTCGAAGATATTTTCCAGCAATTCCCAGAGCTCTCCAAGCTTGCCCGATTTGTCGGGCAAAAACTGCTTTGCTACCCAGTAGGCGTAGCTTATCCAAAAACCCAGCACGTGTGGCTGGTGCTCTGAGAAGTTTTCAAAAGCCTTTAATGCACACCCGGCTGCGGATTGCGCATCGCCATCTTCTCGTGCTGAGGGATCGTTTGCTTTCTGAGCGAACAACACCGTCAGTTGTGCGAGGGTATCGCCGAGCTCACGGAGCCTGCCGGCGCGCTGGTGAGCTTCGAGAGCTTGCTGGTAGGCCTGCAGCGCTTCGGGCCACTGGCGCTGCTCCTGATGCACCCTCCCGATCTGGTAATAGGTCTCGCCGAGTTCACGGAGCCTGCCGGCGCGTTGGTCGGCTTCGAGAGCTCGCTGGTAGGCCTGCAGCGCTTCAGGCCATTGGTGCTGCTGCCGATGCACCCTCCCGATCTGGTAATAGGTCTCGCCGAGCTCACGGAGCCTGCCGGCGCGTTGGTCGGCTTCGAGAGCTTGCTGGAAGGCCTGCAGCGCCTCAGGCCATTGGTGCTGCTCCTGATGCACCCTCCCGATCTGGTAATAGGTCTCGCCGAGATCATGGAGCCTGCCGGCGAGTTGATTTGATTTAACTACATATTGGTAAGCTCGAATCGCTTCATTCCATAGGTGTTGCTGTTCATATATTATCCCGATCTTTTGGTAAATCTGGCCTTGTTTGTATTCAGAGTTTTTATCGCTCGAAACGATTGTTAATTGATTCTGATATGCTTGCAGTGCTTGGGGCCATTGACCTTGCTTATAGAGTGCTAATCCAATCTCGGCATAGATACTGCAAGTTTTTTCGATGTCGCCCACTCGCTTATAAGCCTTAATCGCATTTTGATATGCTTGGACCGCCTCGGGCCACTGTTCCTCATTCTCAAAGACCGCTCCCATTCGGTAGTATGTTAAACCCAGTAAGTGAAGCATGCCAGTACGTTCATTGAATTCGACGGAGCTTCGATATGCCTGTATCGCTTCTTTCCAGTGATGTTGTTTTTCGTGGACTAGGCCTATGTTATGATAGGCTGTGCCAGTATTTTTACACTGTCTATAGTTAAGGGATTTTTGGTACGATTCCAAAGCCTTTGGCCATTTTTCCTGATCACTATAAAGGTTTCCGATTGAGTTATAAATGGTTCCCATGCGGTCTTCCGGACTGTATTTGAGGGCAAGTTTGTATGCTATGAGTGCCCTTCTACATCGATGTTGTTCCGCATAAACCATGCCGATGTTATGGTATGTTCCGCATAGGAGTTTATAGTTTTTTGAGCTGCGTTTGAGCTGGATAGCTTTTTTGAATGCCTTAAGTGAATTCGCCCACTGCTGTTCTTCATAATGAATTACACCAATGTGGTCGTAGGTAATGGCAATATTGGTTGCCGTTTCGATGTGTGTAACAAGCTCTAGATGTTTTTTGTACGCCTGTAGCGCTTCTGCCCGTTTGCGCGCGCTTTTGTAAGCCACGGCTAATACCCACTGTGTATATGAAGCTTGTGCTGAAGTGAAACGATTGCAGATATTATTTACTTTCAGGGCCCTTTCGGTGAGATCCTGCGGGTCGATCCACCCATGCGCGTTCTGCACTATTGCCTCTTCGATGTAGGTGCACTCTCGATCCACGAATCGGTCGAGCAGTGTGCCTGGAGGCGAATTCCCCTGCAGGTATTTGCTTTGTAGCCATCCGTAAAAAAGGCCGTGGCAAATCGTGTAGTAGGTCTCTGGCCTTTCTGGAAGCGTATAGTCGGACTCGCTTTCTACAATCCCAAGGCGTGCCATTTTCGCCAATGCGGTGAAGGCTGCCTCCACGTCTGGGATCGCGTCAAGGAGCGGCTGCTTATCGTCGGTGAAGCAACTCGCGACCAGCACCGCCGCAGGCATGCGGATGAAGGGGGCGAAGGCGAAAAGGGGCAGCAGGGCCTTGCAGTCGGTAGGGTAGTAGTCGGCCTGGATGTCGAAGAGGTTGTACAGTCTGGACTCCTCGCCTGGCGCGCCGAGCTGGCTGAAATCGTAGTGTTGGGCTCTCTCATGGAGCCGCTTAAGGGTCAGTGCGGGCAGTTCGCTTTGGCCGATGGTATTGCCGAGCGTGGCCAGAGCCAGAGGGTAGCCGTTGACCTTTTCAGCCAATTCGCGCAGGAGAGTCAGATGCTCGTCATCCAGGCCGCTACGGTCTTGCAGGATGGCTACGGCGTCGTCGAGCCCGAGTTTTTCTAAGTCGATGCGGGCGTGAGGAAAGTTTTGGGGTCGCTTCCGGTCGGGAGGCCGAACCCCGAAGACGAGGGTGGTCCGGCTGAGGCGTCCGACGATAGTCGCCAGGTTTTCGAATACTTCGGCGCTGTCGAGGATAACGAGGCGGCCCGGTCGGTCGACCTCTTGCCAGAAGGCCGGGCTGAAGGCCTTCGCTTCCTCGTCATACCAGACGGATTTTTCTGTAGGGCGGAAATACGCCTTGAAGAGGGCTTCAGCCAATGCCACCCCGGGCGAGTCCAGTGGGATTTCGCGTATGGCGCGTTCCTCGAAGTGCTCCTCGTCCGCCTTGATGATGGGACGGAATTCGTGATAGAAGAGGCCATTGGGAAAGAGCGTGGCGAACTCCGGGTGCTGGCTGAGTTCAAAGACAGCGGAAGCGATGAGGTGTGATTTACCGATGCCGCCCGGGCCTTCCACCAGCACGCAGTTCCGGCGCTCCAGAAATGGTTCTTTGGCCAGATCCAGGATCGCGTCCTGTAGCTCGCACCGTTTCGCTTCCCGCCCGAAAATCGTGTTCGAGGTCAAAATCGGAAGCTCGCGGAAATCCTGGAAGGTGAGGATCCGCCCCTCAGACTTGTAAGCGTCCTTGATCTTCTGCAGCGCCTCTTGAAGCTCATCGCTGAGGATGCGGCGGAATCTCTCCGGCAGAGCGTCGATTCGCTCGGTGAGACGTGCGAACTCTTCCGGTCGCGCTTCCTGCTCGCGCTTCAAGGCCTTGTAGAGTTCTACGGCTGGGGCAGAAGGGCTGTTTTTCTGCGGCTCGAGAGCTTTCCAGTCGAGTTCACCGGCTTCGGCCCGGCGGATCAGGATGGCGGTACGACCGGCGTCCCCCGCCATAAACAACCGGGTGATCTCGTCCTCATCCTTGAGCGCGCGCAGTTCTTGCAGGAATTCGCCAAGGGTTTGCTCCTGTTGGGCCTGCTCTTGCTGCGCTGCCGCGCGTTCCTTAAATTTTGCGAGAAGGATCAAGGCTGCCCAAACGACGGCGGCTTGCGGTGCGATGCTCGCCACCACCGTCGACCCCAAGGCGCTAGCCAACCACGTTTGCAATTGACTGGGGAGCAGGCTTTGCAGAAAAGCCAGCAAGCCTTCGCAGTCATCTGCGTTCGAATGCGTGCCGAGGATGTCTTCAAACCTGACCCGTTTCGCTACCTTCTTGCGCGCCATAAGCGCAATTGCATATGGACGGTGCCGTTTGTCAATGCTCCTGTCCTAGCTGCAAAGCATTTTTACCCTATCGACGAAAAGTAGCGGAGGTGAGGCTTGAACGCGCCTGCGCCGATCATCGATTTTCACGAGGATTCATTATAGCTGGCAACACGTTGCAAGCCATAGAAGCAGAGGTCATACGCATGGAAATGCAGCTTTTTGCAGCAAAATAGGCAAATATTTGGCAAATCGAAAGCTAATCCAGAGCTTGAAGATGATTAGCGAAACAGGCTTTGTGAGCTCTGGTGCGCAGGGAATCGAGCCTCTTGCCAGTTCCGTAAGCGTCTGGATTTGTAACTTGCGAATTCGCCCATGAGCCATGTCCACACATAGGTCCACAACGCGCTGGCGCGGTGTGTCCAGACCTGGCTCGGCTGGTCGAGAAGTGGACGGAGCTGCCGGAGGCGTATCGGCGGGCGATCTTGGTGTTGGCGGGGGTGATTGAGCATCCGCTTTTTGGTTTACACACGTAAAGATTGACGCTCAATAGCTGCGTTTGGCATTTTGCATGGCATGCCAATCCGTGGCGATGCGAGCCAACTTCTAATTGAGCGAGAAAGCTCGACGGAGATTCAGCTTGCCCGATACATCGGCCTCACTGGCACCTCGCTCAGCTGCTTGCTTGCGGGTGCAAGCGAATCTCGGCAGCGCCTTTGCGCCCTCCTACAGGATGAACAGCCGACGTTATTTGCCGTCACCATAGGTCAGGAGCTGACAAGCAAGAAGCCTTATACGGCATATCGCCCGAAGTCTCAGGAGCAGTTGCTTACCCAGTCAGCTGATCGGGCAACATCTGGTTGGATCGCGGAGAGAATGCACCGCTTCGGTCTGTTGTTTTCCCGCTTTTCTAAATCGCAGGCATGAGGAGAAAAGCGATGACCAAGAAGGACCTCAGTGAGCGGGATATTTGCTCCAAGTATATAACCCCTGCCATTCTGAGGGCCGGATGGAGCGCTTCCCAGTTTCGCGAGGAAGTGAACCTCACGGCGGGCCGCGTCATGGTCAGAGGCAATCTGGTCTCACGCATACAGAATCCAGACGTAACCGGAGGGCCAAAGCGCGCAGATTATGTGATATACGCGAGTCCGAACGTTCCGTTGGCTGTCATAGAAGCTAAGCGCAATATCTACGAAGTCAGCCACGGCATGCAGCAGGCGATGGCTTACGCGGAAATGCTTGATGTGCCTTTCGCTTTCAGTTCCAACGGTGACGGATTTCTACTTCACGATTTTACAGGACTTTTTGCTTCTACTGAGCTTGAGCTGAGTAACGAAGAGTTTCCTGGCTTCGAGTCGCTCTGGTCAAAGTATTGTCAGTGGAAGGGCATTGAAAATAAGCAACAAAAGACGCTATTCACCGTTCCTTATCATACCGACGGCTCCGGCAAGGAGCCACGCTACTACCAAAAGGTCGCGATCAATCGAGCAGTCGCTGAGATCGCCAAAGGACGCCAAAGGCTTCTGCTGGTAATGGCAACAGGAACCGGCAAGACGTACACCGCATTTCAAATCATCTGGCGTCTCTGGAAGGCAAAGCACAAGAAGCGCATCCTTTTTCTTGCTGACCGAAACATCCTGATCGATCAAACCATTCAGCAGGATTTCGCGCCTTTCGGAGAGGTGATGCACAAGATCACGAACCGGACCGTCAAGCGTAACTACGAGATATACCTGTGCCTTTATCAGGCGGTGACTGGGAGCGCTGAATGGAAGCAGATCTACCGCCAATTTCCTGAAGATTTTTTCGACCTTGTTGTGATCGACGAGTGTCACCGCGGCAGTGCCACTGAAGACTCTGCATGGCGGGAAGTCCTCGATTACTTCCAGAACGCCACCCATATAGGCCTGACGGCTACGCCTAAAGAGAAGACGGTGAAAGACAAAGAGAATCAGCGCATTCTCATCGAGGAACCTCAGTTCAACTACAAATATTTCGGCTCTCCCATTTATACCTACTCTTTGAAGCAAGGCATCGAAGACGGCTTCCTTGCTCCCTATCGTGTCATTCGGGTGGTGTCAGATGTCGATGCCCTTGGATATACTCCAGAGAAAGGGAAGGTCGATAAACATGGCCGACCTGTCGAGCAGCGCCTCTACAACACCAAAGATTTTGACCGGGAAATGATCCTTACCCAGCGCACGGAGTTTGTGGCGCAGCGTGTCTGGGAATTTCTGAAAAAGACAGACCCTTTGTCCAAAACGATCATCTTTTGTGATGATCAGCCTCACGCAGAGCGTATGCGGCAGGCTCTGGTCAACTTGATCCCAGAGGCTGTCGGCAACCGCCGCTACGTCGTCCGCATTACTGGAGACGACAAGGAGGGTAAAGCTCAGTTGTCCTACTTCATCGATAACGACGAGCCCTATCCAGTCATCGCCACGACTTCGAAGCTGCTCTCCACCGGTGTCGATGCCAAGACCTGCAAGTTGATCGTACTCGATCAAACCATTAAATCGTTAACGCAATTCAAGCAGATCCTCGGGCGGGGCACACGAATTCGGGAGGACTACGGCAAACTCTTCTTCACTGTCATGGACTTCAAGGGGGCTACGGCTCTATTTCAGGACCCGGAGTTTGATGGTGAACCGGTCGAAGTTTATCAGCCGGAGCCGGATGATCCTATTTTACCGCCAGAAGATTCTAAGCCAGGAAGCGGAGAGGAGCCACAACCGCCGCCCTTCGGAGCTGAAGGCGACCCTTCAGAGCCCGAACCGGTTCCCCATCCACCGGGACCTCCTGAGTCGCCAGAACGCCGAATTCGCTACACGATCGACGATGTGCCTGTCGATCTCGCCATCGAACGTTCTCAATACCTAGCACCCTGCTGAAAAAGTCCTTTTCCGGGGCAGCGGCATAGATAAGCTGTGGGTATGCGCGGTAAGGTGTCGAGACAGTTGGATGCGGTGGCGTTGATCAACCTGGAGTCGTTGATTCCGGCGAAGCATCCGATCC